>JAIPJN010000001.1 GCA_021734125.1 Patescibacteria group bacterium
TTTTAGCATCACGACCTTTCTTTCTAGCTCCGTTTAAGGCTACTACAGATATAGTTGATAGTAATCCTATGATTGATATTACTACCAATAATTCTATAAGTGTAAAACCTTTTTTATTATTTTTCATAATATTTAGTTTTATTATTAATGACTTTATTATAACACTATTTTAGAATCTTTTTAATATCTTTTTAAATCTCCTTTATTATCTAAAGAAAAATTACATCCTTTTTTATTTTCACATTCTAAATATTTATTATCTTTTTTTGTTTTAAATTGGATTAAAAATCCATCTTCTATTTTTGTATAATATATATTTGACTCTATTTTGTTATTAAAATTAAAAAATATTTTTCCACAATCATTAAAACCTAAATCACAAAGTATAGAATTTTTTAATAATGTATTATCTTCTGCTTTTGGATAAGTTCCATAATTAATAAAATAATCATTAATTACTTTATTTACATAATTAACTTCTTTTAATGTTTTTAAATCATTTACATATTTATTTTCTTTTAAAACTAATAAAATAGTTAAAATTAACCATATTATAAATGTTGATATATATATTATTTTTTTTATTTTATTTTTATTCATTTTGTTAATAAGCTTTATATGTTGTAAATGTATCATCTAACTCATTAAAATAAGAAATTTCATAAATATACCCGTCTGAACAGTATCTATATGTAAAATTTCCACTATTTTTTGGATCTTCTGGTTTTATACCTATCAATTGATTTTCTTCTGACATTAATTGCTCCATTAATTCGTCAAATCCTGTTGTTCCATTTGTTGATAATGATGAGTCTGATAAAATAATAGAATCACAATCAACTGTTGTTGTTGGATAATAACCTTCGTAATCATAATATAAATCAATAGCAGTTCTTATTTGTCTTATATCTCCCATTCTTTTAGCATCTCCTGCATTTTCTCTTGTTTGATTTAAACTTACTACACCAATAAGACTTATTATGCCAATAATGCTTATAACTACTAGTAATTCTATAAGTGTAAAACCTTTATTCTTAATATTCATTTAAAATTGGTTAGCCATATTATACATTGGAAGTATAACAGCAGATACTATAATAGCAACTACTATCCCTAGTAAAATTATAATAAGCGGAGTAATAAGTTCAACTACAGAATCAACTATATTACTAGATTCTCGTTCATAAAATCCTGAAATTTTTTCTAAAACATAATCTAATTTACCTGTTTTTTCTCCAACTAATATCATTTGCGTTACCATTACAGGAATTATATCTTCATGCTCTGAGAATACAGCAGATATAGGATCTCCATCTTCTGCTCTTGATATAGTTTCTTCTATAACTTCTTTATAAACTTCATTTCCAATAATATCCCCCGCTACTCTTAATGATTGTATAATAGGAACACCGTTTCTTAATAATGTAGAAAAACTTTTTGTAAATCTAGTTAAATAAATTTTTTGGAAAAATTTTCCTATCATAGGAAGTTTAATTTGTGCTAAATGAAACAATTTTTTTCCTTTTTTTGTTCCTAAAAGTAGAATTATACCTATTGTTAATATTATAAGAAAAACAATTAGTAATATAATATTGTCTTTTAAAAAATTAGAAGTTCCTATTATTATTTTTGTAGGAAGTGGCAATTCTCCACCCATTTCTGTGACTGCTCCTAGCATTTTAGGAACTATATAAACCATCATTATAATAAATACTGCAATCATTGCTATAAATACTACTATTGGATATGTTAATGCTCCTTTAACTTTAGACATTACGTCATAACTTTTTTCTTCCTGATCTGCTAAATAAACTAATACTTCATCTAAATTACCTGATGTTTCTCCAGATTTAACCATATTTACATAATAATCAGAAAAAACTTCTGGATATTTACTCATTACATAAGACATTTTTGCTCCACCTTCTATTTTATTTGCAATTTCGTTTATTATTCTTTTAAATTTTGGATTTTCTGTTTGTTTAGCAATGATTTTAAAAGACTGAACTATAGGAAGGCTAGCCTCAAACATAACAGCTAATTGTCTTAAAAAAATAACTATTTCTTTTTTACTAACCTTATTTAAAAAAGCAATATTTATTTCTTTTTTAAGAATATTTTGCTTTTCTTCATTTATAAACTGTATACGTAATCCATTTTTCTGGATTGTTTTTTTTGCTGCTTCTATATTATCTGCTTCTACAGCCCCATCAGTTACTCTTCCTTGGTTTGTTATTCCTTTATATTTAAAATAAGGCATTTGATTCTTTTACCACTTAATTAAATCGTTTTCTTCAGTATTAGAAAATTTGTTTGCATTATGGGCAAAATCTATTGCCACTTCTGGTAATATTTCATTATTTTTTACTAATTCTTGTAAATTTTGATCTAATGTATGCATTCCTTCTACTTCTCCAATTTTTATAACATTTCTAATTTGCGCAATATTCCCTTCATCAATTGTTGCTCTTGAGGTTTTATTATTTATTAAAATTTCTGTTGCTAAAGTTCTTCCTCCTCCTATTTTTTTGATCAATCTTTGATTAACTATTCCCAAAAGTTCTCTTGATAAAACTGATTGCATATATTTTTTTTCATTTTCATTACTAAAAAATGATAAAAATTGATCTAATGTTCCCTCTACTGATGAAGTATGTTCCATTATAAGGACTAACTTCCCTGAACTTGAAATATTTAATATTTCTTTTAATTCATTTTTATCTCTTATGCTTTTTGAAACAACAAGTACATCATATGTTTTATAATTTAATGCATCTAATGCATCTTGAAGGCTTTTTGCATCTTTACCTATTTCTATTTGTTCTACTATTGAATTGTTACTACTTAAAATATTTTCTGTTAATTCTTCTAAAATAATAATGTGTTTGTTTTTTGTATTATTAATTTCAGAGATAAAAGATAATAAAGTTGTTGTCTTACCTGATGCATAAGGACCAGATATAATAATAATTCCGCTATTTCTATTTACTAAATCTTTAAATTGTTTATTTATTCTTAATTTTTCAAGTGGTGGATATTCATTATTTATAGTTTGAAAAGATATTGTAGGAACATTTTTTTGATAATATATATTAATTCTAAATCTATAATCTTTTACTATTTCTTTTATTATAGTTATATTTCTTTCTCTTTCTAATATCTCTTGTTCTTCTGTACTTAATATAGATTTAATAATATCTCTTGAATATTCTTGATTTACTATTTCTTCATCTTTTATTAATAAACATTCTCCTTCTAATTTCATAATAGGTTGTATCCCCACAACAAATAAAAGAACAGAAGCTTTTTTTTCTAATGTTTTTTTTAATAAATTATTTAATATTAAAGTTTTTGATGAGTTCATATTTTTTATGAATTTAATTGCTCTTTTATAAGTTTAGATAATTTATCTGTTGTAATTAAACTTTTTTCTATAAAATTTTCTATACCCATTTTTTTAATATCATCTTTAGAAAAATTAATTCCACTATTTAAAATAAAAATTTCTATATTTTTTTCTTCTTTTTCTTTAATAAATTTAGATATTCTATCACTTATTAAAGCTGAATCTATGATAACTAATTTTATATCTTTTTCTGTTTCATATTTTTCTATCCCTTTATCTATACTTCTTGCAAATACAACATCAATTTTATTCTTAACAAAAGCGTTAGCGCACATTTTTCCAAAGAATATGTCATTGTCTATTAATAAAATTTTTTTCATATTTTTAATTAATAATTTTAATTTTTAGTTGCAGAAATAACATCAGATAAGGTGGTAATACCTTTTAAGGCTTTTATAATCCCATCCTGTTCCATCGTTACAAAATCTTGTTTTTCAAGAAGTTTTCTATATTCTTCTGATGGAGAACCTTTTTCTATTAAAGTTTTAACCTCATCATTTATTTTAAAAACTTCATTTATTGAAATTCTTCCTTTATATCCAGTATCTCCACAATATACACAACCCTTACCTTTATAAAATTTCTTTTCTTTAGATAAATCTATTTTATATTTTTTAAGGATTTCTGGGGGTAAATCTTTGATTTTATTTAAATATTCTTCTTTTACTTTTTCATCTATCATTACTTCTTCTTTACAATATTCACAAACTCTCCTAACTAGTCTCTGTGCTATAATTACATTTAAACAAGATGATAATAAAAATGGTTCTATATGCATATCTAATATACGAGGAATAGTTCCAATTGCATCATTTGTATGAAGTGTTGATATAATTAAATGACCAGTCAAAGCTGCATGAACTGATAATTCAGCTGTTTCTTCATCTCTAATTTCTCCTACCATTATAACGTCTGGATCTTGACGAAGAAAAGATCTTAATCCATTAGCAAAATTATAACCAATTTCAGGCTTTACCTGTGAGTGATTTACTCCCTTAATAGTATATTCTATAGGATCTTCAAGAGTTACTATATTTACTTCTTCATTATTTAATATAGATAAAATAGAAAACAAACTTGTAGATTTACCTGAACCAGTAGGACCAGTAACTAATATCATTCCATTAGGAGATTTTAATTCAGAGTTTACTACATCTAAATTCCTACCTTCAATCCCTAACTCTTCTAAAGTAGGAGCACCTTTTGATGCGTCTAATATACGTATAACTATTTTTTCTCCTTCTGAAACTGGTAAACTAGAAATACGAAAATCATACCAACCTCCATCTATTTTTAGTCTTATCCTTCCATCCTGTGGTATACGAGTTTCATCTATTTTTAACCCTCCTATTACTTTAATTCTGGATACTATAGCTGTATGTGTATATTTTGGTAATGTTAATGATGTATATAAAACTCCATCTACTCTATATCTAACTCTTACTTCATTTCTTGTAGGTTCTATATGTATATCTGATGCTGCCCCCTCAACTGCATGTCTTATAATTACTGATACCATTTTAGATATAGGAGCGTTTTGGACAAATTCTGTTGAATCTTCTTCTTTATTAAAAATATCTGCTTCAGTATCAAAATCATCAAATTTGTCTTGTGCTACTCCTATGGCTTCTTGTAATTCTGATGATATATTTGTATATTGTTTTAAAGCATAATCTATACTTGAATTTGTAGTTACAAAATACTTAATTTCAAAATTCTTCTTTCTAGTCACAAAATCAATAGCATCTCTTGCATTATAATTTTGAGGATCTACCATTGCTACACTTAAAACTCTACCCGTTTTATTAAAAACTACGCATTTATAATTTTGTGCTAAATCTTGAGTTATGATACTAAGAGTTTCTTTCGGTATACTTTGATTTACTAAATTTGCTTCTGGTAAATTATAAAAATTACTTTTAATTTTTAAAAGTTCACTATCTTTAAGAATACGATTATTAACAAGTATAGTTTCTATATCCTTTTTAGTATTTACATTTTCTTTTTTAATATTAATAGCTTGTTCTTGTGTGATAACTTTATTATCAACCAAGTGCTTTAAAATATCACTCATTTTTAACCTTTTATTTATTTAATTTTAATCTTTAGTTATTACAAAGATATTATTTTTACCAACTATTTCAGGTTCTACTGAATTTTTATTATAATTTTTCAAATTTTGAAAAGCTTCTTTTGAAAATATAGTTTTATCTATTTGATATTCTTTATCATTGTCTGTTAATTCAAATACAAAGCTATTATATAAACTAGCGTTATCCCTCTTTGAAGAAAGAAACACTATACCTGCACTAGAGGTAATAATTACAAGTGATGCTATTATAATTTTTATTATATGTCTTTTATCAAGTTTCATATTATTTATAATATGTTATGCAATTTATGTTATATACTTTGAAATCTGATGATATATTTATTGAAGATATATCAAGCAATCTTATGTTAAATTCCAATGCCTTTAAAAAGTTTTTTAATGATTCATAATCACTTCCACCATCTAAAGTAATTGATACTAAAATTTTATTTACAGAATTTGGATTTTTAACAATTTCGCCTTTTTCTGATTTTTCATTATAATTTGATGTTGAAATAGAAGTAAGTAATAAATTATATTCTTTAGCTATGGCTTCAATTTGCGCAAATAAATTTGGTATGTCTTCTTCTTTAGGAAGAATATAATCTATTTTTTCTAATTCCTTATTATTTATTTTATCAAATTCTTCTCTTTGTTCAATTAATTTATTAATTTTTTGTTGTTGTATAACTCCATAATTTTTCTCTGTGGCTATATCTTGAGATATTTGTAATTTTATTTCATCTAAATATGGATCAATTAAAAATACATAACCAGCTCCTAAAACAAGAAAAAATAAAATAGAAGCAATAAGTGGAAAATAATTACTTAATATATAATTTATATCTATTTTTGAATTTAATTTTAACTTTTTTTTATCCATATTTAATCTTCTTTTTGTGTTTGATTTAATTCATTCTCTATTTGATTTGCTATTTCATCTAAATTTTCATCTTCTAAAAGATCATTAATTTCTTCATCTGATAAATCATAGGAATTTTCTTCATTATTTTCAGTGTCTTCATTATTGACTGAAGGAACACTGTTCTCCCCTGCAGCATCATCGTTTTCTTCGTCCTGTGAATTTATTTCTTCTTCTGTTAAATTTTCTGTTATTGTATTATTTTCTGAGGTATTATTTTCTATTTTTAGAAAAACATCATCTCTTAAATCTAAAAATACACTAAATGCTATTATGTTTTGTTCTTCTGTTTGCATTTTTTCTTCACCTTCTTCTTCTTGTATTTCGTTATTACTTGTTTCTTCTTTTTTTATTTTTAATTTATTAGCACTAGCATCATTAACACTAATTGAGTCTACAAAATTTTCTGCATTTTTAAATGCTATCATTTGTTTTGATACACTTAAATAACTGTCTGTTATAGCATTTAATGTCATTTGTCCTGATGTATCACCTGTAAAATTATAATAGAAAACTTCAGGTATTGTATTTTCTTCCAAAAGATTAAAAAATTTAGTCCAATATATATGACTATCTAATAATTTTATTATTTCATCTAAATTTTGTTTAGTATTTTTTATATCGTCTAAAGATTCTTTATAACTTTTATATTGTTGTTCTAATCTAGTATTTTCTGCTCTTATATCTTCAACTCTTTTTTCAGAAGATTGTCCATATAAATATATACCTAAATAAACTAAAAATATTATTGTTATGGAAAATCCAAATATGAATCCACACTTTATCATTTTATTAATCTGAACAGGTATTGTGGATACATTATCTGGAATAAGATTAATTTCTATTTTATCTTTTTCGTTTTCTTTTATAAAATTTACTTCTTCCTCCTCTTCTTCTTTTTTTTCTTTATCTTTATCTTTATTTTTTTTAAATTTTTTATGCAGTTTCTTATCTTTATTTTCATCTTCTTTTTCTTCTTCTGCTTCGTTTAATTCATTAATATCCTCTACTTCTTTATTTTCTACTTTTTTAATAAAATCCAAAAAAGTTTTAGAATCTTTATTTTCTAACTTATTTGAATTTTCTTCTTCTGAAACACCTTCTATATTTTTTGTTTCTTCATTATTATCCTCTGATAATTCATTTTTATCTTTATTTAAGCTTGTAGGATCGCTTGGATTTATCATAGCTTATTTTTCAATTTCTCTTTCTGCAAGTCCAGTACATACTGAAAAACTTGCTCCTATTTCTTGAAGCACTGGGCTTAATTCTTCTGGATAGTCAATTCTAGCCCAGGGATTACCAATAAAACACTTTTTATTTAATTTATTAGATATATATTCTGATAAACCATTAATATTAGATGTTCCACCTGTTAGAATTATTTTTTCAACAGTTTCATTTGATTGATTTTGAAAAACGGACATTGCATAATTTATTTCATCCATTATAGGAGTTAAACTTTCTGTAATTATTTTAGGTATTCCAGTTGTAATATCGCCTGATAAGCCATTGTCTGTTTTAAATTGTTCAGCTCTTTTTGCATCAACTTTTAAATTATTTATTATATTGTTTGTAATTAATCTTCCACCGGCATCTACGCTTCTATTTATTATAGGAATTCCCTCTTTTACAACTAAAACTGAGGATATGTTGTGACCTAAATCACATACTAGAACTGTAGATTTGTCTTTTCCTAATAAGGATCTTATCATAGCAAAAGATTCTGTTTCTAAACTTATAAGCTCTAAACCTGATGACTTAAAAATAGTAATATATTTATTAACTACACTTTTTAATGCTGCTGTTAATAAAATTTTGTAATTTTTTTTCTTACTATCTTTTTCTTTAGATCTTTTTATAATACTTGCAGAAGAAACATCTTCTAATATTTGCCAGTTTAAAACCATATCTTTTAAAGGAACTGGAATAAATTTTTTAGCTTCCCAATGTATAGCTGTTGATAAATCTTTTCTACTCATAGCGGGTAGGTTTATAACAGAAGAAAATACGGAATAATTAGGTAATGCTGCTATTACCTTATTACTAGTGGTTTTAGACTTTCTAGTTAATAATTTTATTAAATCTATTGTATTTTCTATAGCCTTATCTTTATCATTTCTTATAATGTCTGCTTCTTGCTCTACATAACCATAAGTTTTTAATCTTGGAATACTATCATCATCCACTAATTCTATTAGCTTAATATTAGATGTTCCTATATCTATACCTAGATAACTTTTTTTATTTGAAAAAGAGAACATAACCTTTTTTTATTTTTATAATTATTACTAGTTAATTATAACATATATAATATGTATTATAAAACAACAAAACTCTGGATAATTATTCCATATGAACTTCTATTTCTTCTTTTTTTATTTTTTTTAATAATTTTGGATATTTTTTTATATTATTATTTTGATAAAATTCTATACTTTCTTTTTTTATAAATTCTAATAATTTTTTATTTATATTATAGGTATAATTACCAGATTGTTTTACACCATAAAAATCTCCTACGCCTCTATTTTCCATATCATATTCTGCAAGTTCAAAAGAATTTTTTGCTTTTATTAATGCTTGAATTCTATTCTTTGTATTAATATTATTTATATTTCCAGAAATAAAACAATAAGATTGTTTATCTGACCTTCCAACTCTTCCTCTTAATTGATATAAACTTGAAAGTCCAAATCTTTCTGATCCTTTTATTAAAATGCAAGTTGCATCTTTTATATCAACACCAACTTCAACTACTGATGTTGAAACTAAAATATTTATTTTTTTATTTAAAAATTCTTCTCTTATTTTATTTTTTTCTGCATCTTTTAATTTTCCATGTAATAATCCTATATTAGTTTCTTTAAATATATTTAAATTAGTTATTTTTTTATATTCTTCTTTTGCTGATTTTATTTCTAAATTATATATTTCTGAATTTTCTAAATCTGGTTCATTTATTATTGGACAAATTATATAAGCCTGATTTCCTTTTTGTATTTCTTTTTTTATAAATAAATAAGCACTTCCTATATTATTTACATCAGAAAAATCTATTTCTTTTAATATTTTTTTAGAAATTGTTAATTTATTTGAAACTTCTTTTGTTTTTATATCTAATCTTTTTTGTGGTTTTTCATCTAAAATTGAAAGTTTTAAATCACTATATATTGCAAGATGAAGTGTTCTAGGTATTGGAGTTGCTGAAACTGATAAAAAATTTGGGTATATTTTTTCTTTATTTAATGAACTAAAATTTTGTTCTTTAATTTTTTTTCTTTGATTTACGCCAAATTTATGTTGCTCATCTACAATCACAAATGCTAAATTTTTAAATTCTATATTACTTTGTATAACAGAATGTGTTCCTATTAAAAAATTTATTTTTCCATCTTTAATACCTTTTATTACTTCTTTTTTATTTACTTTTTTGTTATTTATTAAACTATTTTTACTATTTAATAATGCAATTTTAAATTTATAATTTTTAAATAATTCTAATATTTTTTGGTAATGTTGGGTTGATAAAATCGAAGTTGGAACCATTAAACATGCTTGATGTTTATTTAACAAAATATTTAATGTAGCTATTAAAAATACTATCGTTTTACCTGAACCTACATCCCCTTCTAATAATCTATTATTAGGAATATTTTCTGTTTGGTCTTGTATTATTTCTTTTATAACTTTATTTTGTTTTTCTGTTAATTTAAATTTTAGGGTTTTTATAAAATCTTTTATTTCTTTTTCTTTATATTCACAGGGATATGTTTTCTGTTTTTCTAAATATTCTTTTCTTAATATATTTTTTAAATTTATTAAAAAATATTTTTGAAAAATAAGTCTTAATGATGCTTTTTTTATTTCTTCTGAATTTCCTTTATGTAAATCTATTATTGTTTTTGTTAAATTTGGTAATTTTTGTTTTTTTAATATTGTTTCTGGAATAAATTCTTCAAACTCTACATCATAATTTTTTATAATTTTTTTATTTACTCTTCTAAAATCTTGTTGTGTTAAATTATTACTTTTTTTATATATTGGATATATTATTTCTTCTATTTTCTCTTCTTTTTTATATTTTTTATATTTTGGATTGATTATTGATATTTTTCCATTTTTATATGAAATATCACAAAATAGATAGATTAAATCACCTACTTTTATATTTTTTCTTATCCAAGGGTTGTTAAACCATAATATTTCAAGTCTATCTGTATCATCTTTTACTATTGCTTTTGTAAAATTTCCTTTTAAATTTCTGGACCTTCTACTTTGCATTATTTCAACCCTAACTAAAACAATAATTTTTTTATCATTTTCGTTTATTTGAGATATTTTTTTTATATTATTATATATTTCATATCTATAAGGAGTGTGTTTTAAGCACTCTCCTAATGTTTTTATATCTAGTTTCAATAATTTATTATATAATTTTTCACTAGCTATAAATTTAAGATCTGTATTTAAGTCCATTTTAAAATTTAAAAAACTTTTCTATTCTATCTGATACATGTTCGTATTTTCTTTCTAAATTTTCTTCTATATATTGATTTAAAATTTCTCTTATTTTATTTGGATTTTGATTTTCTATATTTATGTATATTCTGGATATTAATATATTTTTTAATTTAAAATATATTTTTTTTATTTTTTCATCTGGGTAATATATTATATAAAATTCTTTTATACTATCCCAATCAAAAAATTCTTCATCTATTAATATTCCATCTTCTAATATATAAAAATCATTTGTGGTTTTTGTTTTTTCTTTTATTTTCTTGCTTGATTCAAAATAGTATATAAAAACTATTAAAAAAATTATCATTGAGAATAAATAATTTTCAGAAAATATACTATAAATAAAACTTGCCCCTAATATTAAAAGGCCTATAATTTTAACGTAAATTGATGTTTTTTCTGTATATTCAGTACTAAAAGACCAATTTTTTAATATTTTTCCATATTTTTCTTCAATTTCTTTTTTATCCATATTTTTACATTATTTTTCTATATTATACATTTTTATAGAGGAAAGAACAAATTGATTTATGGAGTTTTTGGGGAAAATAAAAATTTATTAAAAAAAGGTGTATATTTTTAATACACCTTATTTATAATCAATAAATTATATTGTATTGATTTCTCCTATTTTTTTTCCAAGTAACTCACATCTCCCAATAATTTTTTTATTTTCTTCAGTTATTGGTAAACGATTTAAAAGTATACATGCCATATAACCAGTAAATTTTAAACAATAAAAATCATCTTTTGATGTAGAAAAGAAAATACAAGTATTATTTGTCTTATATTTGCAAACTTTTATTGCAACATCTTCGGTTATTTTACAAGAATTACCATCAGTTAGATAAAGACCATGAACTTTTTCTGTTCTATCTGCAATAATTGTAATATAACTTCCTCTAACAGCTTTAATATTAATCATTCTTCCTGAGAGCCATGTGAGAATATTATTAATATAATTCTCAGTGTTAAAAAAATTAATATTATTCGTTTTTTCAAACAAACCTGATAAATATTTAAATTGAAAATTATTTTTTTTATTCACAAATAATATATATTTATCTTTTTGAAGATTTTGACTTACACTTTTTCCATCTAACGAGAAAAGAAAGTCTTTAATAATTGGATAAAGATCAATTACATTTTCTTTCATTTTAAGAATCCATGGTCGATTTTTCCAACCTACAAATATTAACCTTCCATGCCCAATAAAAGCTAGTTCTTTATTAGTTTCCATAATTTCCTCCTTTTTATTATTTTTTAAAAAATTATTATACAAAGCATATTGGTTTTAAATCTGGCTTAATGATTATTTTTTTTATCTCTCCATTTTTTGAAAGAAGAAAGAAATGATTTACTCCATTTTCATTAGTTTTTAAAAGGCATTTTACTAATTTTATTCTTTTCCCACTATATTTGTTAATTTTATAAGTAAATCTTTCTAACCACTTTAAATTTATATTATTTTCAGAAAAAATTTTATTAAAAGCAATTAATAAATCTTTTTTTAAAATATCTGAAAAATCTGGAGTTTCCATTTTTGAAAGCGCCTCTGCAGCTCTATCATATAATTCTTCATCCTTGGGTGTTACATATTTAAAATTATTTTTGATTTGGACCTTAAATAAATCTAAAGCTTCCAAAGGATCGTCTTCTGGGCTTTCAAAAATACAATCTATAAGCTGATCAAGTTTATTTACTTTAAAATATTTCATAAAAATTTCTAATTCTGAAAATTTACTATAATAATATTTTTTATTATAAACCTTTTCTAAACAAATATTTTTTAATAAAACAAGATAATAATTATCTCTAATTTCTTTAACCACATAAAATTTCCATGCATTCATAATTTCCTCCTAAGATTTGATTTTTAAAATTGTATACTTTATAAATTATATTTTAATATTTGTCAATATTTTGTTTTTGGAAAAAAATTAAATAAAAAAATGGTTAATAATTTTTTTATGGTAAATGATTGTTTATGGCCAGCCATGCGGATGCATAATATTTATGGCCCGTAGTGACCAACGATCGTTGGTCACTACAAAATGCTCGCCTTCTCGGATGTGTTTTAATAACTTGGCCAGCCATGGCTGGCCACTACATTATCAATAATATTATTTTAAACAAAAAAGAACATACTAATAATATGTTCCATTTTTGGAGGAGGGTAAGGGATTCGAACCCTTGGTCCGGTTAAGGACAACGGTTTTCAAGACCGTCACATTCGACCACTCTGTCAACCCTCCAAATATATGAAAAATTATACTATTTATGATACTTTTAGTCAAATATTTGTATTTTTATTAGTATTTTTTGCTAAAATTATGCTATAATCTAATTAAGATTTTTTAATTTTTTTATTATGAACAATGAAAAATTAATAATTATATCTCTTGGAGGTTCTATTATTATACCAGAAGAAATAGACTATATTTTTTTAAAAAAATTTAAAGATTTTATAATAGAAAAAGTTAATTCAGGTTATAAATTTATTATAGTAACTGGTGGTGGCAAAATAGCTAGAAAATATAATAATGCTGTATTAAAGGTAAATGAAAATATAATAGATTATGATTTAGATATGATTGGTATTTATGCTACAAAATTAAATGCTATTTTAATAAAAACTATATTTGGAAAATATTCTTATGAAGAAATATTAGAAAATCCAAATATAAAAATAGAAACAGATAAACCCATAATAGTAGCCTCTGGATGGAAGCCTGGAGCTAGTTCAGATTTAGATGCAGTTATAATAGCTGAAAATTATGGTTCTTCTAATATAATAAATTTATCTAATATTAGCTATGTTTATGATAAAGATCCTAGGGAATATGATGATGCTAGTAAATTAAAAAATATAACTTGGGAAGATTATAGAAAAATCATCCCAGAAGAATGGGTCGCTGGATTTTCTTCTCCATTTGATCCAGTAGCTTCTAAAAAAGCACAAGAACTTGATATAAAAGTCACTATTTTAAATGGAAGAAATGTAGAAAATTTAGAAAATTTTATATCAAATCAAAATTTTGAAGGAACAATAATAAGTAATAACTAAAATTTATGAAACAAATAGCTTTCTCAGGAATACAGCCAAGCGGAAATTTACATATAGGAAATTATTTTGGGTCAATTTTTAATTGGAAAAAAATACAAAATAATTATAGTTGTATTTTTTCTGTAGTCGATTTACACTCCATAACAGTTAAACAATCCCCTATTGATTTAAAAAATAAAATATTTGAAGTAGCTGCTATATATATTGCTTCTGGGATAGACATAAAAAGGAATATTATATTTGTTCAATCTGAAGTAAAACAGCATTTAGAATTATTTTGGATTTTAAATTGCATGTCTTATTTTGGAGAATTATCTAGAATGACTCAATTTAAAGATAAATCAAAAAGATTAGGAAAAGATCAATCTTCTGCAGGACTTTTTAATTATCCAGTTTTAATGGCTTCTGATATTTTACTTTATGATACAAATTTTGTTCCTGTTGGATATGATCAAAAACAACATATAGAACTTGCTAGAGATTTAGCGGAAAGATTTAATAAAAATTTTGGAGAAACTTTTAATGTTCCGGAACCATTAATAAAAGATGATGCAAAAATTATGGGTCTTGATAATCCTGAAAATAAAATGAGTAAAAGCGCAAAAAGTAAATATAATAGAATAGATATTATGGATTCTAATGATGAAATTGTAAATAAAATTAAAAAAGCTGTAACTGACAATGTCCAAGATGTTAAATTTGATAAGAAAAGAAAAGGTATTTATAATTTGTTAACTATTTATAAATTATTATCTGGTATGTCAGAAAATGAAATTGAACATAACTTTTCTGGTAAAAATTATGGTTATTTTAAAAAAGATCTAACAGATTTATTAATTTCTGAAATTTCTCCAATAAGAGAAAATACTTTATCTATATTAAAAAATAAAAATAGTATTGAAAAAATATTAGAAGATGGGTCTAAAAAAGCTAGAAATATTGCAAACAAAAAAATTATTACTGTAAAAAATAAATTAGGATTAGGTATTAATTAAGATATTTTTTTCATTATACTTATTATATTTTTACTAAAAAATAATAAAGATTTCTTACCTTTTTTTGAGTTATAATTTTTTATAATCTTAAATTTTTTTCTAAAAATTCTTTTTATTTCTGATTTAAAAAATGCATAATAATATCTTTCTGATAATACTTCTCCAAAATTATTTTTATAAGGAATAAAAGTGTCTCTAGAAATATTTTTTCTGGAATCTTTATTAAAAATATATTTTAGATATTTTTTCTGAAATAAATTCCAATTTGTCATAAATATATACCCATCTTTTTTTAAAACTCTATAAAATTCATTTTCCACTTTTTCTCTGGTTTCTTGTGAGGGCATGTGATGAAAAACTGCTATACAAAATATAGCATCAAATTCTTCTTTATTTTTAATATCTAAAATATTACCAAATTCAAATTTTACATTTGGTTTATTTTTATAATTATTTCTTGCTGATTCTATTTGATGTTTTGAGTTATCTATTCCCAAATAATCATACTCTATTCCCAAACTATTTAAATATTCTATAATCCTCCCATTACCACAACCAGCATCTAAAATTCTTAATTTTTTGCCTTTTTTAGAATATATTTCCTTTATATATTCATCAAAAATTTTAAAATAGAGCCAATTTTTTTTCTTTCTAGTTTGATTAAAATGAGTTGATATTTTATCGTAATCTTTAGAAGTTTTATCTATTATATCATTATATTTTTCCATCTTTTAATTTATTTCTTAAATATAACTACTAGTATATAAATGTAAGAAACTAAAAATATAAGACCATACCAATACCATTCTAAAAGTAAAACTTCTGGTATTAATACCGCTATCATAAAAGAAAAAGAAATTAAACAAATTTTAAAAATGCCCATACTTAAAAAATTCATTTTTTGAATTTTTTTATTTCCCCATTCAAATATTGACATAAAATTTTATTTAAAAATAAATTTGATTTTTAAGTCTTATTCCCTTATTATATCATTATGACAATAAAGGAACAAGAAAAATTAGTTATAGAGCTTTATAATCAAAATATAAATAATATTTCTGATTTTGTTGATATAAAAAAAAATATTTTTGGTAAATATAAATTAAATCCTCCTCAAAATTCTGATGTTTTAAAAATATATAATAATTTAGTTTCTAGAGGTGTTATAAAAAAAGATTATAATTTTGAATTATTGTGTAAAAAACATAGAGTTAGAACGCTCTCAGGAGTTGCTGTTATTGCTATACTTACAAAACCTTATAAATGTCCTGGGAACTGTGCTTTTTGTCCTACCCAAGAAGATATGCCTAAAAGTTATTTGTCTAATGAACCTGCCGTTATGAGAGCTGTAAAAAATGATTTTGATCCTAAAAAACAGATTGAATTTAGATTAAATTCTTTGAAAAATACTGGTCATGATACTTCTAAAATAGAAATAATCATAATGGGAGGAACTTGGAGTTATTTTAATTATGAATATAAAGAATATTTTATTAAAAGTGTTTTTGATGCTTTAAATAGATTTGATTCAAAATCTTTAGAAGAAGCACAAATTAATAATGAAATATCAAAAAACAGGTGTGTTGGTTTAACTTTAGAAACTAGACCTGATTATATAAATGAAAAAGAGCTTATTGAAATGAGAAAGTTTGGAGCAACAAGAGTAGAAATTGGTGTTGAAAGTATATATAATGATGTTTTTGAGTTAAATAAAAGAGGTCATTATGTTAAAGAGGTTATTGAAGCTACTAAATTATTAAAAGATGCTGGTTTTAAAATATGTTATCATTTAATGCCTGGACTTCCTGGATCTTCTTTAAAAAGAGATTTTAGGATGTTTAAGAAAGTTTATACTGATCAAAATTTTTGTCCAGATATGATAAAGATATATCCTTGCGTAGTAACAAAAAGCGCTGAAATATATGATTGGGTAAAAAATGGTAGCTATGTTCCCTATTCTGACTCTGAATTAATTAATCTTTTAATAAAAATCAAAAAAATTACTCCTTATTGGATTAGAATAAACAGATTAATTAGAGATATACCTTCTACTTCTATAGAATATGGAAATAAAATACCAAATTTAAGAGAAATTATTAAGAAAGAAATGATAAAAAAAGGTGATGTTTGTAATTGTATAAGATGCAGAGAAATAAAGGGTGAAAATATAGATAAAAATGACATTAAATTATTTGTTGATAAATATAAAGCTTCTTCAGGCATAGAATATTTTTTAAGCTTTGAAAATAAAAAAAGAACTGTTTTATATTCTTTTTTAAGATTAAGAATACCTTCATATTATTTCTCTAAAAAAGAAGGTTTTATTCCTGAACTTAAAAATTGTTCTATAATAAGAGAAATACATACCTATGGCAGGGTTGCTAATTTTTCAGAAAAAGAAAATAAAAATGCTCAACATATTGGTTTTGGTAAAAAATTAATAAAAGAAGCTGAAAAAATAACTTTAAAATATAATATAAAAAAAATTTCTGTAATTTCTGGTGTTGGTGTTAAAGAATATTATAAAAAAATAGGTTTTGAAAAAAATGGAACTTATATGACAAAGGAATTATAATTTTTATTTAAAATTTTAAAATTCTATAACAAAAATAATATACATGTTATAATTAATATGTATTATTTTTATTTTAAATAAGATGAAAAAAGAAACTTTTTTAAAAAAATATAAAGATAAAGTTTTTTTGATTGTAGGTTTTACTTATAGAACAGGATATTCTGTTGCTAAATTCTTTGACGAAAATGGTATTAAATATAAAATCTCTGATTTAAAGAAAAATCAAACTTTATTATCAAATTTAAAAAACTGTATAACTTTTTTTTCTGGTTCTCAAACTTCAGATCAATTAAAGAATATAGATATTATAATATTATCACCTGGAATTCCTAAATCTATTCCACTTATTAAAACTGCTGAAAATAATAATATTCCGGTTTTTTCTGATATAGATTTTTTATTTCCTCTTTTTGAAGAAAAAGAAATTATAGCAGTAACTGGAACTGATGGAAAAACTACTACTGTTAGTCTTTTAAGAGATATTTTTAGTAATTATAAAAAAACAAAAGTTGCTGGAAATATAGGTATACCTATTGCATCTTTAATAGAAGATCTTGATAATTTTGATTCTTTAATTTTAGAAATGTCTAGCTTTTTACTTGAAGATTTAAAAAATTTTAAACCAAATATTTCTACAGTTTTAAATGTCGCTAAAGATCACCTCAATAGATATACTGATTTAAAAGCTTATGCAAAAACTAAATTTAATATTGTAAAATTTTCTGATTCGTCTGATTATTTTATAAAAAATTTAGATAATAAATTTACCTCTAAATTTAATAAAAAGGATCTTAATATAAAAACTATTTCAAAAGAAATAAAAGCAGCTGATTATTATTTTTCTAATGGTGAATTTTATTGTAAAGATAATAAATTTTCATATTCTGATTGTAAAATAACTGGAAATCATAATATAGAAAATATTTTAGTTGCAATTGCTATTTCAGATATAGCTAATATACCTTTTACTGTTATTGAAAGTAGTATAAAAAATTTTTCTGGAGTTTCTCATAGATTAGAATTTGTGGGAACTCTTAAAGGGATTAATATTTATAATGATTCTAAAGCCACTACTGTTCATGCTACAATCTCTGCTATTGATAGTTTTCCCAAAAATATAATTTTAATTATGGGTGGTCAAGATAAAGGTTTAGATTTTTCTGCAATAAAAAACTATGAAAATAGAATAAAATTTCTAGTTTGTTATGGTGAAGCTGGAGAATATATAAGAAGTTTTCTTGGTTTTGAAAATTCTATTTTTATTAAAGACTTTATTGAAGCTATATCTTTTGCTTCTTATCAAGCAAATAAAGGTGATGTAGTTCTTTTATCTCCTGGATGTACTAGTTGGGATCAACATAACAGTTTTGAGGAAAGAGGTGATGTTTTCAAAAAAACAGTTAAAAAAATATTAGGATAATTTTATTTTTTAATATTAAAAATATAAGGCACTTTTTGTGCCTTATTTTAGATTCAATTTTTTTTAAAGTTTACTTTTTTTTGAAGCATTAATTTTCTAGCTTTTTTTAATCTTTCTCTTTGTTCTTGAGTAAGATTAGGATTACGACATAATTCTAGATAAGAAATATCATCTCCTTCTAAAACCTCCTTATTTAGTTTTACCGTAAAAACATGATTTTCCATATTTTCCTCCTTAATAATATAGTATTTTACATACTACAATAAAATATTAATAAAAGCAAAATCTATGTTATAATTATATAAATTATTTAATTTTAAAAAATATGAAATTTTTAATTGTTATGGACCAAAAATTCCTTGATTAAGTTTTAAATATTACTTATTTCAAGATTTAATTAAGCAGAATTTTAATTTAATTTTATGTCTATTTTAGAAAAAAAAGATAAAAAAGTTTTTGATTTAATAAAAAAAGAAGAAAAAAGACAACTTGAATCTATAAGGCTTATTCCTTCAGAAAATTATGTATCAAAATCTATATTAGAGGCTACTGGATCTTGCCTTACTAATAAATATTCTGAAGGTTTTTCAAGAAAAAGATATTATGAAGGTCAAAATATTATTGATCAAATAGAAGATTTAGCATGTAATAGAGCTCAAGAACTTTTTAAAACTGATTATATTCCTAATGTTCAACCTTATTCTGGTTCACCTGCTAATTTAATAGCTCTTTTATCACTATGTAATATTGGTGATACTATAATGGGTATGCATTTATCTCATGGTGGACATTTAACTCATGGATGGAAAGCTAGTTATACAGGTAAATTTTTTAATTCAGTTCAGTATACTGTTTCAAAAGAAACTAATTTAATAGATTTTGAGGAAATTAGAAAATTAGCAAAAGAAACAAAACCTAAAGTTATAATTTGTGGATATACTGCTTACCCAAGAGAAGTTGATTTTAAAAAATTTAAAGAAATTGCAGATGAGGTTGGTGCTTTTCTTCTTGCTGATACATCTCATATAACAGGGCTCATAGCTGGAGGGGTTCATCAATCCCCTTTTGGGTTTGCTGATATAGTAACTTCTACATCACATAAAACATTAAGGGGTCCAAGAGGTGCTTTTATTATGAGTAAAAATAAGGAAATAGCAAAAAGGGTTGAAAAAACTGTTATTCCTGGACTTCAAGGCGGACCTCATAATCATACTACTGCTGCTATGGCTGTTTCTTTTGCTGAAGCTAATACTGAAAATTTTAAAAGTTATTCAAATCAAATAGTAAAAAATGCTAAAAAGCTTGCTTTAGAATTAAAAAATAGAGGTTTTAATTTAGTTACAGGAGGAACCGATAATCATTTAATTTTAATTAATACTATAAAATCTAAAAATATTATAGGAAAAGAAGCATCTTTGGCTCTTGCTAAATCTGGAATTATCTGTAATGCTAATACTGTTCCTTTTGATACTAGATCACCTATTTCTCCTTCTGGTATAAGAATAGGAACTCCTGCTATCACAACTTTGGGATTAAAAGAAGATGATATGATTACTATTGCTGATTTTATAGATAAAATCCTAGAAAATTACGATAATAATGAATTACTTTTAAAAACTAGAGAAGAAATTAGAAATTTTGTTTTAAAATTTAATTTAGATTTTTAATATGCAATCTGAAAGTGTAAAAAAAATAACAAATTTTATTTTTAAGGAAACCAAAATACCTAAAAAAGTAGATCTTATTTTTGTTTTAGGAAATGATTTTGAAGAGCAAATGAAAGATGTTTTTGAATTATACAAAAAAAGAGTTTCTGATAAAATTTTAATTTCTGGATTTGGCGATACTGATGTAACTAAATCTGAAGCTTCAATATTTAAAGAATATGGAATTTCTCTAGGAATACCTGAAAATGTTTTTATTTTAGAAGAACATGCTTCTAATACAAAGCAAAATATTCAATTTTCTATTCCCATATTAAAAAAAGAAATTAATTTAGAAAAATTAAACTCTATACTTTTTGTTTGTAAGGCTTTTCATACTCAAAGAGTTTTTATGACTGCAAGGAAATTTTTACCAAAAAATATAAAATTATTTTTTTATCCAATAATAGATGAAAGGAATATAACTAAAAATAATTGGTATAAAAATGAAAATTCTAAATTTATAGTTTTGAATGAATTAAAAAATATTGGAGAATATTCTTTAACTGAAAATATAAGTATTAATTAGTTATTTATGAAAGTTTTTATACTTGCTGGAGGCTTTGGAACTAGACTTGGAAATTTAACAAAAAATAAACCCAAACCACTTATAGAAATTAATGGAAAACCGATATTAGAGTGGATTATATTAAATTTAAAAAAATATAATTTAAAAGATATTACGATTTCTACTCATTATTTATCTAATAAAATTTTAGATTATTTTGGTGACGGATCTTTATTTGGAGTTTCTATATCTTATCTATTTGAAAAAGAGCCTTTAGGAACTGGTGGTGCTATCTTAGAATTTTCTAAAAATGTAGATGATAAAAATTTTATAGTTATAAATGGAGATAATTTAGCTGATTTTAATTGGGAAAAAATAATAGAAGATTTTAAAAAAAATAAAACAGATGTTTTATTAACATTAAATAAAGTTTTGGATGTTTCTGAATTTGGAGTTGCTAAAATAGAAAAAAATAAAATTATTGATTTTGTTGAAAAACCTAAAAAAGAAGATGCTCCTTCCCATTTAATAAATAGTGGCGCTTATATAATAAATAAAAATTCTTTAAAAATTTTACCAAATGGAAAATCTTCTATAGAAAAAGATTTTTTTGAAAAAATTACAAAAAAAGGTATGGTTTCTTATTCTATACATGAAGGTTTATGGTTTCCTACTGATAACATAGAAAGATTAAATAAAGCTAAAAATAATTGGAAAATATGAAAAATTTAAATAAATTTCTAGAATTAAAAGGTGAAAAAAAATTTAGAATAAAACAAATAACAGAGTCAGTTTATAAAAATGGTATTATATCTTTTTCAGATATGTCTTTTTTGTCTTCTGATTTTAAAAAAGAATTAGAAAAGAATGTAAAAATTTTAGATTTTATAGTTTTAAAAGTTATTGGAAAAATAGAAGATAATTTTTTAAAAGCACTCTTAAAGCTAGATGATGGTAATTTAATAGAAACTGTTTTAATATCTCCTAAACCTGGAATTTGGAGTTGTTGTATTTCTTCTCAAGTTGGATGTCCTTGCAATTGTACTTTTTGTGATACTGGTAAAATGGGTTTTATTAGAAATTTAACCGATAAAGAAATTTATGATCAGGTTTTATTTTGGAATAATTTTATAAAAAATAGTGACTTAATTAATTCAAAAAGAATCGATTCTATAGTTTATATGGGTATGGGAGAACCTCTTTTAAATTATAAAAATGTAAAAGATAGTTTAAAAATTTTAACTAATGAAAATTATTTTAATTTTGGAAATAGGCATATTTCTATTTCTACAATAGGAATAAAAGATAAATTAGCAGTTTTTTCAAAAGAATTTCCTCAAATAAATTTAGCTATTTCTTTACATTTTTCATCTAATGAAAAAAGGGTTAAATATATGCCTTATACTATAAATACAAATTTAAAGGATTTAAAAAAATTTTTAAATAAAAGATTATTAAAAAATAAAAGAAAAGTATTTTTAGAATATATAATGATAAAAGATATAAATGATACAAAAGAAGATTTGATAAATCTTATAAATTTTATCAAGTCTATAAATAATAATTATTTATTACATATTAATTTGATACCTTGCAATAATAATGATGATATAAATTTTTTAACTTCTGAGATGAAAAATATATTTTATTTTAAAAATAATTTAAATAAAAATAATATTTCTGCTACTATAAGAAAAAGTTTAGGAGAAGAATCTTATTCTGCTTGTGGTCAATTGGCAAATAAATAAAATTATATGAAAATTTTAATAACCGGAGGAGCTGGTTTTATAGGTTCCAATTTAGCTATTAAATTATATAATTTAGGTTATGAAATAATAATAGTTGATAATTTATCAACTGGTTTTTTAAATAATTTAGAAAATATAAAAAACAATATTATTTTTGAAAATGAAGATATAATAAATAGAGAAAAAATATTTAAAATTTTTGAAAAATATAAACCTGAATATGTATTTCATTTAGCTGCTCAGTCTAGTGTTTCTTTTTCTATAAAAAATCCGGATTTAGATATGAAAATAAATTATGAAGGTTCTAAAAATATAATAGATGCTTCAACCTTTTTTAATGTTAAAAAAATTATTTATTCTGGATCTGGAGGAACTTATTATGGAGATTATTATAAATATAAAAATATAATTAATAATTCTAGATTTAATTTAGAAAAATTAGCACCAAAAGAATTTAATAAGAAAAATCCAATTTCTCCTTATGGTATAAGTAAAGCAAAAGTTCTTGAATTATTAAAAAATCAAAATAAATTAAATTGGATAGCTCTTATGTATGGAAATGTTTATGGGCCAATGCAAAATCCTTATGGTGAAGCTGGAGTAATTTCTATATTTTCAAAAAAAATGTTATTAAATAAAAAGCCTATAATATATGGAGATGGTGAATGTATAAGAGATTATATTTTTGTAGAAGATGTTGTATCTGCTAATATAAAAGCTCAAGAAAAAGGAAATAATGAAATAATTAATATAGCAAATAATAAAGGATATAGTACTTTAGAAATTTATAAAATGTTAAAAAATTTGATAAATTATAAAGGAGAATTTATAAAAAAACCTTATAGAGATGGAGATGTTTTGGTTAGTATTTTAAATATAGAAAAAGCAAAAAATATTTTAAATTTTGAACCTAAATATAATATAAAAAATGGATTAATAAAAACTATAGAATATTTAAAAGATAATTAAGAATTTATAATAATGAAAAAAATAGATTTAGAAAACTTAAGTAAAGAAAATAAGAAAAAAATCATTGACGGGAAATTAGTTGCTGATCAAATAAAGCACGATTTAAAAAGAAAAGTTCAAGGTGGTGTTAATAAAAATTTAGCAGCTATTTTGGTTGGAAATAATAAAGAATCTAAAACTTATATTAAATTAAAGAAAAAATTTGCAAAAGATATAGGAATTAATTTTTTTGATTATTTTTTGGATGAAGATTCTACACAAGAAGAAGTTGAGGAATGTTTAAATTTTTTAGCAAATGATTTTGAAATAGATGGAATATTATTTCAGCTTCCTCTTCCAAAGAAATTTAATACTCAAAAAATATTAAATTATATTCCTCCAGAAAAAGATGTTGATGGGTTTTTAAAAAATACTTTATATAAACCAGTACTTTTAAAAGCTGTTTTTAAAGTTATACAAGAAATGAATTTGAATTTAGATAATAAAAATATTACTTTAATATATAATTCAGATATATTCGCGAATAAAGTTGAAGAAAATTTTACAGAAAAATATAAAAATATTAATTTTAAAAAAATATTATTTAATAAAAATAATATATTAAAAATAAAAAAAGAAACTAAAAAATCAGATCTTATTATAAGTTGTGTTGGTGAAAAAGAATTTATAAAAAAAGATTTTATAAAAAAAGATTCTTCTATTATAGATATAGGTGTAAGTCATGAAAATAATGAAATTTTTGGAGATGTTGATTTTTTTGAAATTATAGAAAAAGTTAAATTCATTACTCCTCCTATAAAAGGAATTGGCCCTATTACCGTTGCTATGCTGTTTGAAAATTTAATTGATTTTAAATAACAAAAAATACCCCTTTTGTAGGGATATCTTTTGATCAAAACAAAATTATGAAATTATTTATAATTTCATATATTAATACCTTGAATTACTAATATATAAACTTATAATTTTGGTATTTATAAATTATCTTTTAATAAAAATAACTTATAAATACCATAAACAGTTTGAATAAAACCCTTTTTTAAAGACTTGTTTTTGTATTTTTAGTCTTTTATGTGTATAATTTATATATAATATAACGGTTTTATTCTTAACTTGTTTACAGTATGTAGACTTTTGTATTGATATCAATACAAAAAACTATATACTGCAATAATCAAATATAATATCACATTTTTTATATTTTGTCAATATTATGACAAATTGTTTTTTTAAAGAAATTTATAATCTTTTTCAAAACCCCCTATTAAATACACCTGGAGGTAATTTTTTAATTATTAATAGATATATTAAAAAAGAATTAATAGAAAATTATTTTTTATTTTTTTCACTTTTTTTTAATAAAAATCTTAAAATATATAAAAAAATTAATTTAGAATTATTAATTTCCATAATAAATAATAATAAATTTATATGTATTTTATACGAAGATGAAATAAATAATTTACCTCTTCCAAATAAAGAATATCTTTTAGAAAATATATTGGAAATAAAAACAAATTCTGATTTAAAAATTAATGATATTTTAAAAATATTATTAAAAAATGGTTATGATTATTCTCCTAATTTTAATTTAGATAATTCTGAATTTAAAAATATTGGAGATATTATTGAATTAAGAGAATTTTATTCTGATGATTTATATAGAATAGAGTTTTTTGGTAAAAAAATAGAAAAAATATCTAAAATATCAAAAAACAATAAAGATATATTAGAAATACTAAATAAAATAAATATTTATCCATCACAAAAATTATTAGATTATAATTCAGATAATTTTTCTGAAAGTTTATATTCTTATATAAATAAGAATAATATTATTAATCTAGAAAATGATTCTAATATTATTTATTTAGATAGATATAATCAAAATTTTAAAAAAATAAAAAAAGATTTTAAAACTTTTTTTGATAAAAATTATACTATATCTTTATTTTCAAAAAATAAAGAAGAAATAAAAAAAATATTATTTGATCAAGAAATAAAAATAGAAAATATAAATTTTTATAATTATAAAAATAATGAAATAATAAAATCTTTTATAGATAAAAAAAGAAAAATAGTTTTTTTATCTGATTTAAATTTATTTAGTAAAAATTATTCTGAAAATAAAGATTTAAATTTAAAATCAGATTTTCAAAAGAAAATCAAAAAAAGAAAAAAGAAATTAAAATATTTTTTGCAAGAAATAAAATATAGTGATTACGTGGTTCATGCTGAACACGGAGTAGCTAAATTTAATGGAATCTTTAAAAAAGAAATAGATGATATAAAAAAAGATTTTGCATTACTTGAATATGCAAATTTTGATAAACTTTATGTTTCTATAGAAAATTTAGATAAAATAGATAAATATATAGGAAAAAATAATCCAAAAATTTCTAGACTATCTGAATCTCCTATTTGGATATTAAAAAGAAAAAAAATTAAAGAAGAAACTTTTTTATATGCAAAAGAATTATTAAAAATATTAGCAAAAAGAGAATCTAGAATTGCTATACCAATTAAAAAGAAAGATGATTTAGAAGATAAATTTGAAAATTTATTTGAATACGAAGAAACAAAAGATCAAAAAAAAACCATTTTAGATATTTATAAGGACTTAGAAAAAAATAAACCAATGGATAGATTACTTTGTGCTGATGTTGGTTTTGGAAAAACAGAAGTAGCTATGAGAGCATCTTTTAGAGTTGCTTCAAATAATTATCAGGTAGCTATTTTATGCCCTACTACAATTCTTTCTCAACAACATTATGATAATTTTGTAAATAGATTTTCTAAATTTAATTTAAAAATTTGTATATTAAATAGATTTTTAGAACAAAATAATAAAAAAAATAATGTTTTAAAAAAAATAAAAAGTGGTTATTACGATATAATTATTGGAACTCATAGATTACTTTCTTCTGATTTAGAATTCAAAAATTTGGGTCTTTTTATAATTGATGAGGAACAAAAATTTGGTTCTATATCAAAGGAAAAAATTAAAAATTATCATAAAAATAATATACATCTTTTGACTATGACAGCTACTCCTATTCCTAGGACATTAAATTTATCACTTTCTGGAATAAGAGATATTTCTGTTATAGAAACTCCTCCTTCAGGAAGAAAAAATATTGATACTTATGTTCTACAATTTAATGAAGAAGAATTAAAAAAATGTATTTTAAAAGAGAAAAATAGATCTGGACAATGTTATTATTTATTTAATAAAGTTGAAAAAATTTATTATAAAAAAAGAGAATTAGAAAAATTATTACCAAATATTTCATTTGGGGTTTTACATGGTAAAATGTCAAATTCTGAAATTTCTAAAACAATTTCTAAATTTGATAATAAAAAAATAGATGTTTTAATTTGTTCTACTATTGTAGAAAATGGAATAGATATGCCTAATGTTAATACTCTTATAGTAGAAAATTCTCCTAAATTTGGACTTTCTCAACTTCACCAAATAAGGGGAAGAATTGGAAGGTCCAATAAAAAAGGTTATGCATATTTTTTCTATAAAAACAAAGAAAATTTATCTGAAACAGCAAGAAAAAGATTGCAAATACTTTTAGAAAAGAGTGAACTTGGAGATGGTTATAAAATTGCATCCTCTGATATGGAAATAAGAGGGGTTGGAAATATTTTAGGGAAAAGTCAGCATGGTAATGTTAATTATATAGGAATTAATTTATATACTAGATTATTAAATCAATCTATTAATGAATTAAAATCTGGTGAAAATGAAGATGATATAGATTTCAAAACTAATATTAATTTACCTATAGATTATAATCTTCCAGAAAATATTATCCCCTTAGAAAATAAAATTAATATTTATCAAGAAATGTTATTTTTAAATAATGAAGAAGAAGTTGATGATTATATTAAAGATAAAATTATTAAAAATAAAAAAATTGATAGTTTAAATTTAAAAAAATTAAATAATTTAAAATATATTATATTATTAAAAATAATTTCTTATAATTTAAAAATTACTGATATTAATTATTATAAAAATAAAATTTCTATAATATTTGAAGATAAAATAGATAAAAATCTAAAAGATAAAATATTAAATAATCACAAAAATTTTATTATTAAAGATAAAGAAATAAAAATAAAAATAAATAATTTAGAAAAAAATTATTTAAAAAACCTTGTTGAGATATTGTCTTAAAAAAATATTTAGGCCAACCGTGGTTGGTCACTACATATTACATATTTGAAAATGCCATTATAATTCCTGCAGTAACTCCAGCATTTAATGATTCTATATTTTTTGATATTGGGATACTAATAATTTCTTCAGAATTTTTAATTATATCTTCTGACAAACCATTTCCTTCATTCCCTACTGCTAAAATAAAGTTTTTAGGAAATTTAAATTTATTTATATTTTTACCATTCATATCAGCAGATAATAAATTATTTTTATATAATATTTTTTCATCTTCTATAAAATATATTTTTATTTTTTCTATTGATCCAGCAGAACTTCTTATCGTTTTTTCATTATAAATATCACAAGTCCCCTTTCCAAAAATAATTCCATCAAAATTAAATGCAACAGCTGATCTTATTATTGTTCCTATATTTCCTGGATCTTGTATATTATCTAAATAAATAAATTTACCTAATTTAATTTTTTCTGAATTTTTTAATATTTCATAATTCATTTTTGAAATACTTATAATTCCTTGAGTATTTTTTGTTTCTTTTATTTTATTAAAAATATTATTAGAAATTATTTCTAAATTTAAATTACTATTTTTTAATTTAGAGATATTAAATTTTTCATTTACATATATTTCTTTAATATTTTTAGAATCATTAATAAATTTTTCACCTTCTAAAATATATTCTTTATTATCATATCTATATTTTTTTGAAGATAATAATTTTTTTATATGTTTTATTTTTTTGTTTTCTTTTGAAATAATCATTTTATTTGATTTATATATTAGGGTCAGCCATGGCTGACCCCTACATTTTATTTTTAATACATTTCAATTTATTTCTTTCCAAAAACTTTTTTCTTTTTAGATAACATTAATTTTGTTTTTATTACTGTATCTGGATTTAATGAAATAGAATCTATTTTATTTTTTACTAAAAATTCTGCAAAATCTGGAAAATCTGAAGGAGCTTGACCACAAATTCCTATTTTCTTTTTATTCTTTTTAGCAATTTCTATAGCTTGTTTAATTAATGTTTTAACTGCATCATTTCTTTCATCATATACATGTGCTACTAAAGAAGAATCTCTATCTACTCCTAATGTAAGTTGAGTTAAATCATTAGATCCAATTGAAAATCCATCAAATATTTTAGAAAATTCATTCATTAATATTATGTTAGAAGGTATTTCTACCATCATATAAATTTCCAACTTATTTTCACCCCTTTTTAATCCATATTTTTCCATTATTTCTACAACTTTTTTACCCTCTTCTACTGTTCTGCAAAATGGAATCATTACTAATATATTATCGAGTCCCATTTCTTCTCTAGCTTTTTTAATAGCTTTACATTCTAATCCAAATTCTTTTTCAAATTCAGGGTCATAATATCTAGAAGCCCCTCTCCATCCTATCATAGGATTATGCTCTACTGGTTCATATTCTGTTCCACCTATTAAATTAGCATATTCATTTGTTTTAAAATCAGAAAATCTTACTATAACTGGTTTTGGATAAAATGCAGCTCCTAATCTAGCTACACCTTCTGCTAATTTATCTACATAGAAAGATGATTTAGATTTATATCCTTTTGTTATTTCTTCTATTTGTTTTTTTACTTCTTTATCTTTTAGTTTAGAAAAATTAAGTAATGCTTTTGGATGTGCTTTTATATAAGTATTTATAATAAATTCTTCTCTTGCTAGTCCAACTCCATCATTTGGTATAAAAGATGTTGAAAAAGCTATTTCAGGATTAGCAATATTTAACATTACTTTTGTTTTTGTATCTTTTATTTTTTTTAAATTCGTTTTTTTGATTGAAAATTTTAATTCATCTTTATATACTTTTCCTTTTTCTCCTTCTGCACAAGATACTGTTATTTTTTGGTTATTTTTTATTTTTTCAGTTCCATCTACTGTTCCAACGATACAAGGTATTCCTAATTCTCTAGAGATTATAGCAGCATGGCAAGTTCTACCTCCTGAATTTGTAACTATTGCTGATGCAATTTTCATAATTGGTTCCCAATCTGGATCCGTCATTTCAGTAACTAAAACCTCGCCTTTTTTAAAACTAGTTATTTGACTTACATCTTTTATCATATGAGCTTTTCCTGAACCTATTTTTGATCCAACTGAAGCTCCTGAAGCTAATATCTCTCCTTTTTCTTCTAAAATATATTCTTCTAAAACATTTTTATTTTTTTGAGATTGAACAGTTTCTGGTCTAGCTTGAACTATAAATAATTTTCCTGTTTCACCATCTTTAGCCCATTCCATATCCATTGGTTTTTTATAATGATCTTCTATAATACAAGCCCATTTAGCAAGTTTTAATACTTCTTTATCAGTAATAGAAAATTCGTCCTGATCTGATTTTGATACTTTTATGTCTTTAGTTTGAGTTTTTGCTCCATCTTCTGAATAAATCATTTTTATTTCTTTTGATCCAATACTTTTTCCTATTATAGATTTTTTATTTTCTTTTAAGCCTTTTTTCCAAACATAAAATTCATCTGGTGAAACCTTTCCTTGAACTATATTTTCTCCAAGCCCATAAATTGAGTTTATAATAACAGCATTTTCAAATCCTGATTCTGTATCTATCGAAAACATAACACCTGAAGAAGATAAATCAGAACGCACCATTTTCTGAACAGTTATAGATAATCCAACTTTAAAGTCAGAAAATCCCTTTTCATGTCTATAAGATATTGCCCTATTAGTAAATAATGAAGCAAAACATTTTTTACAAGCTTCTAATAATTCTTCTTCTCCTTTTATATTTAAATATGTTTCTTGTTGACCAGCAAAGGAAGCATCAGGCAAATCTTCTGCTGTTGCTGATGATCTAACCGCAACGTCTATTTCTTTTGTTTTATATTGTTTACAAAGTTTTCTATAAGAATCACAAATTGATTCTTCTAATTCTTTTGGAAATTTTAAATTAAGTATTATATTTCTAGCCTTTCTTCCTTTACTCATTAGCTCTCTAATATTGTGAGTATCTATTTTATCTAAAGTACTTTTTATTTTAGCTTTTGCTCCTGTTTTTTCTAAAAGGTAAAAATAAGAATAAGCAGATATAGCAAATCCCCCTGGAACTTCAACTCCTTTTGGTTTTAATTTTCTATACATTTCTCCTAAAGATGCATTTTTTCCTCCAACTAACGGTACATCTTTTATAGAAATATCATCAAACCAAAGAATAAATTCTTTTTCTTTTTTTATTTTTTTGTCTTTAAAAGAAGCATCCTTTTTTTCTAAGGATTTTTTTTGAACCTTTTTTTTATTTGCCATAAAAAATATTTTACCTTTTTAAAATTATTTTCTTTATTATAACATTTTTTTATTTTGTTTTTAAATATTTGTTTGCATAGGTAGCTGAAACAGCACCCATAGCTTCTGCAGTTATTACTTGTTTTAATTCACAAAAACCAGTAGTTATATCCCCTGCTGCAAAAACACCTTTTTTAGAGGTTTCACAATATTTATTTATTTTTATAAAATTATTTTCAAATTCTATATTTAAATTTTGAAATAAAACTGATTGAGGTATTAATCCAATTTCTATAAAAACTCCAGAAACTTCAATTTCTTCTTTTTTATTTGTAATAATTTTTTCAACCATTTTTTCTCCTTTTATTTCTTCTACTTCTGTTTCATATAATATTTCTATTTTTTCGTTTTCTTCTACTTTTTCTATAAGATTTTTATTTTCTGTTGATGGAGAACATTTTCTACAAATTAAATAAACTTTTTCTGCAATATTTGATAAATATAATGCAGAATTAAATGCAGAATCGCCACTCCCTAATACAACAACTTTTTTATTTTTATATAAAAAACCATCACACGTTGTACAATATGTAACTCCTTTTCCTATAAATTCTTTTTCACCTTTTATATTTGCTTTTCTTTTTTCAGTTCCTGTTGCAATTATTAAACTTTTAGATTTTATATTTTCACCATCTTTTGTCGAAATAAAAAAATTATTATCTATTTCAGATATTCCAATCACTTCATCTTCTTTTATTTTACATTCTTTGTATTTTTCTAAATGTTTTACAATTTTGTCTGTAAAATCTATACCACTTACATCTTCTATCCCAGGATAATTATCCATTAAATGTGCAGTAGTGATCATTCCTCCTTTTGTTTTTCCAATGATCATACTATTTAATTTATATCTAGAAGCATAAATTCCAGCAGTAATTGCAGCTGGGCCAAAACCTATAATTGCTAAATCAAAAATTTTTTCTTCCATAATAATTTAAATTTATTTATCAATTATTATATTGATTTATTGTATTTTTAATTAAATAATTGTTTTATATAAACACACCACGTCGGGTTCCTACATTTTTAATTAAATAATTATTTTTATTGGTCAGCGATCGCTAACCACTACAATTACCTTTAAAATGGTTTTTGTAAAATACAAATATTTTAAATTAAATAATCGTGTTTATAACTTCTAATATTCTTTCTTTTGAGGTTAAACCAATTATTTCTTCTTTTACTTCTCCATCTTTTATAATTTTAAGACAAGGAATACTCATAATATTAAATTCTGCTCCTAATTCTTGTTCTTGATCTACATTAACCTTAAACACTTTAAAATTAGTAGCTTCTTCTGATAAATTTTGTAATATAGGCGTCATCATATTGCAAGGAGCACACCAAGGAGCCCAAAAATCAACAACAGAAACACCCTCTTTTACTGATTCTTTAAAATTTTCTTTTGTAAGTTCTGTAATATTCATATTTTTATATTTAAAAATTATTTGTCTATCATATCATATATTTTTATATATTAACACATTTGACTTAATCATGAGTTAATACTATAATTTTTTATTACACTATAAATAATTTAAAAGTTTTTTATGAATAATAATAAAATAAATAATCTTTCTGAAATTTTAAAAACTCTAGATATTAGTAAAAATATTTTAATTATTTTTAATAATGATGATTCTGATATTTTGATGTCTTCAATTTGTTTATCTTATTATTTAAAAAAAACACAAAAAAATGTTGATTTAGTTTCTGAAAATACAGCTATAAATTCTAAATATAATTTTTTAAATATTGAAGATACTATAAAAGATACTTTAAAATCTGATAATAAATTTACTATTATTATAGATACTAAAGAAAATAAAGCTAAAGAATTAAGTTATGAACCAAAAGAAAACTCAATAGAAATTTATTTATCTGGAGAAAATAGAAATTTTAAAGAAAGTGATATCACTTTTTTGAAAGACTCTAAAAGTTATGATCTTATTATTACTTTAGGAATTTTAGATATAAAAAATTTATCTAAAATATATAATGAAAATGTTGATTTGTTTTATAATACTCCAATAATAAATATAGATAATAATATTTCTAATGAAAGATTTGGGCAAATAAATATAATAGAAGCTCAATATAGAACTATGTCTGAACTTATTTTTGATATAATGTCTCAAAATAATCCTGATATTATTGATTCAAAAATTTCTAATTTATTATTAACAGGAATTATAGATAAAACCTCTGGATTTAAATTTTCTTCTATAAGTCCAAATATTATGTCTACTTCATCTATGCTTATAGAAATTGGAGCAGATAGAGAAAATATTATAAAAAATTTATATAGAACTAAAACTGTAAATTCTTTAAAATTATGGGGTAAAGTTTTATCCAACATGAAACATAAAGACAATGGAATTGTTTGGTCTTATTTAGTTGAGGATGATAAAAATTACGAAAATATTTTAAACTTTAAATTTAGTGATATTTTTAATGAATTAGTTTCTGAAATACCAAAAATTAAAATTGCATTACTTTTTATAAAAAAAGAAAATATAATAGAGGTTCAAATAATTACTACTAAAAAATATAATGCTTTTGAATTAACTGAAGAATTTAAAGCTTCTGGAAATGATAACGAAGCTAATTTTGCAATATCTAGCAATGATTTAGATCAAGTTATTTCTATAATAATAGATAAATTAAATAAAAAAATTAGTAATTAAGAGAAGAAAAGAATTTTCCAAAATTTGCCATAAAAGATGGGCCCAATAGATTAGCAAATATTAAAATTCCTACTATTATAAGCATTAAACCTAATAATTTATATATTAAATTACTTGCCCCTGGTCCCCATTTTTCTTCTGCCCAGTCTATTCTTCCAAAAGTTTTCAATAAAGATAAACTTTTCCATACCATAAAAAATCCCCCTACTATCATTAAAATACCTATTATTTTATTTCCCATAATTTTTGTTGTTTTATTTTATTTTATTTAAATATTATAGCATTTTCTTGTATTTTTATTAAAAATGTTTTATAATTTTTTATATATTTTAAAGGGTGTATAGCTCAGTTGGTTAGAGCGCGACTCTTATAAAGTCGAGGTCCCTGGTTCAAGTCCAGGTACACCCACCGATATCGATATTATTGCTTTTATTTTTTCTCTGTGATAATATTTTATCATAAATTTGGGCCCTTAGCTCAGTTGGCTAGAGCGCCTCGTTTGCACCGAGGAGGTCGCAGGTTCAACTCCTGTAGGGTCCACCGAAAATCCCAGTTTACTGGGACTTTTTATTTGTATTTTTTTATTTTTTATTTTATTATGAATTTATATGCAATATATAGACAAAAATAAAATAAATATTTCATTAAAAAAAGCTTTAAAAACAATAATAAGCATATTGCCTATTTTTTTAGGAACTATTTTATTAATTTCTCTACTAAATTCTATTATTTCAAAAGAGTTTTATTTAGAAATATTTCAAAAAGGAAATTTAATTACAAATTCTTTTTTAGGATCAATAATTGGGGGTATTTCTATAGGAACTCCTGTTCTTAGTTATATAATAGGTGGAGAATTATTAAATAATGGTATTCACATATCCGCAATAACGGCTTTTTTAGTATCCTGGGTAACTATAGGTGTAATACAAATACCACTTGAAGCATCTATTTTTGGAAAAAGATTTACTATTTATAGAAATTTATTTGCATTTTTATTTTCTATTTTAATAGGTATTTTAATTTATTTAATATTAAGTATCTTATGAAAATAAATAAAAAAATAAAACCTTATATTTTTTTAATTTTTGTTATTTTTATATATTTAATATTTTTTATTTTTAATAAAAGTATATTTTTTACAAGTTTAGATTTTTTAAAAAATACTCTAATAAAAATTTTACCTGCTTTTGCTTTTGTTTTTGTTTTAATGTTTCTTAGTAATTATTTTATAGATAGAAAATTTATTATTAAACATTTTGAAAATTCTGGAATTAAAAAATGGATATTTATAATTTTAGGAGGAATTTTATCAACAGGGCCAATATACATTTGGTATCCATTATTAAAAGATTTAAGAACTAAAGGTTTTAGTAATGGAATAATAGCTTGTTTTTTGTATAATAGAGGTATTAAATTACCTTTTATACCTATAGCTATTTATTATTTTGGACTTAAATATATAGTTATTTTAACTTTATTAATGATTATTTTTTCTATTATACAAGGTCTTATTATAAATAAAACTTTAAAAGAAAATTAATTTTAATTTTTTATTTCCACACCACCAAAAGCTATACTTCCTTTTATATATATTTCATATTCTGTCTCTTTTTTATTTTTTGTTAAATCTTCAAATCCTCCAAATATTGGAGTATTTTTATATATAACTTTAGTATTCTTAGGTATTAGAATTTCTATTCCAGCAAAAGCACAATCAATATCTATAACAGCTCCTTCTTTATTTATTTTGCAATCTCTTAAATCAACTTTTACACCACCAAAATAAGAACTTATTCTTCCACTTTTAAAATTATTATTTTTTATTTTTTGTGAAGTTCCAGAAAATAATGCTGATGCATCTAAATCTTTTTTTTCTGAATAAAAATATTTATCTTTTTTATTTCTTTTTTTTGTAATTTTATTATTTTTATGAGAATAGATAATAGAAAAACCAAAAAATATTAATAATAAAGGCCAAAAAAATTCATCTAATTTTTTAAATATATTTAATTGGTTTATTTGAATAAAAGAACCTATTATTAATAATATATAACTAAATTTTTTATTTTTATATAAAGTTAATATTCCTGGTATTATTAAAAATAAAGTTGGCCAAAAAATATTTATAATATTATTAAGGTCTAAATATCCTAAATTTTGTATTAAAAATAATATACCAAATGCAATTAAATAAAATCCAATTATCATATTTATTTTAAGTTATTTTCATTAGTTTAGAATATTATATCATATTTTTATGTTAGAATATAATTATGTTAATAAAAAAATAAAAAAATATAATTTAATTTTATAAAATGGATATAATAGAAAATTTAATTAAATTAAAAAATCCTGAAAAATCTAAAATTTTACAAAAATTTTTTAAAACAGGAATTGGAGAATATGGAGAAGGAGATATTTTTTTAGGAATTAAATCTCCCGATTTAAGAAAAATAGCAAAAGAAAATCTAGATTTAGAGTTTGGTAAAATACAAAAATTAATATCTTCAAAATATCATGAATCAAGACTTTTAGCTGTTATGATTCTAGTTTATAAATATGAAAAAACAAAAAAATTAAAATATAAAAAAGATATTTTTAATTTTTATTTAAAAAATATTAAATATATAAATAATTGGGATATTGTTGATATTAGTTGTTATAAAATTGTTGGAAATTATATTTATAACTTTGAACCAGAAAAAGTAAAAATATTATATAAATTTTCTAATTCTAAAAATCTTTGGGAGAGAAGAATATCTATAGTATCTTTATTTTATTTTATAAAAAATAATAATTTTTCTGATACTCTAAAAATTTGTAAAATTTTAATTAATGATAAAGAAGATTTAATAAATAAAGCTTGTGGGTGGATGCTTAGAGAAATAGGAAAAAGAGATATTAAAATTTTATATGACTTTTTAGATAAATATGCTAATATTATGCCTAGAGTAGAGCTTAGATACTCTATTGAAAAGTTAGAGAAACAAAATAGATTAAAATATTTAAATAAAAAATGTTAACAAATATTATTTTAATTTTTACGATCTTATTATTTGCTTTTTTATATTTTAAATACTCTAAAATAACTCTTTTATTTTTTGTATCAATTTTACCGTCTTATCTTTTAAGATTTTCTTTTTTTAATTTTCCTACCACTTTTTTAGAAATAGTTTTTTTAGGAATTTTTTTAGGATTTATAATTAAATGGTTTTTTTATAGGTTTGATGTACGAACTGGAGGCTGGTCTATTTTTATTGTTTTATTATTTTTAATTTCAATAATACAAATAAAAATTTCACCAGATTCTTTTTCTGCATTAGGAATTTGGAGAGCATATTTTTTAGAGCCTATAATATTTTTTATTATTTCCCTATCAACTTTTGAATATAAAGATTTTGAAAAAATAATTAATTCTTTGGGAATAACTGCTTTTTTAATTTCTATTTATTCTATATTTCAAAAAATTACAGGGATTGGAATATCTAATATAGATAGTTCTTGGGTTATTTCTGAAACTAGAAGGGTAACTAGTTTATTCCCCTATCCAAATGCTTTAGCTTTATTTTTAGTACCTATTTCAATTTTATTTTTTGGAATGTTTATAAAAAAAATAAAAGAAAAAAAATATTTCAATTCTTTTATTTATTTTTTTATTTTTATAATAAGTTTTTTATCTGTGTTTTTTGCAAAAAGTGATGCAGGAATTATTTCTATAATTATATCTTTATTATTATTCCCTGTTTTTTATTTTAAAAAAGGATTTAATTTATTATTTTTATATATTCCTATTTTAACCTCACTATTTATAATACAAAATCCTATAAAAGAAAAAATAAATTTTCAAGATTATTCAGGAAGTATAAGAATAGAAATGTGGGAAGAAACAAAAGAAATGTTAAATGATAATTTTATTTTCGGATCAGGAATAAATGGATATCAGAAAATTATGGAAAAATATCATGAAAATGATTATTTTGAAATATATTTATATCCTCATAATTTATTTTTAAATTTTTGGGTTGAAATAGGTTTATTTGGTTTGATTATTTTTATGTTTATATTTTTTAAATTTTTTAAAAATTGTTATAAATATAAAAAGAATAAAGACTATTCTATTTTTTTAAGTCTTTCTTTAGTTTCTATAATAATACACGGGCTTGTTGACGTTCCTTATTTTAAAAATGATTTATCTATGCTATTTTGGATTATTATTATGCTTTCTTGTCTTTTAGATTTGAAAAAAAATGTTTTATTATATACAAATCAATAAAAATTTTATAAAATACATCTTAAGGTTAAATTTCTTTAATTATTTACTTTATGGATAAAACATACGAATCAAAAAAATACGAAAAAAATATTTATTTATCTTGGGAAAAAAATAATTTTTTCAAACCAAAAAGTAACGAAAATAATGATTTTTTTTCTATAATATTACCTCCTCCAAATGTTACTGGAGCTCTTCATCTTGGTCATGCTGCCATGATAGCTATTGAAGATATTATTGTTAGATTTAAAAGAATGAATTCTTTTGAAACTTTATGGCTTCCAGGAACTGATCATGCAGCTATTGCTACTCAAAATGTAGTTGAAAAAAAACTTAAATTAGAAAATAAAAAAATTAAAGATTTAACAAGAGATGAATTTATAAAGGAATGTTATAAATGGACTGAAGAATATCATGATAAAATTGTTTCTCAAATTAAAGTAATGGGTGGAAGTTTAGATTGGTCAAGAGAAAGATTTACTATGGATGAACATTCTTCAAAAGCTGTTTATGAATTTTTTGAAAGAATGTATAATGACGGCTTAATATACAAAGGAGCAAGAATGGTTAACTGGTGTCCTAGATGTATGTCTACCCTATCAGATGATGAAGTTGAACATAAAAATATTAAAGGAAATTTTTATTATATAAAATATAAGATAAAAGATTCTGAAGATTTTTTAGAAATTGCTACTACAAGACCTGAAACTATGTTTGGAGATACTGCTATTGCTGTTTCTCCTAAAGATGATAGATATAAAGATTTTATTGGTAAAACTGCTATTTTACCTATTTTAGGAAGAGAATTAAAAATTATAGCTGATGAATATGTTTCTTTAGATATAGGAACTGGAGCATTAAAAATAACTCCAGCTCATGATCCTAATGATTATGAAATAGGAAAAAAACATAATTTAGAATTTATAAATATTTTTGATAAAAATGGAAATTTGAATGAAAATGCAGGAAGAGATTTTAAAGGAATGCAAAGAGAAGAAGCTAGAGAAAAAATTATAAAATTATTAGAAAAAAATGGTGATTTATTAAAAACAGAGAAAATGGAACACTCTGTAGGAACTTGTTATAGATGTTCTTCTTTAGTTGAACCTTCTATTTCTGAACAGTGGTTTGTTGATGTTAATAAAAAAATTAAAAATAGAGAAAATAAAAGTTTAAAAGAGTTGATGAAAGAAGCTGTAGAAAATAAAGAAATAGAAATAATACCGAAAAGGTTTGAAAAAAATTATTTTATGTGGATTGATAATCTTAAAGATTGGTGTATTTCCAGACAGATTATTTGGGGTCATAGGCTACCTGTTTATTACTGTTTAGATTGTGGAGAAATTATAGTTTCTCAAGAAAAAGTTAAAGAATGTAAATCTTGTAAGTCTAAAAATATAAAACAAGATAAAGACACTTTAGATACTTGGTTTAGTTCTGCTCTCTGGCCTTTTTCAACAATGGGTTGGCCAGATAATGATAGAGGTTTAGATTTTGAAAAATTTTTTCCTAATACATTGCTTGAAACTGGTTATGATATATTATTTTTTTGGGTTGCAAGAATGATACTTGCTAGTAAATATTTATTTGGATTTTCTCCTTTTAAAAAAGTTTACTTACATGGGCTAGTATGTGATAAAAATAGTAAAAAAATGAGTAAATCTAAAGGAAATGGTATAGATCCTATAAATATGGTTGAAAAATATGGTGCTGATGCAGTTAGAATGAGTTTAATTAGCGGAACTACTCCTGGAAATAATATAAATCTTTATGAAGAGAAAATAGAAGGTTATAGGAATTTTATAAATAAATTATGGAATATTTTTAGATTTATATATGATTTTGAAAATATTTTTTCTGATGTAAAAATTAATGAAATGGACAAATTAGAAAATACGTATGATATCGAAAATATAGAGAGTCTTGCTGATAAGTGGATTATTACTAGATTAAATAATGTTATTTCACAAGTAACCAAAAAAATTAATAATTATAAATTTGGAGAAGCGTCTGATATTTTATATGACTTTGTTTGGAAGGATTTTGCATCTTGGTATATAGAAATTTATAAATTAGATAATTATCTAAATAATAAAGAATTATTAAGATATGTTACTGTAAATATTTTAAAATTATTACATCCTTTTTCTCCATTTATAACAGAAAATTTATGGCAAAATATTTTTAATAATTATTTAATCTCTTCATCTTGGCCATCTTTAAATAAAAATATATATAAAGAATCTGAAAAAGATTTTAATATATTAAAAAATATTATTTCTTCTATAAGAAATACAAAAAATCAAATAAAAATAAATAAAAAATTAAATATTTTATTTTTAGAAAATAAAGATATAAATACTATAAAAGATAATTTAGAAATAATAAAAAGTTTATCTGGTTTGGAAAAAATAGAATTTATAAAAAGTATTCCTGAAAATATTAATGATTATATTAAGGTAGTATCTTCTAATTTTGTAATGTTTTTAGAAATTGGTTTCTCTGATATAGAAAAGATAAAAAAAGAAAGAGAAAAAGAAATAAAAATAATAAAAAATTCTATAAAAAATATAGAAAATAAATTAAATAATAAAAATTTTATTTTAAAAGCACCTGAAGAAATAATAAATAAAGAAAAAGAAAAATATAATTATTTAAATGAAAAATTAAATAAAATATTAAATTAAAGTTATTAACAAGTCTTATTATTTACTTGTATTAGCTATAAAAAATTATTTGATATATATTATTATTTTTTATATAATATTTTTAAAACAAGGATTAAATTTGAGGGTTATTTAAAAAAAGGTTTCTATATTTTTTCTTATATTATCAAAACAAAATTAAAAAAATTGTTTTAGAAAATTATATTTTCCTAAAATTACTCTCTAATATTAATTCTTAGTTATTAAAAAAGAAAGCTTTTTTATAAGCTTTCTTTTTTTTATTTATATTATTAAATTATTTTACTTAAATAATTTCCAGTATAAGATTTTTTATTTTTTACTATTTCTTCTGGACTTCCTTCTGCTATTATATTTCCGCCTAAATCTCCCCCATCAGGACCTAGATCAATTATCCAATCTGCTGTTTTAATTATATCTAAATTATGTTCTATTACTATTACAGAATTTCCTTTATCTACTAATTTATGTAAAATTTTTAATAATTTATTAATATCTTCAAAATGTAATCCTGTTGTTGGCTCATCTAATAAATATAATGTTTTTGTTGTAGATTTTTTAGATAATTCTGTTGCTAATTTTATCCTTTGAGCCTCACCCCCAGAAAGAGTAGTTGCTGATTGTCCTAATTTTATATATCCCAAACCAACTTCTTTTAATATTTTTAATTTTCTTTCTATAGGAGCTAAATCTTTAAAAAATAAATAAGCTTCATCTATTGTCATATCTAATACATCAGAAATATTTTTATTTTTGTAATGAACTTCTAAAGTAGCTTCATTATATCTTTTTCCTTTACATTTATCACATTCAATATAAACATCAGGTAAAAATTGCATTTCTATTTTTAAATATCCATCTCCTTTACATTTTTCACATCTTCCACCATTAACATTAAAACTAAATCTACCACTTTTATACCCTTTAATTTTTGATTCTTTAGTATTGGCAAATATATCTCTAATATTTGAAAATATTCCAGTATAGGTCGCTGGATTAGACCTGGGTGTTCTACCTATTGGTGATTGATCTATATTAATTATTTTATCAACATTTTCTATTCCATTAATTTTTTGATGCTTTCCTGGAATAGCTTTTGCTCTGTAAAATTTTTTTAATAATGCTTTTGCTAAAATATCTATCATTATTGTTGATTTTCCAGAACCAGAAACTCCTGTAAAACAAACAAATTTCTCAAGAGGAATTTTTATATCTAAATTTTTTAAATTATGTTCTTCGGCTTTTATAATTTCTATAAATTTATTAGTTTTTCCTCTTCTTTTTTTAGGAATTTCTATTTTTTTTCTATTAAATAGATAGTCTGAGGTTAAAGAATTTTCACATTTTTTAAAATCAGAAAAATTACCTTCATACATTAAGTAACCACCATTTTTACCTGCTTTTGGACCTATATCTATAAAATAATCTGCTGACTTTATAACTTCTTCATCATGCTCTACAACTATAACTGTGTTACCTATATCCCTTAAATCTATTAAACTTTTTATAAGTCTATCATTATCTTTTTGATGAAGTCCTATTGTAGGTTCATCTAAAACATAAATAACGCCTGTTAATTTTGATCCTATTTGGGTAGCTAATCTTATTCTTTGAATTTCCCCACCAGAAAGGGTAACTGCACTTCTATCTAGTGTCATATAATCCAATCCTACATTATTTAAAAAATTTAATCTGTCTAAAATTTCAGAAATTAATTTTTCAGATATTTTAGTTTCTGTTTTATTTAATTTATCTTTTAATTCTTCAAAAAATAAAATGGCTTTTTTTGTATTCATTTCAGTAACTTCTATAATATTTTTTGAATTTAATAAAACTGATAAAGATTCTTTTCTTAATTTCTTCCCATTACATAAAGGACATCTATCAATCCTCATATATTTTTCTATATCTTTTCTAGAATATTCTGATGAAGTTTCCTTATATCTTCTTTCCATATTAGGAATAACTCCTTCAAAGGAGGTATGATAACCATTAACTTTATATAATTTATCTTTTACTCCATATAAAATTTTATCTAAATCTTTTTCGGAAATTTTAGAAATTGGAATATTTAAATTAATTTTTTCTTCTTTTGCAACTTCTTGTAATAATCTATAATACCAACCTTCTCCTGATATAATTTTTTGCCAAGGAACTATTGCTCCTTCTAATATACTTAATTTTTTATTTGGCATAATCAGGTCTTTATCTATTTCTTGTAAATATCCAAGACCATTGCATTTAGGACAAGCCCCAAATGGACTATTAAAAGAAAAACTTCTTGCTGTAATTTCAGAAAAATTAAAATCACATTCTGGACATGCAAAATTTTTACTAAAAAATACATCTTTATTTTCTTCTGTAAAATTTATTATTATTACACCATCACCTAATTCTAACGCAGTTTCTACTGAATTTCTTATTCTTTCTTTTTCTTCTTTTTCTTCTTCTTTAGTTATATTTTCTTCTAATATTAATCTATCTATAACTATCTCTAAAAAATGTTTTTTATTTTTTTCTATATTTATATTTAATGCTTCTTCTATATCATAAATTACAGAATCTATTCTTACTCTTACATATCCTTCTTTTTTTATTTTTTCTAAAGTACCTCTATATTCACCTTTTTTTCCTCTTATTATAGGGGCTAAGATTAAAAATTTTTTATTTTTTTCTATTTTTAAAATTTTATTAATAATTTCATCTGTTGTTTGCTTTTTTACTGGTTTATTATCATTTGGACAATAAGGAATACCTATACTAGCCCATAAAACTCTCATATAATCATATATTTCTGTAACAGTTCCTACTGTTGATCTAGGGTTTTTAGATATGCTTCTTTGATTTATAGCAATTGTAGGAGAAAGTCCTTCTATTGAATCTACATCAGGTTTATCTTGTATGCCTAAAAATTGCCTTGCATAAGATGAAAGACTATCTATATATCTCCTTCTACCTTCAACATATATAGTATCAAAAACTAGTGAAGATTTCCCTGATCCAGAGAGTCCAGTAACTACTGTTAATTTATTTTTTGGTACAGTTACAGAGATATTTTTTAAATTATGAACTCTAGCATTTTTTATTTTGATAATTTCTTTATTTAATTCAAGAGGCATAATATTTATTTATGTATAGTTTGACTATTATACATGATTTTAGATAAATTATCAATAATGATATGCAATGTTTATATATTTGAAAAATAATTTTAATAATTAAATAAAAAACATTTTAGTTAGGGCCAGCGATCGCTGGCCCCTACAAATTATTATTTTTATAATAATTACATAGCTCTTTTAATGAACATTTTCTACATTTTGGATTTTTAACACACTTATCTCTTCCTAAACCTATAATTAGGTTAGTATAATTACCCCAATATTTTTTCGGTAATATATTTTTTAAATATTTTTCTATAATTATTGGATTTTTTGTTTTTACAAAACCTAATCTATTATTAATTCTTATCATGTGAGTATCAATAGCTACCCCCTCATTAATATTGTGAGCTTTATTTAAAACTACATTTGCAGTTTTTCTTCCAACTCCATTTAATTTCATTAAATCTGTTATATTGTCTGGAATTTTAGAATTAAATTCTTTTTTTAATTTTTGACAAGTATTTTTTATATTTTTTGCTTTTGTTTTATATAAACCTATACTTCTTATATCATTTTCTAATTCAGTTATATCAACTTTAATATAATCATCTATTATTTTATACTTTTTAAATAAATTTTCTGTAACTTTATTAACTTGTTTGTCTGTTGTTTGAGCAGATAAAATTACCGAAATTAATAATTCTAAATTATTATTATAATTTAAAATTACAATTTTATTATTGTATATTTCATATAAAATTTTATATATTTTAATAATTTTTTCTGAATTTTTCATACCTTATTTTAGATAAAAAATATGTTCTACAACTTGTTCTATATAAGTACTTTTATTTAAAAAATATCTTAAATAATACATTACACTAACTTCTTTAAATTTGCAATTTTTATCATTTTATTATATAATTTTTTCTATATAATAAGTAATTATAAATATTGAAAAATGCCTAATAAAAAATCTGCTATTAAAGATTTGAAACAAAACGCAAAAAGAAAGTTAGTAAATGATTCTGTTTTACATCAATTAAAAGATGTTTTAAGAAAAGTTAGAAAATCTATAGAAGATGGAGCGTCTAAAACTGAATTAGATAAATTATATAAAGAAGCTCAAAAAGTATTAGATAAAGCTTCAAAAAATAATGTAATTAAAAAAAATACTGCTTCCAGAAAAAAAAGTTCACTCGCCTCTTCTATTTCTGAATCTCAAAAAAAATCTAAAAAATAAAATATAAAATAAGCTTTCTTTTGAAGAGAGCTTATTTTTAATGTTTAAAATATGTCTTTTTCTATAGGAATAGTTGGATTACCTAATGTTGGTAAATCTACAATATTCAAAGCATTAACTAAAAAAAATATTGATATAGCAAATTATCCTTTTTGCACTATTGATCCTAATATAGGTATTGTTGAAATACCTGATTCTAGATTAAAAAAACTATCCGAAATTTCAAAATCCAAAAAAATCATACCAACTGTTATAGAATTTTTTGATATTGCAGGGCTTGTTAAAGGTGCATCAAAAGGTGAAGGTTTGGGTAATAAATTTTTATCTAATATAAAACAAGTTGACGCTATTTGTCATGTTGTTAGATTTTTTGATGGAGATACTACTCATGTTTCTGGTGAAAAAGACCCAAAAAGAGATGCTGATGTTATAAATTTAGAACTTATATTATCTGATCTAGAATTAATAAATAAAAGATTACAAGCAGAAATAAAAAATTCTAAAAGTGGTAATAAAGAGGTACTTTTTAGAATTCAAGTGTATAAAAAAATTAAAGATATATTAGAAAATGAAGAAATGTTAAATAGACATAAAAATGATTTTAGTGAAGATGAATTAAAAGAAATAAATCTTCTTAATTTACTTACTATAAAACCTATGTTTTTTGTTGCTAATATTTCTGAAGATATGATAGGAAAAGAATTAGCTATAGAAGGTTATGATTATAAAATATTCCCTATTTCTGCAAAAATAGAATCAGAAATTTCCGAAATAGAAAATGAAGAAGAAAAAAATATATTTTTAGAAGAATTAGGTTTAAAAGAATCAGGTTTATCTAGAATAATAAAATTTTCTTATGATTTATTAAATCTTATAACTTATTTTACATCTGGAGAACAAGAAACAAGAGCTTGGACTATAGAAAATGGAATAAATGCAAAAAAATCTGCTTCTAAAATTCATTCTGATATTGAAGAAGGGTTTATAAGAGCAGAAATTGTATCTTATAAAGATTTTGTAAATAATGACGGATGGAGTGGAGTTAAAAATGCTGGAGTATGCAGAACTGAAGGTAAAGATTATATTGTAAAAGATGGAGATGTTATATTTTTCTTATTTAAAAAATAAGATATAAAATTTAGGACCAAAAACTATAGCCCCTATAATAATAGAATAAATGGATGCTAATAATACTGCCCCTGCAGATGAATCTTTTGATATCATAAAACCTCTTTTAAATTCTTTTGTATAACCATTTATACTTTCTTCTATTGCTGTATTTATTAATTCTGTTATTAAAACAATAAAAATAGCAGATATAACAAACATTAACTCTATTGAGCTTATTCTAAAATAAGTTGCTAAAAAACAAACTAAAAAACTGATTATTATATGGGTTACAAAGCTAGTATGTCTAGTTACTGCTAACTTTATACCATTTATTGCATACCCAAATTTTTTTAATAATTTATAAAGCCTTTTATTTTTGTTCATTTTAATTTTTTATAAATTTGTGTATTTCTCTATATATATTTTGACTTTCTCTAGAATATACAAAATCTTTTAAATTTAAATCAAACTCTTTATTAAAATTATTTTCATAAAAACCAATATTTTCTATGTTTTTTAATAAATCTAAATGTATAAGTTTTATTTCATTATGTATATTTTTAAATATAGGAAATACTATAATTACTTCCCCACCCTTTTTTAGAACTTTTTTAAAATTTTTAAATGCTTCAGTATATAAATCCTCAATATCTCTTTTTATTTCCATTATCTCTTTAATATTTTTTGGATTAAAATCATTAGGTCCTAAATAAGGCTCTGTTATTATTATATCTATACTTTCTTTTTCAAAATCTAAATTTCTTACATCTTTTTTTTCTATTTTTGGATTTATTTTTATTTCTGTATTATCTTTTAACCATTCTAAATTTTTTTTAGTATCTTCTATAGCCTTATCTGATATATCTGTTCCAATTATATTTTTATAATTTAATAAAATTAATTCTTGTATTAAAGAACCACTACCACAAAATGGGTCTAGGATAATTCTGTCTTTCTTAGTGTTTGATATATTTATCATTATTTTACATAATTTTGGGGGCAACATTCCTGATTTAGAGTCTCTATTTGGTCTTCCGAAATCAAAATATGAATATTTTTCAAAATCTTGTACAGATTCCGTTTTTGCAATTAAATATTTATTTTGAAACTCAATAATTACAAATTCAAATCCCCTGTTTGATAATAATTTATTTTTTTGAACCACAACAGAAGATAAATTTTTTTGAGTTGATGTAACAAATCTAGATGATATATTATTTCTTTTTAATTCATTTTTTACCTGTAACCCTATTTTATTAATATTAGTATCAAAATTATAAATACTTATTCCAAAAAATATTTTTTCATTTATATTATAATCTTTTATTAGATTAACCAATTTTTCTGAATTTATTTTTTTTGTTTCTTCTATAAATTTACAAAATTTTATTACTCCCCCAAAATTTTCAATAATTTCTTTTTTAATAATCTCTTCTGTTTCTATAATTAAAAAAATATTACTATAAATTTTATTTATAATTGTAATATTATTTTTTTTAAAATAATTTAAAATTTCTATAAGAGATAATTCATAATTATTTCCTAGTATAAATAGATATTTATTCATTTATTTTTTGTTTGAGATATTTTTTAAATTCCTCTTTTATATCTTCCCTTTTTAATGCATAATCAACATTGGTTTTTAACCAAGATAATGGATTTCCTGTGTCATTATACTCTCCTTCTATTTTTTTTGCATAAACATCATTTTTTTGAGAATAAATAGCTATTGAATCTGCAAGACATAATTCATTTTTACTATTTAATGGAGTTTTTTCTAAAACTTTAAAAATATCTGGTGTTAATATATATCCACCCAAAGATCCTACTCTTGATTTTGTTTTTTTAGGACCTGGTTTTTCAGTTAATTTTTCTACTTTAATAATCCCCTCTTTTATTTTTTCACCTTCTATAACTCCATATTTTTTAGTCCCCTCTTCGCTTATATCCATAGCGGTTATAATTGGACTATTATATTCATAATATGCTTCTAAAAGTTGTTTTAAATGTGGTTTTTTGTTATTTAAAAACAAGTCATCTCCCCATAAAACAGCAAACGGTTCATCCCCTATAATATGTTTTGCGTCTAGTACTGGTGATCCATTTCCATATCCACTTTTTTGTCTAACAAATATAAAATTCGCTAAATTAGGTATATTTTTAATTTCTTTTAAAAATTTTATTTTTCCTTGTTCTTCAAGATGAGATTCTAATTCTTTTGAAATTCCAAAATGATCTTCTATAGATCTTTTATTATAGTTTGTTACTAATATAATATCTTCTATTCCTGATTTCACTGCTTCTTCAACTATATACTGTATTATAGGTTTATCTATTATAGGTAGCATTTCTTTAGGTTGTGCTTTTGTTGCAGGTAAAAATCTAGTACCAAACCCAGCAACTGCTATAATAGCTTTTTTTACTTTTTTTTGCATATTTTATTTTAATTGATTTTTATATTCTTTTGCTATTTTTTTCTTTCTAAAAGACAAATAAATTCCAAATGAAGATATTAATAAAGTTGGGATTACTATATTTACAAATTTTATTATATTTTTTTCTTTATTATCTAATTCTTTTATAGGATATGAGGCAATATTTTTTGTTCTTATACTTATTAGAGCTTCCCCTTCTGTTAAATAATCAATTAAATTTTCAAAAAATACCATATTTTCTGAATTTGTTTGCATTATTGAGTCAGTTATTACTCTTGAACTTCCAAATACTACTAAATTGGATTTTATTATTTCCGTATTTTCAACTTCTGTTTCAGTTTCTGTTTCATTCTCAATATTTATTTCATTTTGCATACTAGAAAAAACTGCAAGATTATATCTTTTTAAATCTTCGCCTTCTTCTATTGAATTAGGGTCTAAATTAAATTCTTCTTTTTGTTCCCAGGCATGACTTGTAGTTTTTATAAAACTTTTAGTATCATCATTTTCCTCTAAAATTTTTACAGAGGAACTCCAAGGAAATAATAATGAATTTAAGTTTTCAAAAATTGGATTATTTGTTTGAAAACCTGTTTCTTTAGCTTCTATCCAAAATGGATATGGAAGATAATAGCTTAAAAATCCACCACCAAAAGGTATTTTCATATTAGATTTATCTAATATTAAATTTTTATCAATTTCAATATTATACTTTTCTAAAAATTTATTTATTCCATGAGTATTTTCTACAGGTTCTAATCCTTCGCCAATATCATAATTATTTACTAAAACAGCTAAATTACCTCCATTTTCTAAATAATTATCTAATTTTTTTATATCTTCTTCTTGCAATTCTTCTTTAGGAGATGGGAATATTAAAGTATCTGTATTTTTTATATTCTCAACTTCCTTTAAAGAAATATCAGAAGTTTCATAATTTTCTGAAAGCTTTTCTTTTATTATTGAATAATCTGATTCAACTCCATAATCAGATATAAATCCTACTGTCTTAGATTCTTCTCTTGTTAATCTTAATATTATTGAAGTTATATCATATTCTAAATTAGAAATATCTTGAACGACAGGTATTACTTCTTGTTTTTCTTTGTATGAAATTTGGATTCCTAAATAACCTTTTTTAATAGCAAATTCATCTTTTTTTATATCATTCAATTGTAATTCTTGAATTCCAAGATTTTTTGCTTCTTCTGCTATTTTTTCATCAGTATTTGGATCTAAAAATTTTATATTAACTTTACCTTTCGAATAAGCTTCATATTCTTTTAAAATATCTTCTGTATATTGGTATAATCCAACTAAATTAGCTGGTAAATCTTTAGTAAAAAATACTTTTATATTTACATTATCTTCTATATTTTTTAATATTTTAACAGTTGAATCTGAAACTGAATATTGTTTTGTTTTTGTAAAATCAAATCTTAAAAAAAGATTAAAAGCTACTAAATTAATAGTAATTAAAAGTATTGCTATTATTATATTTTGTGTTCTTTTTGAAATTTTTTGTTTCATATATTTATATTTCTTTCAAGTATGTTAAAACTTTTTTTATATCTTCCCAAACATCTTTTTTAAGTGGTGATTTTTCTCCACCATTTCTTAAAATGTATGAAGGATGATAAATAGGCATTACCTTAATATTTTTATATTCACCAAATATACCATGTATTTTAGTAATCCCCTGTTTTGTATTTAATATAAATTTTGTTGCAGGATTTCCTAATGTTACGATAACTTTTGGTTTTATAATTTCTATTTGTTTTTCAAGTATAAAACAACAATTATTTATTTCATCTTTTTCTGGTGCTCTGTCTGTTTTACCTTCTAAATTTATTGTTGGTCTACATTTTACTATATTTGATATATATACATCATCTCTTTTTATTTGCATTCCTTTTTCTATAATTCCAGTAAGTAATTTACCAGAGCGTCCTACAAATGGTTTTCCAATCTCATCCTCTTCTCTTCCGGGAGCTTCTCCTATAAACATTATTTTTGCGTCTGGACTACCTTCTCCAAAAACATAATTTTTTCTAGTTGTACATAATTTGCAATTCATACAATCGCATGTTTCTTCATATAAAACTTCTAATTTTTCTTTTTTTGTCATAATAAATTATATAAATATTTATATGAAAACGGCTACGAGACCTGGATTCGAACCAGGATAAACAGGTCCAGAACCTGTTGTCCTACCATTAGACGATCTCGTAAACATTAATTATCTATTTTTCTAATTGCTAAATAATTAAATAAAGAAATTATACTGAAATAATAAACTAAATTTTTTATATCAATAACTCCTTTTATTAAATTATTATAGTGTTCTATACTTCCTAAATATTTAAAAGGTATAATGAGCCAATTTGGAAGCATAAAAGTTATATAGGGTTGTCCAATTAGAAGTAATAAAAACAATATAACAACTGTAGTTAAAAATGCTACTATTTGATTTTTTGTAAAAGAAGAAATAAAAATTCCTATTGCTATATATGATGCTCCTAATAAAAAAGCACCTAAATAACTACTTATTATAACACCTAAATCCAATCCTCCTGTATAAGATAATGTTATTGGTATAGTTAATGATAATAATAGTATTATTGACAAAAACATAAGTGCACCTAGAAATTTTCCAAATATAATATCAAAACCTGTAATGGGAGAGGTTTTTAAAATTTCTTGAGTACCTGATTTTTTTTCTTCAGATATACTTCTCATGGTTATTGCAGGAAGTAAAAATAAAAAAGTATAAGGTATTAATCCAAAAAATTCTCTCATATTATTTTGCCCTACTAGAAAAAATGTTCTAAAGAATAAAAATGAAGTTAGAACTAAAAATAATCCTATTACAATATAAGCCATTATTGAATTAAAGTAAGAAAATAATTCTTTTTTTGTTATAGTCCAAAATTTCATAAGTCTATTTTGTTAATTTTTTGAAAATATCTTCTAATGTAGATTCTTTTTTAATAATTTCTAATAAATCATAATTATGAATTTGTATATATTTCATAAAATCATGTCTTAAATCAACATCAGAATCAGCTTTTATTTCTATATTTATTTCTCCTGAATCAAAACTAGCACTAACCTCTAAAACATTATTTATTGTTGATATTTCATCTTTTACTCTGTCTGATATATTTTCTTCAGCTTTTATTTTTGCTTTTAATATATTATTTTCTGTTTTAGCTTTTATTTCTTTTATATTTGAAGATAATACTATTTCCCCTTTATCTATAATAATTACTCTATCACATATAGCTTCTACTTCTTGCATTATATGGGTTGATATCATTATAGTTTTATCTTTTGATATTTTTTTTATTAATTCTCTAATTTCTAAAATTTGATTTGGATCTAAGCCAGTAGTAGGTTCATCTAAAATCAATATTTTAGGATTATGTATTAAAGCTCCTGCAAGTCCAACTCTTTGTTGTAAACCTTTAGATAAGGTTTTTATATCATCTTTTAATCTATCTTTTATTGAACAAGATTCTATTACTTCTTTTATTTTTAATGCTTGTTCTTCTTTTTTAATATTATGAATACTTAAACAAAATTTAAGATATTCTTCAACTGTCATATCTTCGTATAAAGGATTGTTTTCAGGTAAATATCCTATTTGTTTTTTTAAGAATTCTATATTTTGATTATTAATTATTTTATCATCAAGTATTACTTCACCAGTATTTTTACTATAATAACCAGTAATAATTCTCATAAGAGTAGTTTTACCTGCTCCATTTGGACCTAATAGCCCTAATATTTCTCCATCATTTAATTCTAAATTAATATTTTTTAGAATTTTTGTATTATTTATTGATTTTGATATATTTTCTATTTTTAACATTTTTACTTTAATTTACTTTCTTTTAAAACATTTTAACGTTATTTTTTTATTATTTCAAGTCATTTTTAACTTCCCTTGCAAGATATAATGAGCCTGTTATTAATAATGGTAAATTTTCGTCTTTACCCTTTTTCTTACCCATTTTAATGGCTTTTTTTAAATTTTTCCTTTTTGAAAAATTTTCTATTTCCAAATCTTTTGCTATATTTCCCAAATCTTTTACAGTAAAACTTTTTGTTGTACTAAATTCTGTAAATATAAATTTATCAACTATTGGTTTTATTTTTTTTAATATTTTTTTTGCATCTTTGTTTGATTTTAAAGCCAATATACATAAAAATTTTCTGCTTCCATATATTTTTTTAAGGGATTTATAAAGGGCCCCCATTTTGTGTTCATTGTGGGCGCCATCTACTATAATTAAAGGTTTTTTATTTACTATTTCAAGTCTTGCTCCAAAAAAACAACTATTTAAAGCTTCTTTTATTTTATTTTCATTAATTTTTTTATTTAATATCCCTAATTCTTTTAATTTAAAATATGTTTTTAGTGCTATTGTTGCATTTATTGCTTGAAATTTACCTAATAAATCTAGTTTTATATTTTTTATATTATATTTTTTATCTACATAATCAAATTTTGTATTTAATTCTGTTAAAAATATATTTTCTGGATAAAAATTATCTTTAATAAAAAAAACTTCTTTATTATTTATTAAACAATGTTCTATTAATATTTCTTTTAATATTTTTTGAGTTATTCCTGAAATTATATATTTTGAATTTTCTGCTCCTAACATTTTATCCCTTAAAATTGTTGGTTTAGTTTTCCCTAAAAAAGCAGTATGATCTATTCCAACATTTGTAATGACTGTTATTATATTATTGCAAACTCTGGAATAATCATATTTTCCTCCCATGCCAGCTTCTAAAACAAGAAACTTTACATCTTTTTTTACAAAATAATATAATCCTACAAAATACATCATTTCAAAATCTGATATAGCATAATTTTCTTCTTTTAATTCATTTAAAATAGGGATAATCTTATTTACACAATCTATTAAATCGTCTTTTGATATTAATTCATCATTAATTTTTATTCTTTCTCGTATATCCATTAGATGTGGAGAAGTTATCATTCCAATCTTTATGTTTTCTGTTTTTAATAAATTAAATAAAAAATTAGAGGTTGACCCCTTTCCTGAGGTTCCTATTACATTAACTGATTTTATCTTTTTTTCAGGATGTCCTAATTTTTCTAATATATATTCATTTTTTTTAAAACCAACTCCGGTTTTCCCATATTTTGGAGAATTATTTTGATATAAATTATAATAATTTTTTAAAAATTCTTCTAAATCTTTATAATTTTTGATCTTTTTTTCCATAATTATTTATGATATTTTTTATTATTTATAACCATAAAACTTCTATAAATCTGTTCAAATAAAAATAACCTTGTCATATCGTGAATCATGGTCATTTGTGATAAAGAAATTTTATCTAATTTTTTCTTTATTTCAGAATTAAAACCTTCTGCACCACCTATTATAAATATGGGGTTTTGATGTAAATTTTTTATAAATTCTGAAAAAGAAATAGAATTATATTCCTTTCCTTCTTCATCTAATAGAAAAGTATTTTTATTTATATACCTTTCTAAAGTTTTAGAATTATTTTCTCTTCCTTTATCTTTTAATTCTATTGTCTCTATTTTACAAAACATTTGCAATCTTTGGCAATACTGAGAAATACCATCTTTAATATATTTTTCCTTTATTTTACCAAAGGTAACTACTTTTATCTTACTTATCATTATTTTTTAAAATTTTAAATATAAGTATTCCTGTTAAGATAATAATAAATATATCTACTAAGTTAAAAATGACTAAGTTAAAAACATTAAAATAATCTATAACATAGCCATAATATAATCTATCATAAAGATTTGATGTTGATATTAATATAAGAATTAATAATATATTGTTTATATTATACTTATTTTTTTTATTTAAGATTAAAAATAAAATTAATATTATAAAAAAAGACACAGAAAATAATATTGATAACCAATTTTCTGTGCTTATACCAAAACTTAAACCATAATTTTTAAATGTCTCTAAAGAAATGTAATTATTTAAAATAATATTTTTTGGAACTTTTAAAAAATAGTATTTAATAAGTCTATCAAATATTAATACAATAAAAAAAGAAACAAAAATTATTTGTTTTTTTGTTTTAGATAACATCTTTTTCTATTTTTCTTTGGCATTCAGAACAATATAACGCACTAGGAAAATATTCTAGCCTTTTTTTATCTATTTTTTTTGAACAATGGTCACATTTACCATATGTTCCTTTTTCTATTTTATTTAAAGCTTTTTCATATTGCTTTAAATCTTTTACAAAAGAATTTATAAGTGAATTTTTATCTAATTGATCAGATAATTCTGTTGCATTATCTTCATCTGCTGAACCATATTCTTCATGAAGAGCTGTATAATCTCCATCACTATCTTTTGTAGCTATTTGAGACAACTTTTCTATTGTCTCCTCTTTTTGTTTAATAAGGATTTCTTTAAATTTTTTTAATTCTGCTTTATTCATTTTTAGTGAATTAATTTTAAAATACTATATAAAAAATAGTAAACACACTATATCATTTTTATAATAAGTTTACAATATTAATCTAATAAATTTTCTTAATAAAAAAAGGCCGAGAGATTTTACCCTTAGCTTCGGAACTTGCTTATACTAGGATTACTCATTAATTGAATTAATAAATTATCACTAGTATGAGTAAGTTCCGAAAATTATTATTTTTTAAAGGGCCTCTCGGCTATTTATTTTTGTTATCAATTATTTCTTATAAGAATTAATTGAAATTTTCGTTGCTACATCAACTTTTTTCTTACCATTTCTAATGGTTAAACTCATAAATTTTACCCCAGATAAATTTTTTATTTTTATCTTGGAACTTATAAATTTCTCCTTTTTATTTTTATTATCTATTGTTTTAAATACTTAAAGTAGAAGTATTTGTATAAAACAGTAAGAATGGAACTTATATGAAAGAATATTTCATATAAGATCTATTCCTTGATAACCTTTTATTTTTTATGAACCTTTACTTTATTACAATTCTATTATATCACTTATTTTACTTATATGCAATATCTTAGTTATATTTATTTAATTTTTTTTGCTAATTTTAGGGTTTAAATAATTGAACAATATTTTTATTCAAATATTATTTTTATGTTATTATCGCTATTTATAATGTTTATGTATATGTTTTTAAGGCTTATTTTTAAGACATTATTATTTTTTCTTTCTTCAATACTATTTATTAATTTTAAATCATTGGCAATTGAAAAATATCTACCATCTATAAGAGAATAATATACTTCCCCATTATTCTCTATTTTTAGACCAAAAATTTCTTTATTTTTATCTTTATATAGTTCTTTAAATTGAACATTTTTTATATTCATTATTAATTCTTTTACATATGTTCCATCTTCTAGTTTAATTTCTTTAATTTCTGGAGATTCCATTGCAGCATGTTGTAAAAAAATATCTTTTACATTTATAATTTCATTTATATAATGGTTTAAATTTTTTAAATCAAATAATATACAAAATTTGTTTATTTTTTTATCCTCAATGTTTATATAAACATCAGAATTATTATTTAGCAGAGTATCTATTTTTTCTTGATTAAATTTATATTTATCTTCAAAATTAGCTTTTAAATCCATAAACCATTTAAATTGTTCATTATTTTTTGAAAGTTTATATAATTTTTGATAAAAATTTAGTAAATTTATTTCATTTAATAAAATATAATTTTCATCAGCTTTTGATATATTATATTTTATCTCATCTTCTTCTATTTTTTTATAATTTGAATTTTTTATATTAAATTCTAAATCCTTAGAATCGTTTATAAAAGCAGTTATTTTAGTTTTTTTGTCTTTAAAATTAATATTGTTTAAGATATTTTCAAATTCTGAATTAGTAATTAATCCTTTTATAAAATTTTGGTTTTTAAATAAATAGATAGATAAATAATCTTTATAATTATCTTTAAAATACTTATATTTTTCAATTTCTAAATTAGGAGTATTGGATATATAAACTATTGAATTAACTTCTTTTACATATAATTTACTATTTATTGATAAATTATTATTTATAATTCTCTCTAAAACTTCTATATTTGTATTAATATTTTTGCCTATTCTGTTCTTTCTTAAAATAAATCCAAAATTATTGTTTTTGTTATAAAAAAAGCTAATTTCTTTTTGATAATATTTTTTAATATTTTCTAATTCCTTTATATTTAAAAAATCTTTGTCTTTTAAAAATTTTAAGAAATTATTCCCAGGTTTAGTATAGTTACTATAATTTAAATTTAAATAAATATCTGTATTTTTTGGAGTATAAAAAATTAAACTATCAAATCCTTTTTGATATAAAAATAATATAATTAAAAATAATATTATAAATATAATTTCAAATATTATAAGTAATATTTTAGTACTTTTTTTAATCTTCATTTGTTAATTATATCACAAAATTTAAGGGTTAACGATTATTAGCCCTTAAAAACTTATTTATTTTATTTTTCTCTTCTAGGTATTGGCTTTTTTTCAAAACTTTTTCTTTCGTTTTCTTTATTTTCCTTTAATTGTTTCACAGATAAACCTAATTTTCCATTAGTCTTATCTTTTTCTATAACTTTTACTTTTACTTCATCCCCTACTTTAAAATAATCTGAAACATTATTTACTCTTTTATGATCTATTTCAGAAATATGTAATAAACCATCTTTACTTGAACTTAACTCTATAAAAGCTCCAAAATCTAATATTTTAACAACTTTACCATTTACTATATCTCCAACTTCAAATTCTCTTATTAAATTTTCTATTGTTTTCTGTGCCAATTCTACAGATTTACTATCTTTTGCAAATAGAAATGTGGTTCCATCATCTTCTATATTAATATCAGAACCTGTTTTTTCTATAATTTCTTTTATAGTTTTACCCCCAGGACCAATAACTAGACCTATTTTTTCAGGATCTATATTCATTTTTTTAATTCTAGGAGCATGTTCAGATAATTCTTTTCTAGGTTCTTCTATAATATTTGGAAATACCTCTTTTAATATTTGTAATCTTGCTTTTTTGGCTCTTTCTAATACTTCTTTTATAATTTTTGTATCTATACCTTCTGTTTTTGTATCCATTTGCATAGCTGTTATTCCAACTTCACTTCCCCCAACTTTAAAGTCCATACCACCTTCTCCATCTTCCATGTCTTGTATATCTGTTAATATTTTATAATTACCATTTTTATCATTTGCCATTCCAATTGCTATACCCGCAACTGGTCTTTTAATTTTAATACCAGCATCCATTAAAGCTAAAGATGATCCACATATAGAAGCCATAGAACTTGAACCATTTGAACCCATAACTTCACTTACTACAAGTATTGTATACGGAAAATTTTCCTTTTCTGGAATAACTCCTTCTAATGCTTTTTCAGCTAATCTTCCATGTCCAATTCCTCTATTATTAGTTCCTCTTATAGGAGCTGCTTCATGATAAGCAAATGGAGCATCGCTATAATAATGTATGTATCTTTTTGTAGAGTCTTCTTCCATTGTATCAATAGTTTGTTCGTCAGATGGAGAACCTAATGTAACTACTGATAATACTTGAGTTTCTCCTCTTTGAAATATAGCAGAACCATGAGTTCTAGGAAGTAAACCAACTTCCCCATCTAATTTTCTTATTTGATCTATTTTTCTTCCATCAACTCTTTTTTCTTCTTTTAATATTGCTTCTGTAACTTTTTCTTCAATAAATTCATCAAAAAAAGAATTTATTATCTTTTTCGAATAATTTTCTTTATCTTCTATTTCTTCTTCTATTTTTGTTACTAGAAATGAAATAACTTCATTTTTTAGAGTTTTTAAAATTTCTTTTCTTTCTCTTTTTGTTCCAATAGGTATATTAAAAAGATATTTTTCGTGATTTTTATTTATATAATCTTTAGCAATATTTACTAAATCTTCATCTACTTCTTCTGTATTATATAATTCTTCAATATTAATTTTTTCTTTTCCTATTTCTTTTTGTATAGAATTTAAAAATTCTACAACAGGAGACATTTCTTTCATTGCTAACTCAAAAGCTTTTTCTGCTATATCTTCTGTTATTTCTTTTGAACCTGATTCTATCATAGTTATTTTTTCACCTGTTCCTGAAACAGTTAATTCTAAATCTAAATTTTCTCTAACTTCATAACTAGGATTTATTATATAATCACCATTTTTATACCCTATTCTAATACCTGCTAATGGACCATTCCATGGAATATCTGAAATACTTAAAGCACAAGAAGCTCCTATTATACCTAAAATATCTGGAGAATTTTCTTCATCTATAGATAAACAAGTTATAACTATTTGGATATCATTTCTTATTTTTTGATCAAATAAAGGCCTTATCCCTCTATCTATAAATCTTCCAGATAATATCCCTTCATCTGAAGGTCTTCCATCTCTTTTTATAAATCTTGATCCTTTTATTTTCCCAGAAGCATACATTTTTTCTTGAAAATTTACCATAAGAGGCATAAAATCAACACCTTCTCTTTGTTCTTTATTTATAACTGCAGTCGCTAAAATAACTGTTTCTCCATATTGTACTAAACAGCTAGAATTAGTTTGATGAGCTATTTTATTTGGAGTTATTTTAAGTTTTTTACCGGCAAACTCCATCTCAAAACTTTTAATATCGTTCATTTTTGATATTTCCTTTTGAGGCTAATAAATATACTCCAGACTAGAATTTTTATTCTAAGCCTAACTGTATATTTATTAACCTTATTAATAATAAATTATTTTATATTGTTTATTTTAAAAAAAGCGTAACTTATAAAAAATCACGCCTTTTTATATTAACCTCTAATACCCAATTCTTTTACTAGTTTTAAATAACTTTCTGGATTTTCTACTTTTAATTTCTTTAACATTCTTTTTCTTTGGCCTATTTTCCTTATAAGACCTCTTTTAGAAGAAAAATCCTGTTTGTGTTCTTGTAAATGTTTTGTAACTTGTTTGATTTCTTCTGTTAAGATAGCAATTTGAACTTCTGCTGATCCTGTATCATTTTCATGGGTAGCAAATTTTTTAATTATTTCTTGTTTTTTGTTTATTTCTAGCATATTTTTTTCCTTTCGATATCCAAGTATAATTTTTATATTAATACCTAGGTATCGGACTTAAAGCTTAATTAAATTTAGAGTTATACTAACAAAAAAAAAGCTTTTAGTCAAAGTTTATATAAAAAAATAGATTAATGTATTTTTTAGGGTGTGTATAAGTACTTTTTAGCCAATTTTAGGAAATATGTTATTTGCTAATATTAGTCATTTTTTATTTTATCCCCTTATATCCCTTGTTTTCATTGCATTTACTTATTAAAGATGATACATTGTTAATGTATCTAATTAATAGGTTTTAATTTAAACTTATGAATAAAAGTGAATTAGTTGCTGCTATAGCTAGCGACGCAAATTTATCTAAAAAAAGTGCAGAAGAAGCATTAAACTCTTTTATGGGTAATGTTAAAACTTCTCTTAAGAAGGGAGATTCAGTAGTTCTTACAGGATTTGGAACTTTTTCAGTTTCAAAAAGAGCTGCTAGAAATGGAAGAAACCCTCAAACAGGTGCTACTATTAAAATCCCTGCTTGTAAGGTTCCTAAGTTTAAGGCTGGTAAAGGATTAAAAGAAGTTGTTAGATAATATATCTCGATAAAGAAAAAGACCATTCTTTTGCCAGAATGGTCTTTTATTTTATATAATGTATTTATAATGAATAAAATTAAAAAATGTTTAAATTATATAATACTAAAACTAAAAAGAAAGAAATTTTTAAAACTAAAAATAAAATTTTAAAAATTTACTCTTGTGGGCCTACTGTTTATAATTATGCTCATATAGGAAATTTCTCTACTTATATTTCTGTTGATTTTTTAAGAAGATATCTTATTTATTTAGGTTATAAATTAGAACAAGTAATGAATATAACTGACGTTGGTCATCTTAAAGTATCTTCTGATAATGATTATGATCTAGATTCTAAAGGAGATAAAATTGAAATTCAAGCAAAAAAAGAAAGTGTTGATCCATATAAAATAGTAAAAAAATATACGGATGCTTTTTTATCTGACATGAAATCTTTACATATTTCTAAACCAGAGTATTTAGTTAAAGCTTCTTCTAATATAGAAGAAATGCAAACTATAATTTTAGAGCTATTAAAAAGTGGGTATGCGTATATTAGTAAAAATGAAAATATATATTTTGATGTATCTAAATTTAAAGATTATGGTAAATTATCTGGTAAAAATTTAGATGATTTAATAGCTGGTGCTGGTGGTAGAATTAATGTTTCAAATTTAAAAGATGAGAAAAAAAATATATTTGATTTTTCTTTATGGATAACTGATGAAAATCATATTATGAAATGGCCATTTAAAGAAGCTATAAAAAGCGGAAAAAGTGGTTATCCTGGTTGGCACATAGAATGTACTGCTATGAGTATGAAATATTTAACAAAGGCTTTAAATGGTAAAAAATTAGCTAAAGAAAAGTTTTATACAATAGATATACATACAGGTGGTGAAGATAATATTTTTCCTCATCATGAAGATGAAATTGCCCAAACCGAAGCTTGCACCGGAAAAGAATTCTCTAATTTTTGGTTCCATAGATCACACATATTAGTAAATGAAGAAAAAATGAGTAAATCTAAAGGTAATTTTTATACTATGTCAGATTTAAAAGAAAAAGGATTTTCACCTCTTGATTATAGGTTTTTAGTTTTATCTGCTCATTATAAATCAAATTTAAATTTTACTTTAAAATCATTAAAGCAAATTAGAGAAACTAGATTAAAAATAGAAAAATGTTATAAAAATATTTTAGAAATAAAAGAAAATAATAATTTTAAAAAATTAAATATTAAAAAATATAAATCTGATTTTAATAAAGCTTTAGAAGATGATTTAAATACCCCTTTGGCCTTGTCTATATTTTTAGAATTAGTTAAAAATATAAATAAATTAAATTTTGAAATTTATAATAAAGACGAAATAATAAAGTTTTTTTCTGATTTTGATTCTATATTTAAAATTATTGAATATAATAACGAGAAAGAAATACCAAAAAAAATATTAGATCTTGCAAATAAAAGGTTAATATTAAAAAATGAAAGAAATTACCAAGAAGCTGATATTTTAAGAAATGAAATAGATAAACTTGGTTATGAAATTTTTGATAAAAAAAATGGCTTTGAATTAAAAAAGAAAGAAAAAATAGAAGTTTAAAGCTTCTATTTTTTTATATGTTCTGTTCCTAATTTTGTAATAGTTCTACCTCTTGGAGTTCTTTCTAAAAATCCCATTTGTATTAAAAATGGTTCATAAACATCTTCTATTGTAGACATTTCTTCACTAGTTGCGGCTGATAGCGTATTTAATCCCACTGGACCGCCTGCAAATTTATAATAAATAGTTTCTAATATATTTCTATCAACTTGATCTAATCCAAAATTATCTATTTTTAATTTATTTAAAGCTTCTTTCGCATTTTCTTTATTAATCCCCTTTTCATTTAATACGCAACAATAATCTCTTACTCTTCTCAAAAGTCTATTTGCTATTCTTGGAGTTTTTCTAGATCTTTTTGCTATTTCTTCTGCCCCATCATTATCTATATTTACATCTAAAATATTAGATGATCTTTTTATGATTTCTGTCATTTCATCTTTTGTATAAAATTGTAATCTAAAAATATTCCCAAATCTATCTCTCATAGGTGCTGATAATAAGCTTATTCTTGTAGTTGCTCCTATTATTGTAAATTTTGGTAAATTTATTCTTATTGTTTTTGCTGATGGCCCCTTCCCTACTATTATATCTAAAGCATAATCTTCCATTGCAGGATAAAGCATTTCTTCTACTGATTTATTTAATCTATGTATTTCATCAATAAAAAGAACATCTCCATCTTCTAAATTTGTTAATATTGCAGCTAAATCTCCTGTTTTTTCTAATATTGGACCTGATGTAATTTTTATATTAACATCCATTTCATTAGCTATTATATGAGCTAATGTTGTTTTTCCTAGACCAGGAGGGCCATATAAAAGAACATGTTCTATATTTTCATTTCTTTTTTTAGCAGCTTTCATGAAAATATCTAAATTTTCTTTAATGTCTTTTTGACCTATATATTCATCTAATTTTCTAGGTCTTAAACTATTTTCTTGGTTTATGTCTTCTATTTTTTCTTCATTTGTAATAATTCTTTCTTCTTTTTCCATTTTTTATTTAATTTTAAATATTACTATTTAAGTTTACCAAAAAGTCCTCTAATTAACAATCTAAATAGCTATTGACATATTATAATAAACATGATATTATCTAGTATACCTTAAAAAAATAATGCTTATAAATCTGTGGGCACGACAAGCGGGAGATTATTTTAGTAGGATAAAATGGATAACTCTATTTTATATCTGCCTGTGATCTTTTTGCTCACAGTTTTATGTGCATTATTTTTTTTATTTAAAAAAATATATTTTTTATTTTTTTATTTTTATAAAGGACCAACGGTTGTTGGTTTTTATTTTTATTTTTATAAAGGGCCAGCGATCGCTGGCCCCTACCTTTTTTATTCATTTTCATTAGCTTCTTGCTCACAAATTTCTTCAGATTTTCCCCTTAAACATACTTGTTGCCAAGGTACATAGTGACTTTTAAAAGTTACTTCTTTTTTTTCTCCATCTTTATATTCAACTATATAATCAAATTCAGCATCTGCTCCGTTATGTGCTAATTCAGTACATTTAACTTCTCCTTCTTCTAAATCACAAGTATCAGTCCATTTTGTTGGAGGCGGTGATACTATATTTTTTATTATAGGTTCTGTTATTGTAATTTTCCTATCATCATATGTGCCCCAAATTGTATATTTTAAATCATAATCATCTATTTCAGTCATTATTAAAATATAATTTGGAGTATCATTTAAAAATCTCATATCAGGTTTAGGATAATATATAGTTGCATCCGTTCCTGCGGGTTCATAAAAACTTACTCTATATGAATGATTTCTTCTTTCTATTATGGGAAGCCCCGCAGAAAGAGCCACCCTAAATGTTGTTGTTCCGACTTGACATAATCCTCCACCATATTCTTTTATTGTTTCATTTCCTTTTATAACTAATTCTGGTAAATATCCTTTTTCTGAACTTATTACTCCTAACGTATTAATGAGAGAAAATTCTTCCCCTGGTTTTACTAGTGTTCCATTTACATAAGATGATCCTAATTCTATATTATGAATTCTATTTCTAGATGATCCATAAAAATTTGATTCTCCTTCTCCTAATTTATCTATTAGTCCATATTTTACTACTTCACTATTTGTAGCTTCTGGAATTATTTCTGTTATTATTAAATCAATTTCATTTTTTAAATCTAAAATTTTATTTTCAATAATTTCAAAAGATGCTTCTTTATCTAAAGAATAACCATTTAAAATAGGTTTAAAACTTATTACTTTATCGTTTTCTATAATTAATTCTCCTTCTTCTACATTTTTATCATTTTCTTTTGCTATTCTATCTAAAATTTCAAACATTTTTACTTTATCAATTTTTATTATAACTTTTAAAAATTCTTCTTTTTCAAAAATATAATCAAATTTAATTAAATCTAATAAATCTTCTTTATTTAATAAATACTCTGCTTCTTTATATTTTAATTTAATAGGATTATTATTTAATATTGAAGTTGCATTATTAAAATAATTTTCTAAATCTTCTTTTTTTATTTTTGGATTTTTTATTTCTTTGTTTAAATTTATCTTTAAATTATAAAAATTATTTTCATTAAATTTTGATTTTAATTTTTCTTTTACTTCTCCCCATACAAAAATTCTTCCATTTTTATCTTCCGTTATACTATAATTTGAATCTTCTATTACTATTCTTGAATTTTCTATTTTTTCTTCATATGGTGAAAAAATAAATTTTAATGTATCTATAAAATTATCTTTTATTTCATAATCTAAATTATATTCTTTATTTTTAAATACATTATTAAAAAAAAGATTTAGTGTATTTATTATTTTTAAATTTTTATTTTTTAAATTATTTATAATTTCTTCTTCATTTTTAATTAGAATAATATCTTTTATTTTAATATCTTCTTTAAAATCATCATCTTTTGATTCAAATATTATACTAGAATTTTTTATATTTTTTATTTCATTTTCAATTATAAAAACTGACTCATCTATTTTTCTAAAAGATAAATTTTTATCTAAAAAAGTAGTTTTTGGTGGAGTATATATTAAAAATATTTTATTAATCAAAAATAATAATGTAAAAATAAAAAATAATACTATAAAAATTTTTAATATTCTTTTATTTATTTTTTTAATATTCTTTTTATTTTTTATTTTTCTATTAAACATCGTAAATTTCTATTTATTATTTCTTCTAGATTCTCTGGTTTAAATTCTATTTTTGAAATATATTCAGAAGCACCCATATCTAATGCTTTTTTTCTATCTCCTGTTGTATTTAAATTTGTTAAAAATATAAAAGGTATATTAATTTTTTTATTATTTTTATATTCTAATAAAGAATAGCCTTGTTCTGCTATTGTATTTACCATTTTATTTTTGTCTTCTTTATATATTATAATACCTGAAAATATTATATTAGGTTTTTTTTCTGAAATAATTTTTTTAGCTTCACCTAATTTATTTGTATAATAATATTCATAATTATTATTTTTTATAATATTAGAACATGTATTTATTGTTTTTTTGTCATTTTGAAAAAATAAAATTTTTACATTTTTAATTTTTGTTTTTGTTTCTATATTTTTTTTATTTATAATATTACTCAAAGAGCTAATAGTATCTTCATCACATATTTCTAATTTAAAACTAAATTTACTACCCTTTTTACTAGTTTTTTCTAATTTTAATTTGGAATTGTGCATTTCTATTATTTTTTTACTTAAATATAAACCTAAACCTGAGCCACTTGGTTTTAGTTTTATAGCATTTCCACCTCTTATAAATTTTTTAAATATTTTCGATTTATCTTTTTTTAATATACCTATACCTGTATCCTCTACTTCAATTTTTATATAATTCTTTCCTTTAATTTTTCTTTTATTTTTTGTTAATGAAATTTTTATATACCCCTTATCTGTATATCTTATAGAATTATCTAATAAATTTGATATTACATTAATAATTTTTTTATAATCACATAAAATTAAAGTATTATTATCTATATTATTTTCAAATATTAATTTAATTTTTTTATTTTTATCTATTAAAAATTTTTTTTCTTTTACTTGTTCATCTAATATTTTTATTATATCTACACAATCTAATTTTAACTCATAATTTCCACCTTCTAATTCAAATATATCCCAAAATTCAGTTATTACATCATTTAATCTTTCAATTCCAGAAAAAGCTATATTTAAAGCTTTATCTTTTTTCATTAATCCTTCTTGAAGCATAAATAAAGAATTTTTTACTATAGAAATTGGAGTATTTAACTGATGATTTGCTATTCTCAAAAAATCAGATTTCATTTCTAATAGTTCTTCTAAATTTTTATTTTTCCCTTCTATATATTTTGTTTGTTCATTAATTTTATTTTCTAAATATTTTTTAAATTTATCTAAAGTATTTTTTTGATTATTTATTTTGTTATATAAATGTAAATTATGTAAGGCTATAGATATTTTTTCCCTAAAATCCTCTAATGCTTTTAAATCTATTTTATTATATTTTCCATATTTTTCCCCTAGACAAAAAAATCCAATAAAACTTCTATTGAAAAATAAAGGAACTATAACTTTTGATTTTGTTTTTTTAAAATCTGATAATATTTTTTTATATAATTTTTTATTTCTTTTATTTTTTTTATTTAAATTATTTTCTGTTAATATTTCTTTATTATATTTTAAATATTTTATTAAATTATCTATTTTATATTCTTTTTTATTTTTGGTATATAAAGATAATACATATTTTTTATTATTAGAATCTAATAAAAATAATTTTATATCTTCTATTTCTAGAATATTTAAAACTTCTTTTATTTTTTTATTCAATTCTGATTCTGTTGTATAATAATTTAATTTTGATATTTCTTCTTTAAATTTTTTATATTTATTTTTTTTAAATATAAAAATCTTCCCTTCATAAGGAATATTTTTTATATAATATAAAATACATACAAAAATAATTATTAATAAAAATAATATTATTAAATAATTACCGTAATATAATATAAAATTAATTATCATTTTTTATTTGTTGAATATTTATTTATTATATTTGATATATCTTTTAGATGAATATCTGATTTAACTAAGTAATCAGAAGCTCCTAAATCTAAGGCTTTTTCTATTTGATTTTTATCTGAAATATTTGAAAGTATAATTACAGGTATGTTTTTAGTTTTTGGATTACTTTTAATGTCTATTAAAACATCAATACCATCTTTTTTCGGCATCATTATGTCTAATAGAATTATATCTGGTAGATTCTCGATTATTTTTTTAATAACCTCTTCTCCATCTATAGCTTTAGTTATTTTATAATTCCCAGAATTTTCAACTATAGATGAGAACATTTCTAATAATGATATTTCATCTTCTGCTATTAATATTTTTTTCATTTTTAGCTATAGATTATTTTATTAATTAGATTTGTAAATTTTGGTATAAATAAAGTATTATCACTTTTTAATATTTTATCTAATTCTAATACACCTTTTTCTAAAAATTCTAAATCGATTCTACTTAAATTATACAATTTTTTTTTCATTATATAAAGTCTACCTGTTTTCCAATTTAATATTTTGCAAATTTCTTCTTCTTTTGTTTTAGAATCTAATAATTTTTTTAAGAAAATATAATCTTTTACTTGATTAAATAATAATAAATTAAATCTTATACTCTCTCCATCTCTGTTTTTTATGTCACTTTGAAAATATTCTTCAAATTTTTTATAAAAAATTTTATTTTTATCAAATATTAAATTCATTAAATAAAATATATCGTCATCTCTTTCTTTATTTATAATTTCATCTATTTTTTCTTTTGTAATATCTGTTTCACAAATATTAAATAATTTATTTAATTCATTTTCTATTTTTAATGAATTTTTATTACCTTCTATTTCATTTCTATAATTTCTTTTTATATTTAATTTTTTTATTAAATAATTAAAATTATTATTATTTATCTTTAAATTATTTTCTTGTATTTTTTTTAATATCCATTTATCAGTTTCTACATATTTATCAAACTTTATTTCTTTTATTAAACAATTTTTTTCTTTATTTAAAAATTTAAAAAAACCATTCCTTTTGTCTATATTATTTTCATAAATTATTGTAAATATATTTTTATTTTCAATATTATTTTTTAATAAATTAGAAATAATTTCTAAATTTTCTTTATCTAATTGAAATAAGTTTTTTAAAATAATAAATTTATTGTTTGAAAAAAAAGATAAATTTTTATATATATTTAATATCTCTTCTAAATTTTTTATATCTTCAGGAAAATTAAAAGAATAAATATTTTTATTTCCATATTTATCAATAAAAAAATCTTTTAATTTTTTTATATTATTTTCTATGTCTTTTTTTCTATCTCCTGAATATAGATAAATCATTTTTTAATATTTATTCATATTACATAAATCTTCACCAATCTTAACTTCTACTTTTAATTGAACATTTTCGAATTTGTGTGCTTGTTCCATTTTATTTATTAAAATTGGAATATATTTTTCTATTTTATTTTTTTCAATTTCAAATAAAAGTTCATCATGTATTTGTAATAACATTTTTATATCTTCTTTTTCTTTTATATATTCATATATATCTATCATTGCAATTTTAATTATATCTGCAGCAGTTCCCTGTATTGGCATATTAACAGCCATTCTTTCATCTCTTGAAGAAATCATGGGATTTTTTGAATTTATATTTTTTAAATATCTTCTTCTTTTAAAAATATTTTCAACAAATTTATTTTTATGTGCAAATTTTTTTGTATCTTCTATATATTTTTTAATATTATTATTTACTTCAAAATATTTTTCTATATATTTTTTTCCTTCTTCTTGAGTTTTACCAGTTTCTCTAGAAAATTTTCTAGGACCCATACCATATAAAACACCAAAATTAATTGATTTTGCATCTCTTCTTTCTGTTTTTGTAACGTCTTCTATATTTTTATTATTTAGAAATGCTGCCGTTGCGGTATGAATATCTAAATTTTTATTAAAAGAATCTATCATTTTTTCTTCTTTTGCCAAATTAGCAGCAATTCTTAATTCAATTTGAGAATAATCTATTGAAACTAAAACTTTATTTTTTTCTGCAATAAAAATTTTTCTAATATTATTACCGTCCTCTGTTCTTTTTGGAATGTTTTGCATATTAGGATCAGAAGAAGATAATCTTCCTGTTGCTGTTATTGATTGATTAAAATTACAATGAATTTTTCCATCATTTTTTATTAAATTTGGTAAATTATCTATATAAGTATTTTTTAATTTATCTGCTTCTCTAAAATTAATTAATAATTCTATTAATTCTTTATTTTTTGGATTATTTATTAAAATCTTTTTTAAATCATCTGTAGAAGTTGAATACCCGGTTTTTATTTTTTTGATACCTTTTTTATTTATTTTTAATTTTTCAAATAAAAGCTCTTGTATTTGTTTTGGAGAATTTAAATTTAATTCATATCCAGAAATATTAAATGTTTCTTTTTTTAATTTATCAATTTTTATAGTATATTCTTTTTGTATTTTTTCTAAAAAATTTTTATCTATTAAAATTCCATTTAATTCCATATTTGATAAAACTTCTATTAATTTCATTTCTATATTTTCAAACAACTTTATTTGATTCCTTTTTATTAATTCTGTTCTATGTAATTCATATATTTCTTTTATAAAATAAATTTCCTCTTTTTTAAATTCCATTTCTTCTTTAATATCATCAAAAAGAGTTTGTGTTTTATTTTCATTTTTTTGTTTTCTTTTTGTTTTATAATTAAAATTTTTTTCTATTATATCTTCTAACGTATTTATGTTCTCCCCTGAAAATAATATATAATTAGAAATTTTTATATCAAAATATATATTATTGATTTCTATGTTTATATTTTTTAATTTTTTAATTATATCTTTTAAATTGTATGATATTTTTTTAATATTTTTATCTTCAAATATTTTTTTATATTTTTTTACATTATCTGAATAATGTATATTATTTTCAAAATAATATATAATACCCTTTAAATTCTCGTCTAATAAAAAAATAAATTCATCTTTAATATTTTTTATATTTATATCTTTATCAAAGATAATATTTTCTTCTTTTTGTTTATTTTCATATTTTTCTTTTTCTAAATTTAGTTTTTTCACAAGAGAAAAAAAGTTTAAATATTCAAAAAGTTTTTTTAATTCTTTATTATTTCTTTCTATTAATTTAAAATCTTCTTTTTTATAATTAATTTTTAAATCACATTTTATTGTAGCCAATTTTTTTGATAAAAAAGCTTTTTCTTTTTCATCTTTTATTTTTTGCAATATTCTTTCTGAAAATAATTTTTCTTTTTTTAAATCTTCATAATTATTTTCTATATTTTTATATAAATTTTCTAAATTATTAAATTCTTTTAATAATTTTATTGAAGTTATTTCACCTATACCAGATATTCCTGGAATATTATCAGATGCATCTCCTCTTAAAGCTTTATAATTTATTATTTGTTCTGGATTTAGTTCTGTTTCATTTTTTATATTTGAAATATCATAAGTAAAAGTTTCACTTATACCTTTTTTAAAAGTTAATACAGATGTTTCATTATCAATAAGCTGGAAAGAGTCTTTATCTCCAGTTAATATTATTTTATCTATATTTTTTATTTTATAAACCACACTTCCTATTAAATCATCAGCTTCATATCCCTCTTCTTCTAAAATTTTTATATTAAATGCTGATAATATTTTTTTAATATATGGAATTTGATCATATAATTCTTGAGGTTGTTTTTTTCTGTTTGCTTTATATTCTTTATATAAATCATTTCTAAAAGTTTTTTTCTTTATATCAAAACAAGCAACTACATGAGTTGGTTTTAATTTTTCTATTATTTTTATTAAAATATTTGTAAATCCGTAAATTGAATTAGTCTGTAATCCTTCACTATTTTGCATAGTATCAGGTAATGCATGAAAAGCTCTATGTATTAATGCATTAGAATCTATTATTAAAAATTTTTCTTTCATTAAAAAATTACTTATGTTTTACATAAGTAATTCTATCTTATTTTTGCTTTAATTTCTAGCCACTCTAAATACTTCTTCTATTGTTGTTTTACCTTCTATAGCTTTTATTAATCCATCTTGGATCATATTTACTATACCTTCATTTTTACATAATTCTTTTATTTCATATTCTGAAACTCCTCCCTTCATTATAACTTCTTCTAACTTATCCGTTATAGGTAAAACTTCATAAATACCTATTCTTCCTGAATATCCAATATTATTACATTTTTCACAACCTTTTCCTTTATAAAATTTTAGATTATCTAAATCTAAATCTACATCTATTTTTTCTTTAGCTTTTTCTGTTATTTCAGATAAATAAACCTTTGCTCTTTTTAGATTTTGTTCATCTGGTTTATATTCTTCAATACAATGAGGACATATCTTTCTTACTAATCTTTGTGAGAGAATAACATTTAAAGAAGGTGCAAGTAAAAAAGGCTTTACCCCCATTGCTAAAAATCTAGGAATAGCTGCAGAAGCACTATTTGCATGTATTGTAGATAGCACTACATGTCCAGTCAAAGATGCATTTATTGCAATTTCTGCTGTTTCTAAATCTCTTATTTCTCCTACCATTACAACATTTGGATCTTGTCTTAAAATTGCTCTTAATCCTGTAGCAAAATCATAATTTTTAGAATAATCTATTTGAGATTGATTTATACCTTTTAATTTATATTCTACTGGATCTTCTAATGTAATTATATTAACTTGGGGTTTATTTAATTCTTTTAACATTGCATAAAGAGTTGTAGTTTTACCTGCTCCAGTAGGACCTGTAGTTATAATCATCCCCATTGACTTGCTTAATTGATCTTTCATTACTTCTAAATTATTTTTTGAAAAACCTAATTCTTCAAAAGGCAAATCAACTGCTGAAGATTTTAAAAGACGCATTACAGCAGACTCTCCAAATGTTGTAGGCAATGTAGATACTCTGACATCAACCCTATCTTTATCTAAAAATATAGTAAATCTTCCATCTTGAGGTATATTTTCTACATTCATTTTTAATCCAGCCAATAATTTAATTCTTGATATAATTTTAGGCCACAATTTTTTTTCCATTTTAGTTATTTCTTGTAACATTCCATCAATTCTAAACCTTACAGCAACTTTATTTTCTTCTGCTTCCACATGAATATCTGATGAATTAAATTTTATAGCAGACGCTATTAATACAGTTGTTATTTCAGTTATATCTGTTTCTGCTATTTTTTGTTTCACATCTTCAAATTTTTCAACTTCTTTTAATATTTTTTCAAAAAATTCAGTTTTTATAGTTACACCACTAGAAAATACCCTGCTTTTTGGTAGTTTTTCATAAAGTTTTAATGCATCTTTAAAACTTCCTTCTGAAATTAAAAAAAATTCTTTTTTTATTTCTCCTTCATCTGTTTTTATTGTGTCTATAAAATCTAAAGTATTATCATTATATTCAACAAATCCTACTTTTATTGCTTTATATTCTTTAAAAAAACATATTACTTTATATTTTTTACAATCATTTATACTTATAATTTTTAATGCTTCTGGTCCTATTGGAAAATTGTGTAAATCTATATATTCTATACCAAAAACTGAGGCTTGTTTTTCTGTAGCCTCTTCTTCTTGTTTTATTTGTATTTGCTTATATGTTTCTTTAAATTGTTCTTTTGTTTTGTCTGATGAAATATTTAAAGCAGAATACCCTCCATTTTTTGTCTGTGATATAGACATGAATCTTTTTTTTATTTCTTTATATTAACTATTATACATTAACTCTGTCATTTTTGAAATTTCTTGTTCCCATGATTTATCTTGAACTGATTTTGTTCTTTTTAATTTTAAAGATTTATCATTTTCTATACATGCTTTTTCTATATAATTAGAAAATTCTAGTTTATTATCTGCTATATATATTAAATTTTGAAATTCATTTATTTTTTCATTAATTTTTGTAGTTACTACAGGTTTTCCTAATGCTAAATATTCATACAGTTTCATAGGATCCATTGATTTTATAAAATCTCCAGTTAGGTGAGGTATCAAACATACATCAAAAAATGAGTATAAATAAGGTTTTTCATTATTTTTTATAAAACTTAAATGAAGTTTTACATTTTTATAATTATTTAAATTTTTTATTTTTATATCATCAAAAACTGGTCCTGTTATTAAAAATAATTTATCAGGATTATTTTTTATAGCAAATTCTAATAAACTTAAATTAATTCTATCGCTTTTTAATATACCGCAATAACCTATTATTTTAGAATTTTTAAATTCAGAATTTTTGATTTCAGATATTATATTATCTACTCTAAAAGATTTTATAGAATTATTAAAAAAATCTATATTAACTCCATTTGGAATTATATAAGTATTAAAATTAGAAAATATTGTTTCGTCTAAATTTTTTGAAACCACAAAAATTTTATCAGAATTATTTGCAATATAATTATATTTTTTTAATAATTTATTTTTATATTTTTTAAAAGTCCTATTTTCTGCCCAATTATCATTTGCCTCAAAAAATAATTTATTTTTTTTGAACCATTTTATATATTTTGTAAAAAATGGATTATGATTTAATACTATAAAATTTTTATCTAAATTTATTTTTTTTAATATTTTTTTTATAGATTTTGGATTTATAGTGTGAACTGAATATATTTTTTCACTTTTTTTATTAACTTTAAAAAATAAACCTCTCATTATAGTTTCTGAATCTTTTTTATATATTTTTGCTTTTATATATTCTCTTATTAAGCTTTTAAAATTAAATGGTAAAAAATCTACAGAAATTATTTTATTTATTCTATAATTTTTTTCCATTTCAAAAATAATATGATAATCTCTGCCTATCATATCATTTTCCCATTCAAACCAGGATGTCATATTAAAATTTAGAACATCCATAAAATACCTTTTTATTAATTATTATAAATAAAGTTTTTCTCTAATAAGCTCTACATCTTTTTGTATTTTATTGTTTTCAAGCATTTGTGTTCTTATTTTTTGATAAGAATGCATAGCTGTAGTATGATCTCTTCCACCAAGTTCTGCTCCAATATTAGGGAAAGAGCAGTCTAATTCTTCCCTTAATAAATACATAGATATTTGTCTTGGAACAACTAATTCTCTTTTTCTAGATTTCCCTTTTAATTCTTCATCTGTAATATTATAAAAACTTGAAACTGATTTTATAATGTCTCTTATACCAAAATTGGCATGCTTTTTTCTACTTTCTTTTAAAGCAAATATTGTTGTTTTTATATTATCTATTGTTGGTTCTATCATTCTAAGTTCGTATTGTGCTATTATTTTATTTAAAATTCCTTCAAGCTCTCTAACACTTTTTTGAATCATTGTAGCTATAAATTTTATAACTTCTGGTTTAAATTTATAACCTTTTTGATTTAATTTTGATTCAACTATAGCAACTCTAGTTTCTAAATCTGGAATTGATATATCTGCTATCATTCCAGATTCTAATCTGGAAGTTAATCTTTCTTGAAAAGCAGATAAAGCTTGTGGTGGTCTATCTGATGTAATGACTATTTGTTTATTTTTTTGGTAATATTCATTGAAGGTATTAAAAAATTCTTCTTGAGTTCTATCTTTACCAGCCATAAACTGTATATCATCAATCAATAATATGTCATAAGATCTATATTTATCTCTAAATCCTTTCATTTTACCTGCTTGAATTGCTTCTATATAATCATTTACAAACTTTTCACAAGTTATGTAAAGGACTTTTTCTCCTTTAAATCTTTTATTAATTTCGTTCCCTATTGCTTGAGATAAATGAGTTTTACCTATACCTACATCTCCATATAAAAATAAAGGATTATATTTTTCTCCAGGATAAGTGGCAACACATTTTGCAGCGGCATATGCTAATTCATTTGTTTTCCCAACAATAAAATTCTCAAATGTGTATTTTTCATTTAAAGCAAATTCCCCCATTGGTAGAGAATCTTTATATCTGGTTTGATTAATATTGATTTCTGTTTTTTCTTTTTCTAATGTTTCTTCTTTTTCTTTTGGCTTTTCTTCATTTTTATGTATATTTAGATCTACTTCATACACAATTTTTTTAATTTTGCCCTCAGTAACTTCTTGTAAAGAATCTAATATTTCTTTATGGTACTTCTTTTTAAGCCAAGCCTTAGCAAAAGCGTGAGGAACGCCAAGAGTGACTTGTTCATCATTTTCTATGTCTTTTATAAATGTATTTTCAAACCAAGTAGCAAAATTAGCTTTAGAAAGAGATAATTCTAACCTCGCTAAGGATGCTTCCCATATTTGTTCTTTATCCATTTTGTGCCCTTTTAAAAAGATAAATTTTGTCGTGCTTGGTAATATATTAACATAATAATTAAACTGTGGAAAACTTTTTTGCCTGTGTATAAACTGTGTATAAGTATATTGACAATATAATTATATGATGATATGAAAGCTTAATTCATTTGATTTATATTCCCTGTTATGTTATTATTTATCTATAATTTTTAATAATTTTTAAAATGTCAGTTCCAGCAAAAAAAGCTTCAAGAACTCAAACTAGAGCTAGAAGAAAAACTAATATGAAAATAAAATTTACTAAAGATAATATAGAAAATTGCCCTAAATGTAATAAAGTAAAATTACAACACAGGGCTTGTTCTTATTGTGGTTATTACAAATAAAATTTTATGTCCAATAGACACCTTAGTCGTTCTATAGTATTACAATCTTTATATGAATGGGATTTTAATGATAGAAAATGCAATCTAAGTGATTGTATTTCTTATAATTCTTCTGAATTTGCTCCTGGAATGGAAAAAGATGATTTTATACAATCTTTATATAAAGGTGTTGTTAGAAATATAAAAAAAATAGATAAAATAATAAAAATTTACGCTACAGAATGGCCAATTTCCCAAATTTCTATTGTTGATAGAAATATTTTAAGAATTGGTATTTATGAAATATTATTTGATATAAAAACTCATCCAAAAATAATAATAAATGAATCAATAGAACTTGCTAAAAACTTTTCTGGTATTAATTCATCTAAATTTATTAATGGAGTTATTGGAGGTTTATATGAAAATTTAAAAGATAAAATAATTAATAAAAATTTTATTTATTTTATAGTGAAATATAAAAATAACTATATTGATTTTTCGGATATTTTTTTGAAAAAAGAAATTGATTATAAAAAAAGTGATGAAGTTGATAATAAAGAGTATATTAAAAATATCTCAGAAGATTTATTGAAAAAAGATTTTAAAGATAATATTTCAAAAATAGAATATTTTCATGATTTTTTTTATACAAAAAACAATATAAAAGAAATAAAAGAAGGTCTACCTGATATAATAAAGTTTAATTGTTATATTGTTATTTGTGAACTTAAAAATAAAGATAATAATTATAAATATATAAATAAAGAAAGTTTTATAAATAAACAGGAATTTAATAATGTAAAAAAAATATTAAAAGAAAAATTATGATTAATTTAGATAAAATAGAAAAAAATATAGGAATAAGTTTTAAGAATAAAAGTCTTTTGCAAAATGCTCTTGTTCATAGATCTTATTTAAATGAAAATCCTGATTTTGAATATTCTGATAATGAAAGATTGGAATTTTTAGGAGATGCTGTTTTAGAATTAATAGTAACGGATTTTTTATATAAAAATTCGAAAGAACCAGAAGGAATTTTAACAAATTTTAGGGCTAGTTTAGTTAATACTAAAATGTTAGCTTCTGTTTCTGAAAAATTAAATATAAAAGATTATTTATATTTAAGTAAGGGTGAAAAAAATAGTATAGATGAAAGATCTAAAATAGGAATTCTTGCTGATTCGTGTGAATCAATAATAGGAGCTATATATTTAGATCAAGGTTTAAATACTGCAGAAAAATTTATAAAAGAAAATATACTTATAAATTTTGATAATATAGTTAAAGAAAAATCTTATGTAGATTATAAAACATATTTTCAGGAAGCAGCTCAAGCAAAACTTGGTATTACTCCTACTTATGAAGTAATGAAGGAATCTGGACCTGATCATGACAAAGAATTTGAAATAGGAGTTTATTTAAATGAAGATTTAATATCTGTTGGAAAAGGTAAAAATAAACAATCTGCTCAAGAAGAAGCTGCTAAAAATGCTACAGCTTTGAAAGATTGGTAAATATTAAATTTATATATAAAAAAAGAACGTTTTTAAAGGCGTTCTTTTTTTATGCAAAAAAAATAGAGTAAATTATTGTTCTGGCGATGACCTACTTTTCAACCTTGAAAAAGGCGTATCATCGGTGCTAAAAGGCTTAACTTCTGTGTTCGGTATGGGAACAGGTGTTACACTTTTGCTATTAATCACCAGAACAATAATTTACTCTATCTTATCTAGTATAAGTAAAATAAATTAAAGAAAAGAATAAAGTTTCTAATATTCTAATTACATTTTAATTACATTATAAATGTGATTAGGTTCGACTAATTAGTACTCCTTTGCTAAACGTATTACTACGCTTACACATAGAGCCTATCAACCTGGTAGTCTCCCAGGGGTCTCAAATGAAATCTAATCTTAAAGACAGCTTCGTGCTTAGATGCTTTCAGCGCTTATCTAAACCAAACTTAGCTACCCAGCGGTGCCTTTGGTAAGACAACTGGTGGACCAGAGGTTTGTTCATCCCGGTCCTCTCGTACTAGGGATGAGCCTTTTCAAATTTCAACGCTTGTGGCGGATAGGAGACCGTACTGTCTCGCGACGTACTGAACCCAGCTCGCGTACCGCTTTAATAGGCGAACAGCCTAACCCTTGGGACCTAATACAGCCCCAGGATGCGATGAGCCGACATCGAGGTGCCAAACCCGTTCGTCGATATGGACTCTTAGAACGGATCAGCCTGTTATCCCCGGGGTAACTTTTATCCGATGAGCTCCAACCTTCCTATATAGAATTGTCGGATCACTAACTTCTGCTTTCGCAACTGCTCGAGTGGTCACTCTTGCAGTAAAGCTGGTTTATGCGTTTGCACTATCGATTCGATTTCCATCCGAATCTAACCAACCTTTGTAAACGCCTCCGTTACATTTTAGGAGGCAACCGCCCCAGTTAAACTACCCATCAGGCACTGTCTTTCCACCGGATAACGGTAAGAAATTAGAATTAAAAATATATAAGGGTGGTATCTCAAGATTGCCTAAGCTCCCACCTATCCTGAACATATATAACTCTAACCCAATGCCAAATTGTAGTAAAGCTCCACGGGGTCTTTTCGTCCAGCCACAAGTAACCGGCATCTTTACCGGTATTGCAATTTCGCCAAGTCCTTTGTTAAGACAGTCTCCAATTCGTTATGCCATTCGTGCGGGTCGGAACTCACCCGACAAGGAATTTCGCTACCATAGGACGATTATAGTTATCGCCGGCGTTCATCAGCGCTTAGCTTCAAGGCTTGCACCCTTCCGCTTAACGTTCTGACACTGGCCAGGCATCACCCCCTATACATCAGCTTTCGCTTTAAGCAGGGAGCTGTGTTTTTGTTAAACAGTCGATCGGAGTCTTTCGCTGTGTCCCCGATAAATCGAGGAAGGCCTTATCCCGAAGTTACGGCCGCTGTTTTGCCTAGTTCCTTAACAAAGGTTCTCTTGTGCACCTGAGGATACTCTCCTCACCCACCTGAGTTGGTTTGGGGTACGGTTACATTTACGATATACCTTAGAGGCTTTTCTCGGCACTTTATTTAATCTATTTTTTTTATTTTCATAAAAATTCATTCAACTTTTAGGATTTAATTATACAAAGATTTGCTTCATATAATCCTTACTCGCCATAAACACACATAACCAAATTATGTAAGATCTTTTAAAATGCGTCCCCTCATCGGACGAAACGTAAATATAGTGTGGGAATATTAACCCACTCATCCATCGCCTACGCTATTTAGCCTCGGCTTAGGACCGACTAACCCAGGGCCGAAAATCGTTGCCCTGGAAACCTTGGGTTTGCGGTGTGAAGGATTTTCACCTTCATTTTTGCTACTCATGCCGGCATTCTCTCTTCTATACAATTCACAATATCTCGCGATATTGCTTCAATTCATATAAAATGCTCCTCTACCACTCCCTATATAATAAATTATATAAGAAATTCGCATCTTCGGTATTATGTTTAGCCCCGTTACATTGTCGGCGCAGAAAAACTAAACTAGTGAGCTGTTACGCTTTCTTTAAAGGATGGCTGCTTCTAAGCCAACCTCCTAGCTGTTTAAGTTTAATCACCACCTTTTACACTTAACATAAATTTAGGGACCTTAGATTGCGATCTGGGCTGTTTCCCTTTCGACTAATGGACCTTAGCGCCCATAGTCTAACTCCCATTCTCTAACTTGGTAGTATTCGGAGTTTGGTTGGATATGGTAGACATAAGTCACCCACACCCATTCAGTAGCTCTACCACCACCAAGGAACAAATGAGGCTAGCCCTAAAGCTATTTCGAGGAGAACCAGATATCACCGAGTTCGATTAGCATTTCACCACTATCCACAAGTCATCCCCTAGTTTTGAACGACTAGTGGGTTCGGACCTCCAATAATCTTTCGATTACCTTCATCCTGCTCATGGATAGCTCACTCGGTTTCGGGTCTAATACATACTGCTAAATCGGGCTATTAACCCTCGCTTTCACTACGCCTCCCCTACCTAAATAGGTTAAACTAGCAATATACATTAACTCACCGGCTCATTCTTCAATAGGCACGCAGTCACCCATAAAAATGGGCTCCTACTTATTGTAAGTATATGGTTTCAGATTCTATTTCATCTCCCTTTCGGGATGCTTTTCACCTTTCCCTCACGGTACTGGTTCACTATCGATCATTAAAAATATTTAGCCTTAGCGCATAGTCGCGCCAGATTCCTACGGGATTTCACGTGTCCCGTAGTACTTAAGAATGAATCTTATAGAGTTACTTGTTTTTTCGAATACAGGACTTTCACCTTCTATGGTTAACCCTTCCAGGTTATTTTTCTAAAACAAATAATTTTTGACTCTATTTAGATTTAACTGAAAATCAAACAGATTCATCTTACAACACCTATTAGGCAACGGTCAGTTCCTTTAAAGCTTAAACTCTGAAAAGATAAAACTAAACTTAGTTCAAGCAACACACTAATAGGTTTAGGCTGTTTCCATTTCGTTCGCCACTACTCTGGAAATCACTATTGTTTTCTATTCCTCTGGGTACTGAGATGTTTCACTTCCCCAGGTTTGCTTCAATATTTTATTTTATTCAAATATTGATAATACCTATAACGGGTATTGGGTTTCCCCATTCGGAAATCACCGGGTCAAAGGTTGCTTATCACCTCACCGATGCTTATCGCAGATTGCTACGTCCTTCTTAGCTTTTTAATGTCAAGGCATCCACCATATACTATGATTACCTAATCACATTAATAATGAAATTAACATGAGTAAATTGCAATTATAATATTTTGGACTTTATTCTCCTTTTATTTTCTAATTTTTAAATATCTACTTTAACAACTAGCAAAAATTCTTGTTTTTAAGAACTCATGTAAATTGTTAAAAGGCAATAAAAAAAACAACCCCGAAAAAATAACTAAACAAAAACAGTATTTAATATATTGGATATATAACTTAAGTCTTCAAATTAGCTTAGAGGTTATCTAAATTTTTATGATGTTGTAAATTGTATCTCATTTTTTTTTATGTGTCAAGAGACAAATTATTTTTTAAATACATTGTATAAATAATCCCCAAAAACAGTAATCCCGTATTTTCGGTTATTAAAAAATGCTCAAAAAATCCATTTATTATAAATAATGAATATATAAATATTATTATAATACCTTCTTTATCTTGTTTTTTTATATTTTTTAAAAATAAATAATAAGGAAAAAATAATATTAATAAAAATATAAAAAAGATAAAAATACCTGACTCTATTATTGTTAAAAGATATATATTATGAATGGGATTTAATTCCCATATTTTAATTTCTGGATTTTTATTAAATAGATTAAATGTATAATTTCTAACTCCTACACCTTTTAATATATTAAGCTCATTAAAATCCATATTATTATATTCTAAAACTCTTTCAGAATTAGAATTAATATTTAATCTACTTTCTGGATTTATTCTTATTTTTATAAAATTAAAATTAATAAAAATTAAAGATAAAAATATAATTAATATAATCGCCTTTTCTTTTAAATTTTTCTTATAAAAAATTAAGCTAAAAAATATAATAATTAATAAAAAAATATAAATTAATCTAGAAAATGAATATATAATTCCTATTATATTTAAACCTAATAAAAAATAATATAAATTTTTGTATTTAGTATTTTTAAATATAAAATATATTAATAATATACTTCCTAAAATTAAATAAAGACCTAAAATATTTGGATGTGTAAATAATCCATAACTTCTTAAAATTCTTAATCCATTTCCTTCTATTATTGAGGGTCCCAAGTCAGATGCAAATTTTCCAGCTAGACCTAAATATTTACTTGAGATAATATTTTGTTTATAAAATTGAAATATTGATATTATTGCTTGTATTGTAGATGAATATATTAAAGTTAAATATATTTTTTCTTTTATTTTTTCTTTAAAAATTATAATAAAAAACAAAAATAAATAAAATATTCTAACAATCCAATATATACTTATAATTTTATTATTTAATAATATTAATATTGTAAATAAACTTAAAAATAAAATAATAAATTTTAAATTATTTTTGTTTTTTATTATTTTTATTAATTTTTTAAAATTAAATAAAATATAAAATAGAATTAATATATCTATTATGTATATTGATATATTTCCATATTCAAAATATTGATTATTAATTCCCATTATTTCAAATATATATCTTGTCTGAAAAGGTATTAAAAATATTATTAATAATAATAAAAAATTATTTATTTTATTTTTAGTAAAAATTTTTTTGATTTGTGATATAATTGTATTATGTTTGAATATCATAATAAATTTAAGAAATATTTTAATATAAAGGAAAAACCTTCAAAAAAGGAGGAAATTTTATATAAAAAAGTTTTAAAATATACTAAACCTATATCTAGAATTCCTTGTATTAAGGGTATTTTTGTTTGTAATTCTTTATCTATGAACGCAACTAATGAAAATTCTGATATAGATTTATTTATTGTATCATCAAACAATAGGTTATGGATAGTCAGAATATTAACTACTTTATATTTTCAGTTTTTAGGAAATAGAAGAACTTCTAATAAAATAAAAAATAATTTTTGTCTTTCTTTTTTTTGTACAGAAAATGGGATTTCTGATTTTAATAAAATAAAAATAGAAAATGACATTTATCTATTTTTTTGGGTGTATTATTTAAAAACTATAGTAGATAAAAATAATATATATAAAGATTTATTAAATTTATTTAATATAGAAAAAGAAAATCCAAATTTTGATAAATATAAATTAAATTTAAAATACAAAAAATCTAATAAAAAAAATAAATTTTTTGACTTTTTTGACTTTTTATTAAAGAAAATATTTATTAAAAAAACTATAAATCATAAAAAAAGATTAGAAAATCCTTGGGGTGTAATTATTAATAATGATATGTTAAAATTTCATGACAATGATATTAGAAAGAAAGTTAGAAATAAAATAATAAATGATAAATAAGGCAAAAAGAACACTTAAAGAATATTTTGGTTATGAATCCTTTCGCCCTGGGCAAGAGGATATTATTTTGAATATATTAGAAAAAAAAGAGGTTCTAGGTATTCTTCCAACTGGTGCTGGTAAATCTATTTGTTATCAAATACCTGCAATTCTTTTTGAAGGTCTTACTATAGTTATATCCCCTCTTATAGCATTAATGAAAGACCAAGTTGATAATTTAAATAGTAAAAATATAAAATCTGCTTATTTAAATAGTAGTCTTACCCCTTCTCAATCTACTAGAATTTTACAAGATTTAAAATCTGGTATTTATAAAATATTATATGTAGCTCCAGAAAGACTTGCTATGAAAAAATTTCAAGAAGAAATGAAAAAAATTGATATATCTATGATAGCAATTGATGAAGCACATTGTATATCAGAATGGGGTCATGATTTTAGACCTAGTTATACAAAAATAAAAGATTCTATAAATAATATTTTTGAAAATAAAAATTATCCAGCTGTTGTAGCTCTTACTGCAACAGCAACTCCTTCTGTTAAAGATGATATTATTAAACAATTAAATTTTAAAGATCCAAAAATTTTTGTTTCTGGATTTAAAAGAGAAAATTTAGAATTGGTTTGTATAAAAACAAAAAATGATGAAGAAAAAAAAGAAAGGTTATTAAAATTAATAAAAAATATAAGAGGATCAAAATTAATTTATACTTCTACAAGAAAAGCAGCTGAAGAAATAACTTTATTTTTAAGATCAAATAATATAAAAGCTTTGTGTTATCATGGTGCTTTAGATAGTCATACTAGAAAAGGAATGCAAGAAAAATTTATAAATGAACAATATATTACAATGGTTGCGACTTCTGCTTTTGGTATGGGTATAGATAAATCAGATATTAGATTAATAGTTCATTATACTATGTCTGGGTCTATAGAAGCTTATTATCAAGAAATAGGAAGAGCTGGAAGAGATGGTAAAAAATCTAGTTGTGTTTTATTTTATTCTCCTAAAGATAGAAAAGTTCATGATTTTTTTGTTTTATCCGGAAATCCAGGAATAAATATTGTAAAAAAAATATATTTAAAAATTTTGGAAAAATCTAATATATTAGATAAAGATATAGTTCCAATATCAAATTATGATATTATGTCTTCTTATATTTATATAAATGAAATGCAAATATCTTCCTCAATTAAAGTTTTAGAAGAACAAGGTTTTATAAGTAAAGATACAGAAGCAAATTCAAATATAAAAATAAAATTAAATGAAGATTTTGATGCTATACTTAAGCAACTAAGTCCAAGGGCTAGAGCTCAAAAAGATTTGCTTTTTACTTTAAAAAGAGATTTAAATTTAGAAAAGAAAGGAGATTCTCAAGAATTTAGTATTGATGAATTTTGTATTGCTTATAATATTCAAAGAAATAATATAAATAGAGTTTTAAATATTTTAGATAAAAAAGGTTTTATAAAATATATACCCCCAATAAAAGGTAGGGTTGTAAAAATATTATATAAAGACAAAAATATTGAAATAGATACCACTCATATAAATAAAAAAAAGAAAGATTCATTATCTAAAATAAATATAATGGAAGAATATATTTTAACTAAAATATGCAGACATAAATTTATATTAAATTATTTTGGAGAAGAATCTCATGAAGATTATTGTGGAATTTGTGATAATTGTTTATATAAAAAATAGAATGTTTGACAAAAATATTCAAAATAAAATATCGGAAATTAGAAAATTTGGAAAAGAAAACAATATACCAAATGTTACTGAAAATGTTGGTCTTTTTTTAAATTTTATAATAAAAAATAATAAAAATATAAAAAATGTTTTAGAAATAGGTTCATGTAATGGTTTATCTTCTATTTATATGATTTCTGAATTATCTAAAAGAAATGGTAAATTAAATACTATAGAATATGTTCCCCACTCAATTTTAAGGCTTAAAAAAAATATTAATTCTTTAAACTTTGATAAGTATACAAATATTATTTCTTCTGATGCTATTTTATATTTAAATAAGTTAAATAAAAAAATAATAAAACCTAAATATGATTTAATATTTATTGATGCTATGAAAAAACAATATTTAGATTATTATCTAAATATAATAAATCTTATAAAAAAAGGTTCTGTTATTATATTTGACGATGTTATTAAATATAAATATAAAATGCAAAATTTATATGATTATTTAGAAAAAGAAAATATAAAATATACTATAATAAATATAGATTTTGATGATGGGATTATGATTTTAAAAAAATAAGGTATTTAAATACCCTATTTTTTATTTTTCATATTTTTAATATATTTTTCAGCTTCTTCCTTTAAGGTCATTAAACTTTTTAATTCTCCCCAAGTTATTTCTTCTTTTTTATTATATACTTTATCTTTTAAGTTTTCAGCAATTTTATTTATTTCTGATATAAGGTCCTCTATTTTTTTATCTTTCTTTTTGTATTCATCTTTATACCAAAAATAGCCATTAAAGTTTAAAGCTGAATTTATTTTTCCTTCTATTTCTTCATGCAATATTTTTACATCATCTGATAACAGATCTAATATGTTCATTATATTATAATATTTAGTAATTTATTTTCTATAAAGATAGTTTTTCTAATTTCTTTATTTTCAATATATTTTTTTAATTTAGCAGAAGAAATTGCCCTTTCTAATACCTCTTTTTGAGTTGAATCAATATTCATTTCTATAATTTCTCTTGGCTTTCCATTTATAGATATAACAAATTTTATAATATCATCTTTTATTAGTTTTTTATCATAAGTAGGCCAATTTACATCTCTTGTAATAATGTTTTTGTTGCCTATTTGACTCCATAATTCTTCTGTTATATGCGGAGCAAATGGGTTTAAAATTATTAAAAATTTTTCAAATAAATCTTTTGATATTTCTTTTTCTTTTTTCATGTTATTTGAAAGAATCATCAAACTAGAAATTGCTGTATTAAATGAAAAATTATCTATATCTTCACCAACTTTTTTTATTGTTTTATTTGCTAACTTTTCTATATTTTTATGTTCTACATCATGTTCTACAACTTTATCTTTTAGCTGATAAACTCTTTCTAAAAATTTTCTCATTCCCAAAACTCCACCCTGACTCCATGATGCACTTTGTGAAAATGGCCCCATAAACATTTCAAATAATCTTAGAGAATCTGCTCCAAATTCTTCTACTATATTATTTGGATCTATACCATTCCCTTTCCTTTTAGAAATTTTTGTTCCATCTTCTGCCATTACTAAACCAACGTGTAATAATTTCTGAAAAGGTTCTTTAGTAGAAACCACCCCAAGGTCATACAAAAATTTATGCCAAAATCTGGCATATATTAAATGCCTTGTTGCATGTTCAGCTCCCCCAACATATAAATCAACATTCATCCAATATTTTTCTTTTTCTGGATCAACCATTAACTCTTCATTTTTTGGATCTATATATCTCAAATAGTACCAACAAGAACCTGCCCATTGTGGCATTGTATTGGTTTCTCTTTTTGCCTCTTCTCCGCATATCGGACATTTAACATTAACCCATTCTTTTATATTTACAAGAGGAGATTCTCCGGTTCCTGATGGTTCATAATTTTCTACATTTGGTAATTTAAGCGGTAAATCTTTTTTATTAAGTGATACTATTCCACATTTTGGACAGTGTATTATTGGAATAGGCTCCCCCCAATATCTTTGTCTAGAAAAAACCCAATCTTTTAATTTATAATTAACTTTTTTTCTACCAAATCCTTTATTTTTTGCAAATTCCATCATTTTTTCTATAGCATCTTTAGTTTTAAGACCTGAAAACTCACCTGAATTAATAGTAATTCCATGTTCTGTAATAACTTTTCCATTTAAAAATTCTAAATCCCTATAATCCTTTTCATACCCTCTTGTTTTTACTTGTTTTTCTTTAAATGCTTTTACAAATCTTTTAGAAATAATAAAATTATCATTAAAGTCTTCTTCTTTTGTTTCTATAAAATTATTATTAGAGTCTATATCTTTTATACTTATTTCTACTTCTATGTCAGAAAATACACATTTTATTTTTTTATCAGATTCTTCTTGTATCTTAAAATTTAATTTTTCAATTAATAAATTTTTTATTTGTTTTAAATTATTTTTTTCTACAAATAAATCAATATCCTCATGTTTTCTATATACAACTGAAGAATAAATACTACAAGCTAATCCTCCAATTAGCCACATATTTATACTTTCTTTATCTAAAACTTCTTTTATTTTATATAATATATTGAATATATTATTAGTTATATTATAATCATCAATATTATATACAACACTTTGTTTTATAGGTAAATTATATTTCTTAGCAAATTCAAAATCTCTAAAATCATGAGCAGGAACAGCCATTACAGAGCCTGTTCCGTATGAATTTAATACATAATCAGCGATAAAAACTTCTATTTTTTCATTATTAAAAGGATTTATAGCATATATACCCTCTAGTTTTACTCCATTTTTATCTTTATTTAGATCTGTTCTTTCTAATTCACTTTTATTTTTAATTTTTTTTATATATTCTTCTACTTCTTCTATATTTTCTATTTTCTCTTTTATTTCTGAAATTATTTTATTTTCTGGAGAAATAACAATATATGTACAACCAAAAATAGTATCTAATCTTGTTGTAAATACTGATATTTTATTTAAATTTTTATTGTCTTTTACTATACTAAAATCTATCTCAGACCCCTCGCTTCTTCCTATCCAATTCTTTTGCATTTCAATTATCATATTCTCCCAGTCTAGAAGTTTTAAATCTTCTAACATTCTGTCTGCATATTTTGTAATTTTTAAAACCCATTGTCTCATAGGTTTTAATTCTGTTTCAGAACCACATCTTTCACATTTTCCATTTTCTAAATCTTCATTTGCTAGACCAGTTTTACAAGAGGGACACCAAATTATAGGTTCAAAACTTTCAAATGCAAGTCTATTTGAATCAATATATTTTTTATCTTCGTTAGATAAAGAATAATAATCTTCTGTTTGAAATTTTTCTTTAATTAATTCTTTAATATCTCGAGCTTTATCTAATTTTTCATCGTAATAAGAATTATATAGTTTAATAAAAATCCACTGAGTCCATTTGTAATAATCAGGGTTTATTGTCATTATTTCCTTATCCCAATCATAACTTAATCCTATATTTTTTAATTGATTTTTAAATTTTTCAATATTTTCTAAAGTTGCTTTTTCTGGATGAATTTTATTTTTTATAGCATAATTTTCTGCCGGAAGTCCAAAAGCATCCCAACCCATAGGATGTAAAACATTATAACCTTGTAAATTTTTATATCTTGAATAAATATCTGTTGCTGCATATCCTTTAGGATGACCTATATGGAGTCCAGATCCAGAAGGATAAGGAAACATATCTAAAATATAAAATTTTTCCTTATTTTTTTCTTCTTTTGTTTTATAGACATTATTATCTTCCCAAATTTTTTGCCACTTTTTTTCAATTTCTTTATGTTTATATTCACTCATTTTTTTATGTTACTTTTTTCTAAGAATACCATCAAATATAGACTTTTTCAAATTTTTGTATTTAATTAAAAAATATTTTATAAATAAAAAGAAACATGATAAATAAAAAAGAACGCGCCGCGGCGCGTTCCCACAAAAATTTATTTTCTATTTGTAAAATAAAAGGGCCAACGATCGTTGGCCCCTACATAATTTTATTTTCTATTTGTAAAAATTTCTAATTCTTGTAATTCTTCCCATCTTCTATCAACTTCTTTTTGAGTTTTTTCTATTATTTTTTTACCCTTAGCATTTTTAAATAAATGCTTAAATCTTCCTTGTGGTTTTAAGAATTCTTCTACTTTTAATTTCTTGGAAGGTTTATATGTTATTTTATATTTTCCTTCATCAACTTCATATAAAGGCCAAAAACATGTATTTGCAGCTATTCTAGATATTTCCATTGTAGTTCCTGGGGCTATTTTCCAGTTTACACAAGGAGATAAAACATCTATTACTGCTGGCCCCTTTTTAGAAAAAGCTTTTTCTGCTTTATTATATAAATCTATTAAATCATGAACAGCTCCTTGAGCTACATAAGGAATATTATGAGCTAAAGCTATTTTTAATAAATCCTTTCTAAGTTCTTCTTTACCTAAATGCTCTTTACCTGCAGGTGCTGTTGTGGTACTAGATCCTAATGGACTAGCTGATGATCTTTGATTCCCTGTATTCATATAAGCTCCATTATCATAACAAACATAAACAAAATCATCACCTCTTTCTAAAGCACCTGATAATGATTGAAGCCCTATATCATAAGTTCCCCCATCTCCTCCAAATGCCACAAATTTTACTTTTTTATTTTTTAATTCTTTTCCAAATTTTGGCAAATTCTTTTCGTCTTGTTTTTGGATAAAATCATAAGCAGCCTCTGCTCCACTTAATGTTGCAGCAGCATTTTCAAAAGTATTATGGATCCATGGAACACCCCATGAAGTATATGGATAAATAGTAGATGTTACTTCTAAACATCCTGTTGCATTAGAAACTACTACATTTTCACCAGCTGCTGCTAATATAGTTCTTACAATCATAGGAAAAGCACATCCAGCACACCATCTGCCACCTGAAGCAAAAGCTTCTTGCTTTTGAATTTTTTTTGCTAATTCTTTTGGTGTAATCATATTTATTTTCTTACTCCAATATAATCAATTTTTGTTATATTGTATTTATTATTAAGTAAACTATCAAAAATACTTTCTATATCTTTTTTAAATAAATCTCTTCCTCCTAATCCGAATACATAAGAAGCTACGTCTGGAATTTTTTTACCTTCTTTGTGTGTATTAATTGCTATTTTTATATCACTTGCAAGCGGAGGAAAAGCTCCTCTAGACATTGATCTGTCCATTACTCCAATAACCTTTGCATGGGAAATTGCTTTATATATTTCTTTATAAGGAAATGGTCTAAATAATTTTGGTTTTAAAATTCCAACTTTTTTACCTTCTTTTCTATATTTTTCAACAACTTCTTTTGCTGTCCCAGCTGATGAACTAAGAACAATTAAAATAGCTTCAGCATCTTTAATTTTATAACCTTCAAATAATGGATAATTATTTCCAGTAACTTCTGATAATTCTTTTCCTATTTTTGTATATTCATCAATAATACATTCAAATCCTTCTGCTTCTTGAAATTTAGTTTCAAAATAATAGTCTGTAAGTTCTAAAGGACCATAAGTTAAAGGCTTATCAAGATTTAATAATGGATTTTTTGGAGTATATTTACCTATAAATTTTCTGATTTTTGAATCACTAAATATTTCAACATTTTCAACTGAATGTGATGTTATAAATCCATCTTGCATCACCATAGAAGGAAATAAACATTTTTCTGATAATCTAAGCGCAAGTAATGTATTTTCATACGCTTCTTGTGCTGTTTCTGAAAAAATTTGTATCCATCCAAGATCACGACAAGCCATAGAATCTGAATGATCACAGTGTATATTTATGGGAGATGAAACAGCTCTATTTACAACAGGCATTACAACAGGAAGTCTCATCCCTGGGGTTGCTGCAACTACTTCATGCATAAGTTCTAATCCATTTGATGAAGTTGCTGTCATAGATCTAACCCCTGATGCACTAGCTCCTAAAACCGCGCTCATGGCTGAATGTTCTGATTCCACTCTTATTATTTCTGTATCTACTAGGCCATCTGAATGATATTTTGCAAAAGTCTCTACAATTGGAGTTTGTGGGGTTATTGGATACATTGCTACTACTCCGGGATTTATTTGTCTCATAGCTTCAGCAACGGCTTGTGAACCTGTAAGTGGCAATATATTTTTATTATTTTTAGCCATATTTTTAATTCTTTATTATTTATCTTCCACCATTGTTATTGCTCCTACTGGACATTCTTTAGCACAAATACCACAACCCTTACAAAAATCTAAATTTACATCCCCTCTTTTACCATCTTTTTTTATTGCAATACAATTTTCAGGACAAGAAAGCACACATTTTGCACAATGTATACATTTACTCTCATCTATAACAGGTCTCATCTTCTTCCAATCCCCTGTTTTATTAAGAAGAGAGGTTTTTGGTTTATCTATTATTCCACCAATTGGAATTTGTTTTGATGTTTTTTTATCCATAATTTATATCATTGATTTTTGGCCTATTTCTATAGCCTTTAAATTAGCTTTTGTATTTTCTGTTCCTATTTTCTTTTCAAATTTTTCTTTTACAACTTCCTTCATTACTTCTATATCTATAAGGTTAGTAAGTCTGCAAAGAGCTCCTAACATAGCTGTATTTGGCTTATTTTGCCCCATTTGTTCTAAAGATATTTTAGTTGCAGGAATAGTATATATATCTCCATCAAAATCTAGTACTTCTTTTTGTATCTCTTCTTTTGTTTTTTCTGTATTTACCATTAAAATACCATTACTTTTTAACCCTAAAGTAACATTTACATTTTCCATTAAAGTTTCATCTAAAACCATAACTATATCTGGATTTATTACAGCTTCATGAGTTCTAATTTTTTTGTTATCAATTCTAACAAAAGAAGCTACAGGTGCTCCAGATCTTTCTGGACCATATTCTGGAAAAGCTTGTATTTCCTTACCTTTTTCTATAGCTGTTTCAGCTATAAATTGTGAAGTAGATTTGGCTCCTTGGCCACCTCTACCATGTATTCTTATTTGTAACATTTGACCTTTTTTACTTATAATTTATTTTACTTCTATAGCAAGAACAGGGCAAGCATCGGCTGCTGATTTTGCAGAAGTATCATCTTCAACTTCTACAGAACCTATACCATCTTTATATTCTGCATTTTTTAATGTAATTTTTCCATTATCTTCAAATAAATCTGGAGAAACAGATGTACATATACCACAATGTACACATTTATTTCTATCGTGTATTACTTTAGGCATATTTTATTTGTTATTTTTTATTAATTTCTATTATTAGAATTACCATTTTCAGGTTTTCCAGCCCCTGTATCTACTCCTTGATTATTAGTATCTTTTTCTACTTCTATTTTAACTTCTAAATCGTCTGATATTTTTATATTTTCTACACTACCGTCTGGAGAAACCCACATTGCATTACGACTACCTTCTGATTTATGTACCCAATTATCTGGTGTTCCTAATTTTTTCTGGCTTACAGATCCCCAATACCAACCTCTTTCTAATTCTTCTTCTGTAATTTTATTTACTATATTTTCTGGTGTTTTTAAATTTAAATTTTCTTCATCTTCTAAGTTTGTATCATTATTTCCATTTTCATTTTTTCCATTTTCATTATTTCTACATTCACCTTCATAAGTTACTTCTACTTTATTTTGTTTTTCTGCTACACATCTATTTGGATATGTTTTTCCATCTTCTCCACAAACAGGTGCATATTCCATAGTACACATAACAATTCCTTCCATATCTTCACTCCTTTCCATATCTATATCTCTATCCCTTATTTGGTCTCTATCTGAATTTAAATCTTGGTTTCTTTCTTGATTTTGTTCTTGATTTTGGTTTTGTTCTTCAATTCTATTTCTTTCTTTTATTTCCTCCATTTTCATATCATCCATTTGCCTATTAGTATTAATTTCCATAGCTCTATTTTGGATCATACTTTTTACTCTATTATCCAAATCTTTTTCTTCTTCTAAACTATTCAAAAATATTTCTTGTTTTTCATAATTTTCTTGTTTTTGTTTTATTATTTTTTCTAATTTATCTTCATTATTTCCTAAAACATTCTCCATTTGAGAATATACTCTATCTTTATTATTTTGAATATTCATCATTCTATTCATAACTGCTTCCATTTTATTTTCATCAGCTTCCCTTCTATTTTCTTCACCTTCAGTATTATTCTGTTCTTGATTTCTTTCAGATTCTTTATTCATTTCTAATATTTTGTTTTTATTTTGAACCCTATTCATATGTTTTTCAGCATCTTCCATCATCTTAAGCGCTACTTCTGATCTCTTTTCTAAATTTTCTTCATTACTTGAATCTAATATTTTATTAGCAATTTCTACTTTATTTTCTGCATATTCTAATCTTTTTTCAACTTTTTTTTCTTCAGAAAAGGTAAATGCTAAACTTATATTTTCTTTTAAATTTTGAAAAAATAATCCAAATCTAGAAGGAATTTTTACCTCCTCCTCTTCTTGAACTCTTGCATTAATTGGTTCTATATCATTATTTAAATTTTCTGATCCTAATGCCACATTAGTTAAAGAAAATACAAATATAATAGCGAGAAATGATATTATAAAATTTTTGATTTTCATATATTTAAGTTTATTTTTTTAGTCTTTTGTAATTATAATAATAACATAATAATTCTCTTTTAAAAACCACCTAATTTATACACCGAAATTCCAAATGCTACTGAAACATTTAAAGATTCTTTAACCCCTAAAGTCGGTATAAATAGTATTTTATCAGCTTTTTTCAATACTTTTTTACTTATTCCTAAAACCTCATTACCTAAAATTATAGCACACTTTTTTTTGGGTGTATACTCAAAAATATTTTTTTGTATTTTTTTAAATTCTTTATTTTCTTTATTTCTTTTATTTATTTCAAATAAAGTATTTCTATTTGTTGATAATAAATCTTTTTCCTCTTTTTCATTATTTATTTTTTCTATACAAATAATTTCGTATCCTTCTTTTTTTAACTTATTTATTATAGTTATTGGACTTTTATATTTTTTCCATTTTATTTCTTTTTCTGCTCCTAAAGATGTTTTAGACATTCTTTTGTCTTCTGGTGTTGGAGTGTATCCTGTTAAATATATGTCCTCTACAAAACCTGAACAATCCGCTGTTCTAAAAATTGATCCAACATTATATATAGATCTTAAATTTTCACAAATTACCTTTATTTTTTTATTTTTTTTCTTCATTATTATTTACTGTCTTTTAAATTTAAATTTATAAACACAAATAATGATGTTAGTGCTCCTAATATTAAAAATAAATATCTCATATCTAAATATGTTAAAACAATTGTTCCTATTAAAGGTCCAATTGCATATCCTAATGGGTGTTGTAATTTAAAAAAACTTATCATATCTAAATCATTGCATGATACATTTTTATAAAAATGAACATCTCTCATAATTTCAACTAAACTAGCTCCAACTCTTGTCATAAATAACAAAACAGTAAAAACAAGTACATCACTTGCCCAAAATAAAGCTGTAGTAGATAATACCATTATAATTCCACCTGTTATTAATAATTCTTTTTCACCTAAATGTTTATCTGCTATTTGTCCTGCTGGATATTGTATTATAACAAATGGAATTAATATTATACCTAATATTAAACCTATTTTATCCCAACTAAGATTTAATACTGTATTCATATATATTGGTATATATATAGTCATCCATGAGTAAAAAAGTGAAAGAATTAAATGAGTTATACTCATTTTTGTTATTGATTTATGTTTAAAAACTTTTTTTAAGTTTATTTTTGCAATAGCTTCTGCATTTATATTAACTGCTGTTTTTCTAAAATATTTATATAAAATTAAAAAATCTCCTAATAAAAATAGTGCTGAAATTCCGAATGTTATATTAAAGCCAAAACTTTTTATTAATAAACCAGATAATACAGGACCTAAAAGAATCATAAAATTTACTACTGTCCATTGTTTCCCTTTTATATCACCTGTTGTATCATCAGTTGAATAATTTTCTATATAATAATCAAATAATATATTTCCAACCATTAATGCTATTTGATATATTATTATAGGAATTACAATAAAATATATATTTTGATTTTGTGGTATCTGAGTAATTAAAGTAAAGAAAATTATAGTTGTATTTATTATTGTTACTTTAAAAAGAGATCTTTTTCTTACAAATTCTCCTAAAAATAATATAACCAAACAAGATATTAAATTTGGTATTAAAAATACTAAACCAACTTTTTCAGGAGTTAAATATTCACTTAAATAAGAAGATAAAATAAAACCTAATATTGAATTTGATATTGTATAAAAAGCTATTCTTCTGAATGTTAATAGAAGCTCTTCTTGAGTGTTTTTAAAAAAAGAAAAATTAAACCTTTTTTTAGGAACCCTTTTTGTTATGTTTGTTTTCATTTTTTATAAAAAATAAATTAAAATTTTTAATTAGTTGATCTTTCTACATATTCTTTAGTTTCTGTATTTACATTTATAAACTCTCCTTTTTTTATAAATCCAGGAACTTTTACTATTAGTCCAGTTTCTAAAGTTGCTTCCTTCATAACGTTTCCTGTTGTATTGCCTCTATCTACTGATTCTACACATTCAGTTACTTGTAAAGTAACTTTTTTAGGCAATTCTACATTTGATGCAACTTCATCTATTGATAATATTGTTACTTTTTGTTCTGGTTTTAAAAATTTTAAATCTTCTCCTAAATTTTCAAGGTGTATTTCTATTTGTTCATATGTTATAGGATCCATAAAATAAGCAAAAACTCCATCTTCATATAAATATTGCATTGTTTTTCTTTCTAAATTAACTGGTTCAAATTTTTCACCTGTATTAAATGCTACGTCTATATTTTTACCGCTTTTTAAATTTTTTATTTTAGTAAGCATTTTAGTAACACCTTTTCCGGGTTTATGATGCTGAAACCAAGTTATTATATAAGGTTCATTATTATAATAGAATGCCATCCCGTTCTTGAAGTCTGATGTTGAAATCATAAAAAATAGGTTAACTATTTACATATTATTCATATATTGTAATTTATTTTAATTTTTTTATCAACTTAACAAAGTTTATTTTTTGGGCTTTTTATATTTTTTTATTGGTTGCTATAAATGATTAGTGTATAATATAGAAATGATTATTTTATCGATTGAAACAACTTGCGATGACACAGCTATTGCTATTGTAAAATATAGTAATAATAATTTTAAAATTCTTTCAAATGTTTTGTCTTCTCAAATTAAAGAACATAACGCTTTTGGAGGTGTAGTTCCTGAGCTTGCTAGTAGATGTCATATACAAAACTCTATTCCAGTATTAGATAAAGCTTTAAAAAACTCTAAAATTTCTCAAAAAAATATTGATTATATAGCTATTACAAATAAAGGAGGAGGACTTATTGGTTCCCAAATTGTTGGAGTAGAAATGGCTAAAACTATAAGTTTTATTTTGAATAAAAATATTGTTCAAGTAAATCATATTAGGGCACATAGCCTTGCTGTTTTTATGGATACTGAAAATAATAGAATAAGAGATATAAAATTCCCTATTATTAGCTTAACTGCTTCTGGTGGTCATACTTTTATTGTTTTAATTAAAGATTTTGATAATTTTAAAGTAATTGGAAGAACTATAGACGATGCATCAGGAGAAGCTTTTGATAAAGTCGCAAAAATGCTTAATTTAGGATATCCCGGAGGACCTATAATATCTAAATATGCTAAAAAAGGTAAAAATATTATTGATTTTCCTAGACCTATGATAAATTCTTCTAATTTTGATTTTAGTTTTTCTGGACTTAAAACTTCTGTTTTATATTATTTGAGAGATAATAAAAATTATAATATAGAAAATGTTTGTTGTTCTTTTCAAGAAGCAGTTTGTGATATTTTAACTTATAAAACTATAAAAGCTGTAAAAAAATATAAACCTAAAAGTTTAATTATTGCAGGTGGGGTTAGTGCTAATATTAGATTAAAAGAATTAATGAAAGAAAGATTAAATAATATTGAACAAAAAATTTGTTTTTATCATCCAGATAAATTATTAACTACTGATAATGCTCTTATGGTTAATATTAATGCATATTTTTTAATACAAAATAAAAAAATTGATAATTGGAAAAATATAAAATCAAATTCCTTAAGATCAATATAAAAAAAGACGAGATTTTTAAAAACCTCGTCTTTTTTTTATTTTATTTACATCCCCATCATTCCACCCATTCCTGGATTCATAGGTGCTTCATCACGATTATGTTTTTCTTCAGGTAATTCAGCAATTGCAACTTCAGTTGTTAAAAACATAGCGGATATTGATGCTGCGTTTTGTAAAGCTGTTCTAGTAACTTCTGTTGGATCTATTATTCCAGATTTAAATAAATCTTCAAATACATCTTTTGATACATTATATCCATAATAATCGCTATCATTTTTTCTAACTTCTTCTGCTATAACAGATCCCTCTTTTCCTGCATTTTCTGCTATTTGTTTTATAGGAGAAACAAGGGCTCTTTTTAATATATCAACACCAATTCTTTCTTCTGGGTTTTCTACTTTTAAATCTTCTAATATTTTTTCACATTTTAATAATGCTACTCCTCCACCTGCTATTATTCCTTCTCTTGTAGCTGCTTTTGTAGAGTTAATCGCATCTTCTATTCTAAGCTTTTTTTCTTTCATTTCGGTTTCTGATGATGCTCCTGCTTTTATAACTGCAACTCCACCAGAAAGTTTAGCTATTCTTTCTTCTATTTTTTCTTTATCATATTTACTTTCAGTATTTTCTAAAGCTGTTTTTAATACAGAAATTCTTTCTTCTATATTTTCTTTTCTTCCATTTCCATTTACTATTGTAGTACTATCTTTTTCTGATATAACTCTTCCTGCTGAACCTAAATTTTCTAAATTAACATTCTCTAATTTTTCCCCTTTTTCTTCTGATATAACTTCTGTTCCAGTTAAAATTGCAATATCTTCTAACATTGCTTTTTTATTATCTCCAAAACCTGGAGCTTTTATAGCTAAAACATTAAAAGTTCCTCTTAATTTATTAATAACAAGCGTAGTAAGAGCTTCTCCATCTAAATCCTCACAAATAATTATTAAATCTTTTTTACCTTGAGATGAAAGATCTTCTAATAATTTTAGAATATCTTTTATTGCTGATATTTTTTTATCTGTTATTAATATTGGAGTATTCTCCATTTGAGCTGTCATTTTTTCAGAATTTGTAACCATATAAGGAGATATATAACCTTTATCAAACTGCATTCCTTCTACTACTTCTTTTGATATTTCAAAAGATTGAGATTCTTCTACTGTTATTACTCCGTCTTTACCAACTTTTTCTATTGCTTCTGCTATTATTTTTCCAATTTCATTGTCGTTTGCTGATATTGAAGCAACCTGAGCTATTTCTTCTTTTGTTGAAACCTCTTTTGACATTCCTTTTAAATGTTTACAAACTTCATCAACACCTTTTTGTATTCCTTTTCTTATTGCCATTGGATTAGATCCTGCTGCTACATTCTTGATTCCTTCACCAACTATAGCTTGGGTTAAAACTGTAGCTGTTGTGGTTCCATCTCCTGCTAAATCATTTGTTTTATTAGCAACTTCTTTAACAAGTTCTGCTCCTAAATTTTCAAATTTATCATCTAATTCTATTTCTTTTGCTATTGAAACTCCATCATTTATTATTGAAGGTGCTCCATATCCTTTATCTATAGCTACATTTTTTCCTTTTGGGCCTAAAGTAATTTTTACAGCATTTGCAAGCTTATCTACTCCTGTTTTTAATTTATCTCTTGCTTCTTCACTATATATTATTTGTTTTGCCATATTATTTTTTTAATTATTAATTAGTTATTTATTCTAAAATTGCTAGTATATCTGATTCTCTTAATATTAAATATTTTTCTTCTTCTACTTCTATTTCAGATGGTATATAACTTTTAAACAAAACTTTATCACCTATTTTAACTGATAGTTTTTGTATTTCACCATTTTCCTTTAATTTTCCCTCTCCAACAGCTACAACTTTTCCTTGTTCTGGCTTTTCTTTAGCATCTTTTTCTGGAAGTAATATTCCTGATTTTGTTTTTTCCTCTTTTTCTATAGGTAAAATAACTACATTATCATATAAAGGTTTTAATTTAGCCATATTTTTATTTTTATTTAATTAATTATTTCTTTAATATATTAATATATTAGCACTTTCAAGTCAAGAGTGCTAATATTTTTATAATTTTAGCGAAATTAAGTTATTATTATTTCCCTCTTGTTATTATCAAGAGTTTTTAAGTTTATAATTTTTTGAGTATCTCCTAAAAAGGTTTTTATATTTTCTGGCCATTCTATAAAAACTATTGTATTTTTATCATAAAAATATTCTAAAGCTCCTGTTTCTAAAAATTCTTCTTCATTCTCTATTCTATAAGCATCTATATGTATTATGTTTTTTATGTTTTTATTATTTTTTATTTTATAATTATTAAAAATAGTGAATGTTGGAGATATAATTTCTTCTTTTTTTATATTAAAAAAAACTGCAATCCCTTTAACGAATGTTGTTTTTCCTGACCCTAAATCTCCATTCAATAATACTACCTCTCCTCCTTTTAAATTTTCACAATATTTTCTTGCTATTTTGTATGTTTCTTTTTCAGAATTTGAAATCATTTTATATTTTTAGTTTTTAATTCATTTAATATTTCTTTATTTATTCCACCAATTAAATACAAAGATGTAAAATATATTATTACCCCTGATGGAAATGTTATGAATATATCTAAATTAAGTTGATATTTTAATAAATATATAGAAATAAACATCATTATAGCTGAAAATAATATTTTATATATTGATTTTATATTTGGCAAAAATTTTGTTTCTTTTTTGAATATTATTATTGCAAATGTTGTAACTATTAATTCCACTATTACTGTAGTTATTGCTGCTCCAAAATATGAATACCTAGGAATTAATATTAAATACCCTATTATAGATACTGTTGCTGCTGTTATATAACCTATTGTCATCTTTTTTTGTTTATTTATTGCTATTACTAAACTACAAAATAATGCTCCAAAAGTTATTATAGACATTGCTAATATTAGTATTTGGAGCACACTTCCTGCTTTTATAAAATCTTCTCCAGCAACAAGAATAATAACATCTTTTGATAATAATATACCTCCAAAAACTAATGGTATTGATATCATTAGAAAAAAGTCAAATATTTTTTGTATAATTCTCTTAAATCTTTCAAAATCTCTTTGTTTATAACTTCTATCTAATATTGGAAGTACTAAATTAATAAAAAGTATTGGGAACATATCGTATATTTCTAATACTTTATATGCTGCACCATATATTCCTACATCTGCTTGTGGTTTTAATAATGAAAGTATAAAAGTGTCACCTCTAAAATAGATTAAATTTAATATTATTGATAAGGCAAATGGCCAACACATTATTAAAGCTTTTTTCCAAAATTTTAAATCTATTTTTAATTTTATTTTTGAGTATTTCCTAGAACCTATAAAAACATTTATAAAATAAACAAAGTTACTTAATATAGAAAATATTAAAATATGTTTTAATTCTAAAGAATTTGTTACTACATATATTACTGATAAAAGAAATATTAATTTTGAAAATATTTCTCCTACAACATAAGAAACTGTGTTTAATTTTTTTTGTAATAATACTACTAATACTTGTATTAAATTTGTGAAGAAAAATGCAAATGATGATATTAACACTCCCTGCTTTATATCATTACTGTAAGGAAATAAAAATACTATTACGGGAGCTAAAAATATTAAGAAATTTAGAAAAAATCTTAGTGTAAATATTTTTGATATTATATTTTCAGTATTTTCATCATTTTCATGAGATATCATTTTTAATGTGACATTTGATAATCCTAAATCTAAAAATATCGTAAATATTTGAGTAAATGTTATTATTGTTGTATATTTTCCGAATCCTTCCTGTCCTAGATATCTGGTTATTATACCAATTCCTACTACTCCAAAAATCATAGAAAATATTTTTCCTAGCATTTGTATTACAGAATTTTGAGCTACTTTTTTTGTATCAGACATTACTTATAATTATTTTCAAATTATTTAATTTTATCATAAATATTTTTTATTTTATATCTATAATAAATCTTGTCTTGCCTTATTGTTTGTTTTTTGATATTATATCCTCATAAAACTTGGGTAGATGGCGGAGCGGTCAATCGCAGCAGACTGTAAATCTGCCGGCTTTATGCCTACGGGGGTTCGAATCCCTCTCTGCCCACCAGTTTTTGCCGAGGTAGCTCAGTGGTAGAGCAGAGGACTGAA
>JAIPJN010000009.1 GCA_021734125.1 Patescibacteria group bacterium
TTAATATAGAAATAGGTGAACCAGTTAAAATAATGACAGGTCCTTTTAAAGATTTTGAAGGTATAATAGGGGATGTTGAACCAGAAAAAGGTAAAGTAAAAGTTTTGGTATCTGTATTTGGGAGAGAAACTCCTGTTGAATTAGATTTATTACAGATTCAAAAATTAACTTAATTTAACTTGAATTTTTATATTAATTAATATAAAATTTACTTAATTTTAATTAAATATTGAGGTTTTATGGCTAAAGTAATAAAATTACAAATAGAAGCAGGGAAGGCTACTCCAGCTCCTCCAATAGGTCCAGCACTTGGTCAAGCTGGTATTAATATACAAGACTTTTGTATGAGATTTAATGCTGATACTCAAGATAAAACAGGAAATATTATTCCTGTGGAAATTATAGTTGATGAAAAAACTAGAAAATATGACTTAGTTTATCATACTCCACCAGCTTCAGTTCTATTAAAAAAAGCAGCTGGAATAAAAAAAGCAGCTGGTAATCCACTTACAGAAACTGCTGGAACTGTCACAAAAGACCAAATAAAAGAAATAGCTGAAACTAAAATGCCAGATTTAAATACAGATAATATAGAAGCAGCTATGAAAATTATTGAGGGTACAGCAAAACAAATGGGTATAAAAGTACAATAAATTTAAATAATAATCCATAACAATATGAAAAATAGCGTTGTTAGAAGTTTATATTTATATATTTTTGCACTAACTGGATTAGCTATGACAGTTATAGGTTGTGCAATAATGTTAAATACTGTATTAAAGCAATATGTATTTACATATTCTGATGAAAGTAGAAAAATCAATCAAAGCTATTATGTAGATAAACCTGTAATGGAATTTAACCAAAATGAAATTGATGTTGATACAGCTACAAAACTTGCTGAAAATGGTGAAGTTATTGGTTTAACAGAAGATCAAATAGATTCATTAAATCAATGGATAGAAGATTATGAAGAATATAGAGTACAAGTAAAGAAAAATCAAGAATTAAGAAGTAATGTTGATTATTTAAAAGAAAGCAGACATGAAAGTATGTCAATCTCGCTTTCAATAATATTAGTTGGATTACCTTTATTTATAGTTCATTGGTCTCTTATAGTTAAAGACAGAAAAAAAGATTCTGAAAAATAATTTATAGAATATAAAGAACAAATAATTGATCAAATTATTTGTTCAAATATCTTTTATAAAAAGATAAATCAATAAAACCTCAAATTTAAGAGGGAGATTTAATAAAATAATAATTTTTTATGAAAAAAGCAGAAAAAAAAGAAAAAAGATCAAAAAGATATAATAAAATATCTGAAGGATTAGATATAAATAAAATTTATACAAAAGAAGAAGCGATTGCTGAACTAAAAAAAATAAGTAATGCTAAATTTGATGAATCTATTGAAGTTCATATTAGATTAGGAATTGATGTTAAAAAAACAGATCAACAAGTAAGAACTTCTATAAACTTACCACACGGTACAGGAAAGACTAAAAAAGTTATGGTTTTTGCAGAAGGGAATTTTGCTGATGAAGCAAAAGAAGCTGGTGCAGATTTTATTGGAAATGAAGATACAATAGATGAAATATTAAAAAATGGAGTTATAAATTTTGATATAGCTATAGCTACACCACAAATGATGCCAAAAATAGGTAAAATTTCTAGAATATTAGGTCCAAAAGGAATAATGCCTAATCCAAAAATAGGAACAGTTACAACAGAAATTAAAAAAGCAGTAGAAAGTCAAAAAAAAGGATTAGTTGCATCTTTTAGAAACGATAAAACAGGAAATGTACATCAAGTTATAGGAAAAAAATCTTTTGAAGATTCTAAGTTGATAGAAAATTTTGATGCTTTTATAGAAAAATTAAAATCAATAAAACCTGAAGGTGTTAAAAAATCTTATATAAAAAATGTTGTTTTAAGTTCTACAATGGGTCCTGGAATAAAGGTTAATGTTGAATAAAAAATATTATATTTATATAAAATTTATGTAGGGGCCAGCGATCGCTGGCCCTTTTTTAATTAAATATATAAAATTTATTTAGGAACGCGCCATGGCGCGTTCTTCATTAATTATAATAAAAACGTTATTTTTTATAAAAAACAAAAAAATCAATCATAACGATTGACAAAAAATAAAAAACATGTTAGTATCTACGATTGAAAGTAAAGTATAAAGACTTTAAGTTGTTTGGCTGATTAAAACTTTAGTATATTTGAACTCTCAAAATGTGACTAAGCGGTTTTAGAACCTTTTTTCCGTAAGTCATTTCTAAAGCTAAAATCCAGCCAAACAGCCTAAGGTCTTTATTTTTTTTAAAAAAACATTTTAAAAAACCTATATTTATATTAAAATACATTTATATGAAAAATAAAAGTGGAAAACTAAAAAATACAGTTTTATTAGAAATGTCTGGCGGTGTTGATTCTGCTAGCAGCTTAATTTTTCTTTTAAATAAAGGATATGAAGTTATAGGGGTTAGTTTTTTATTTCCAAAATATGAAGCAGTAGGGAATATAAGAGATATAGAAATAGCCAAATCTATTTGTAAAAAATTTAAAGTAAAACATTATATTGAAAATTGTGAAGAAGTTTTTAAAAAAGATGTAATTTCCTATTTTAAAGAAGAGATAAATAAAGGAAAAACACCAAATCCTTGTATAATTTGTAATAAAAAAATAAAAATAAAATTTGGAATAGAATTATTAAAAAAATATAATGCAGATTATATAGCAACAGGACACTATGCAAGAAATGTTTTTAATAAAAAAACACAAAAATACGAACTTCAAGTTGCAAAAGATAAAAGTAAAGATCAAACTTATTTTTTATTTAATTTAAATCAAAATCAACTTCAAAAAATAATATTTCCACTTGGTAATATAAAAAAAGAAAATTTGATAAAGATTTTAATAAAAAATAATATTAAAATATTTAAAGATATTAAGGAAAGTAATGACTTTTGTTATTTTAACTCAGAAATAAAGAAAAAAGATTTTTTTATAAAAAATATAAAAAATAAAAAAGGTGAAATATTAGATATAAATAATAAAGTAATTGGTTTTCATTCAGGTTTAAATAATTATACAATAGGACAAAGGAAAAATCTTGATATTAAAGGTTCAAATGCTTTTTATGTTTATTATAAAGATATAGAAAATAATAAACTTAAAGTTTGTAAAAAAGAAGAAAAGCAAAAATTAGAAAAAAAATCGTTAATTTTAAAAGATGTTAATATAATTTCAGGAGAAAATATAGAAAAGATTGAAATTTTAGCAAAAAATAGGTATGCTCAAAGTCTAAGAAAGGCAATTTTAGAAAAAATAGATAATAAAACTTACAAAGTAACATATAAAGACTCAGAATTTGGTATTACAAAAGGTCAATTTTGCGTATTTTATAAAAAGAGATTTAATAAAACAATATGTTTGGGTGGTGGGCAAATTTCCAAAATATTATAGTAAATTATTTTATTAAAGTTTTAGAAAATTTTAATAAATTTCCAGAAATTAGAAATTTAATAATTCTAGCTTTTTTATCTTCCACTATTATTTATTTAATAGAGGAAAAATTTATTGTAGAAGATTCTTTAGTTTCGGAAATATTTAATGCATTTTATTATTCCACTTTAGTTGTTTTTATAATTTTTATATTATTTAATTTAATATTTGTATTTTAATGACCGGAAAATATTATATTTTGACACTTGGATGTCAAATGAATAAAAATGATTCAGAAAGAATAAAAACCATATTAAACAATATGGATTTTTTAGAAACAGAAGATTATAAAGAATCAGATATTTATATTATAAACACTTGTTCTGTAAGACAAACAGCAGAAGACAGGGTTATTGGTATTGTAAAAAATTTAAATGAAATAAAGAAAAAAAATAAAAATTTTTTAGTAATAATAACAGGTTGTATGCCTGGAAGAGATAAAGACTTAAAAGAATATAAAAAATTTCATAAAAATGTAGTTGATCTTTATATACCAATAAATGAAATATATAAAATTCCAGAATTAGTAAAAAAATATTATAAAAATATAAAATATACTATAAATTACACTGATTATTTAGATTTAGAAGCAACAAGAGAAGAATCATTTAGAGCATTTGTTCCAATAATAAATGGATGTAACAATTTTTGTTCATATTGTGCTGTTCCATATGCAAGAGGAAGAGAAAAGTCTAGAAATTTTAAATCTGTAATAAATGAAGTTGCTGATTTAAAAAAAAGAGATTATAAAGAAATAACATTACTTGGACAAAATGTAAATTCATTTAATCCTATAGATTTAAATGAATGTAAATCAGGAGATAATCCATATAATCATCCTTTTGCTTGTTTATTATGGGAAATCAATAAAATAGGAATACCTAGAATATATTTTATATCATCTCATCCTAAAGATATGTCAGATGAGGTAATAGATGCCTTAAAATTAGAAAATATGGGCAATTACATACATCTTGCCATGCAATCAGGTAGTAATAGTATTTTAAAAGCCATGAATAGAAAATATAAAATAGAAGATTATTTAGATAGAATTGATAAAATAAGAAGAATAAGGCCAGAAATAGCAATAGGAACTGATATAATAGTAGGTTTTCCAGGAGAAAGTGAAGAAGATTTTAAAGAAACCTGTAATATATATAAAAAAGTAAAATTTGATATATCTTATACAGCAATATATTCAGATAGATCTGGAACTGTAGCATCTAAAATGCCTGAAAATATAAAAATATCCAGTAAAAAAAAGAAAGAAAGAAGAAATATACTACAAAAAATTATGGAAGATATTACTTTAGAAAAAAATCAAAAATATTTAAATAAAAAAGTCTCAGTATTAGTTGATGGTAAAGAAGGAGAATATCTAAAAGGTAATTCAGAAGAATTAAAAATAGTAAAATTTAAAGGTGATGATAAATTAATTGGAGAAATTGTTGACGTTTATATAAATAAAGTTCAAACTTGGAATTTATATGGAGTTTTAATTAAAGATAATTAAAATTAATTCTTAGAATTAAAAGACAATAAATAAACATCAAAACAATAGAAAAAATATTTTTAGATATTTTTTTATCTTCTGCTAAAACTCCATGATTACACTGATAAGAAACATAACTTTTAAGAGCTTTTGCTATTATAATATATAAAAATATAGTAGCTATGACATTTAAAATTATAAGGAGCGGTGAAAATCCAGAAAAAGAAGAAGAATTAACATTAAAAAAGTTATAATCAGTTGAGGCTTGACTATAATTTTTATCTTTATAAGATACTAAAGCTGATGCTTCTTGAAAATATAAAATATTTATAAGAAAAAAATAAAAAACTTTTTTAAACATATTTATAATAAAAATATATATTAATTATAACACATTTATTAAATAATTTACTAAAACCTTTAAATATTATATGATTAAATAATATTTTTTAAAAATTTATGTATAAAAATAAAAACATAACAGTTGTTATCCCTTGCCATAATGAAGAAAAAGGACTAATTTCAACAAAAGAATTAATACCTGATTTTGTAGATAATATTTTAGTTGTATGTAATGCTTGTAATGATAAAAGTGAAGATATAGCAAAAAGATTAAACATGCAAACTATAACAGAATTTAATAAAGGATATGGAAATGCCTATAAAAAAGGTTTTGCTAATTTACCAGTAAATACAGAAATTGTTGTAACATGTGATGCTGATGGGACTTATGAAACTCAAAATTTAGATAAAATATTAGATGAGATTATAGAAAATAATAATGATTTTATAAATTGTTCAAGATTTCCTTTAAAAGAAAAAAAATCTATGAATAAATTGAATAGAATAGGAAATTGGGGATTAACATTATGGTTTAATATTTTATGTTTATCTAAAATAAAAGACTCTCAATCCGGAATGTGGGTTTTTAAAAAAGAAATTTTAGAAAAAATAAATATTAAATCAAACAATATGACTTTCTCTGAAGAAATTAAAATGGAAGCTATATTAAATAAAGAAATTAATTTTAAAGAGATTAATATAGAGTATTATAAAAGAACAGGAAAAAGTAAATTAAATGCTATTGAAGATGGCTTTGAAAATTTATTTTTTTTATTTAAAAAAAGGTTTCAGATAAAAAGAAAAAATAAAAAAGAGGCATAATTACTACGCCTCTTTTTCTTTTAATATGTTAGTAAAATTCCTCTTCTTTCTCTTCTTTTTTTCCTCTCATAGAGAAGAATAGGGAACCAACAACCTTTAGGATCAAAGATTGATATACAATTTGCAAAAAATTCTTTTACATACCTTTTTCTATCTTTTGACCCATCTTTTTTCAAAAAATCATAATTTACATAAGAAAAACATAATTTTTCTTTACTTACTCCATAAGATCTCATTATTCTGTAATGCCTAAAATGAGATTTATGAGAAAAAATAACAATTTGATCAAAATAATTCAATCCTTCAGGAAAATGTTTTTTAATTTCAATATTTATAAATTTAATATTTTCCCAAGAATCAACACTTTTATTTTCGCTAAAAATTTTATCTCTAGGAATTCTCCAATCTAATAGACAATCTACCATAATATCTGATATTGGTATTGTTTGATATTCTTCAGAAAGAAAAATACCACCAACAACTGCAAAATAAATATTATATTTTGATGAACATAATCTTCTTGCCCAGAAATAATAACTAGATACTAAATTTTCTACAGAATCAAAATTTAAAACATCTTTTTCTTCCTCACCTATACCATAAGACGGAACATACAATAATATATTCATTTTTTTCCTCCAATTTGTAATTTTTTAAGATATTTAGTTATAACATATTTTAATAAAAAAATCAACAAATTGTGGTGATGTGCTTGGGATTATGATGGATTTAACAAAAATTGACATTAATGGATAAACAACATGGGAAAGTGCCATGGCGCGTTCCTACATGAATTATTCAATAAAATATTAAAATATAATTTATAAAAAATGTATGAAAAAAATGCATGCAAATTTATTATAATATTAATATATAAACAACATAGGAACGCACCATGGCGCGTTCCTACATAAATCATAAAAAACCATAATTTTTAAAATCAATACATATAATTTAATATATAATTTTATTTAAAAATATATATATATTTATAAAATTTAAAATTCAATTCAATTTGTAATATAAAGCTTAATATACTAGAATAAGTATATATTTTAAAGCCTATGTATAAAACAGCAATAATATTACTCACATATAATTTTGAAAAAAAAGCAGAATTATTTTTTGAAAAAATAAAAAATAGTTTAGAATTAAGAAAAGATGTAGTTTTAATTATTATAGATAATAATTCAAAAGACAATACTAAAAAAATTATAAAAAATGAGTTAAATAAGCATGAAAATTATATTTTTATAGAAAATAAAGAAAATTTTGGATTTGCAAAAGGCAATAATATAGGAATTAAAAAAGCAAAAGAATTAAAATGTAAATTTATAATTTTATTAAATGATGATGCATATCCATTAGATGAAAATTGGATAGAAAAATTTGAAAATAATTTAGAAAAAAATAATAAATTAGCATGTTCTGGTTGTGTGATATTAGATTCTAATAATAAAAAAATAAATTCAGCAGGGATTAATTTATGTTATAACGGAATAGGATATTGCCAAGATTTTAACAAAGAATATAATAAAAAAAATTATACAGAATATATAGATAAAGGATATGCAATGGGAGCTGCTTTAATAATAAAAATAGAAATTCTTGAAAAATTAGGATATTTTAAAGATGAATATTTTTTATATCATGAAGATTCTGAATTACAAATTAGATTTATACTTTCAGGATATAAAATAGGCTTTATAAATGAAACGCTTATTGAGCATGATTATAATTTTAATAGTAGATCAGGTAAAAATAAATTTTATTATATAGAAAGAAATAGATTATTTAATATTTTTTCACAATATAAAATTAAAACATTAATTTTATTGTTTCCAATAATAATATTTTGGGAATTAGGAATATTATTATTTTCTATAAAAGAAAATTGGTTTTATTTAAAAATAAAAGCTTATAAAGATTTTTTCCAAAATATAAAAAATATAAAAAAATGGAGAAAAGAAAATAAAAAAATAAGAATAATTAAAGATAGGGAATTATTAAAACATATGAATTATAATGTAAAATTTTCAGAAATTGATAATATACTTATAAAATATATAGCAAATCCGGTTAGTTTTATATATTATTTATTATTAAAGATAATAATATGGTGGTAAAAAATAATAAAAAAATAACAATTTTATCATCAGTTTATCCAAATGACGGAGGAATGGGCACCGTTTTTATATCTGAAATTTTAGAATTTATTAAAAATGGAAATTTAAATATAAAAATTTTAGTTCCAAAATATAATAAATATTTTTCAAGTAGAATAAAAAGATTTACAGAATTTTTAAATCCTATTTTTAAAATAGGAATGGGAGCAATTTGTTTAAAAGTAAATAAAAAATTAAAAGATTCAGATATTATTTATTTACATTATCCAGCATTTGGAATTGCTGAAAATTTATTATTTTATAAAAAATCAAAAAATCAAAAAATAATAATAAGATACCATATGGATCTTATTAGTAAGAATATTTTTAAAAAAATATTCTATAAGATAAATAAAATATTTATACTTCCAAAAATATTAAAAAAAGCTGATAAAGTAATATTTTCCAGTTTTGATTATGCAAAAATAAGTGATGCTAAAAAATATTATATAAAAAATAAATCAAAATGTTCAGAAATTCCTTTTGGAGTAGATAAAAAAGTATTTTTTCCAGAAAAAAATAAGATTAAGAAGAAACAATTATTATTTGTAGGGCATTTAGATAAAGCTCATAATTTTAAAGGCGTAGAAAATTTAATAGAAGCATTTTCTAAAATAGAAAATAATGATTTTAATTTGGTAATTATGGGAAGAGATGGAGATTATAGAAATAAATATCAAAGATTAGTTAAAAAATTAAATTTAATAGAAAAAGTAAAATTTTATATAAATTTAAAAAGAGAAGATATGAGAATTATTTATAATGAATCATATTTTACAATCCTACCTTCAATAGATAAAAGAGAGGCTTTCGGAATGGTTTTAATAGAGTCTTTAGAATGTGGAACTCCTATAATAGCCTCAAATTTAAATGGTGTAAGAAGTTTGGTGTTAAATAAAAAAAATGGTTTTTTAATTTATAATAATTCTAATATAAATAAAGAATTAGAAAATATATTAAAAATAGATGAATTAAAATATAAAAAAATAGAAGAATATTGTATTAATAATACTCATAAATATTCATGGAAAAAAATATCCAATAAATTAATAAATATATTTTTAGAATAAAATGAAGCTTTTTAAATTATCTAAAATATTTTCTTTAGTAAGTTTAATAATAATATTTTTAAATGTTTTTTATTTTAAAAATATATATTTAGGAATAATTTTTTTTATTTTATGGCTATTTTTTACTGGGATATTATATGAAAATATAATATTAAAATATTTTAAAAGTTTAAATTTTACAAAATTATTAGGGATTTTTTCTAGTTTAGTTATTTTAACTTTTTTTGGTGCTATTTTTATAGTTTTTTATAAAATAACAAAAGAATTATTTATTATTTCCTTAATATTTACAACGATAATACCAATTTTTTTTAAAAAAACTAAAAAAATTAAAGAAAAAATAGATTTTAAAAATATAAATTATTATTTAATCTCTGGATTATTAATATTATTTATAATAATTTTATATTATTTATTTAATTTAGAATTTTCAAACCATATAACAATATATCCATTTTTAGACTTTGATTTTAAAATATTTATAGTATTATTTGAAATAATATTTTTTTCTTTATTATTAATATTTCTATCAAAAAAAATAAATAAAAATGTATTAATATTTTTTATTATTATAATAAATTTATTTACACATTTATTTATACCAGCAATATACCAAAAAGGAGAAGGCGGAATGGGGGATAGATTTAGGTTTATTGCAGAAGAAAATTATTATAAAGATGGAAATCAAAAAGCACCTGTATTATTTGGTGAAAAAGAAAAAATAGATATACCTTATGTTTTTTATGTTGGAAATAAACAAACATATTCTAATAAACAAGCCTTAAATATATTCACATCATGGATGACAGGTGCTGAAATTTTTTATATAGATATTTGGATTTTATATTTAATATTTTCTATATTTTCCCCAATATTGATATTTAATTTAGTAAATAAAACAAAATTAAAAGAAAAATATAAATTATTATTTTGTATTTCACCATTATTTTTAAACACATTATGGATTTTAGGATCTTTAGGATATGCTTCTACCTACGGATTTTTAGTATTTTTGCTTGTTCTAATATTTAATAAAGAAATATTATTTACTGATAATTTAATATTTAAAAAAAGAAATATTTTAATAATATTTATTTCAATGATATTTTTATATTTTAATTATATTTTATATTTAATATTGTATTTTGGTTTTTTATTATATTATTTAATATTAAAAAATATAAAAAATAGATTTTTAAAATATTTAGTGTATTTTTCTAGTTTCTTTTATTTAATATTTTTTGATTTAATATCAGGATTAAGTTATTTTAGCCTAAAAAAGACAAATTTAAGTTTAAAACCAGATATTATATTAAATAATATTAATAAATATCCAAAAATTATAGATTATTATACTTTTTTCTTTATATTATTTTTAATAATATCAATTTTAGGAATAATATTAGCTATAAAAAACAAAAAATATAAAAATTTAAATTTATTTTCTATATCATTATTAGCAAATTACATAATTTCGCCTTTTATACTAAATGGAGCAAATATCTTTAATAATAAAAGTATATTCATTATAAGTTTTATTTTATTATTTTATTTTATATATTCTATTTCAAATATAAAATTAAAAAATAAATATAAGATTAGTTTTATTTTATTAATAACAATTTTTATTTCATTTTTATCAGTAACACAAATTTCCTCAGGCCCAGTAATGGAAATAACAACAGGATATAAGTTTGATTTTACTAATTTTTTAAAGGAAGAATTAAAAGAAGAAGAAAAGTATTGTGTGATAGGTGATACTATGCCACTAATAATGTTGGAATATCAAACTAAAAATAAAATAATAAACGGAGGCTTTCCTCAAAAAGAAAATTATAAACAAAAAGAAAGAAAGGAATTTTTTAAAAAGATAATAAAAAATCCAAGTAAAACAATAGTAGAAGATGCGATTGAATTAACAAAAGCTAAAAACTGCTATTTAATTATAGAGGATAGAAATATAACAGATTATTTAGGGACAGTAAATTTAGAAGAAAAATATCAAGAATTACTAAAAGTTTTTAGTTATAATTTAGATTTTGAGAATTGCAGAATATTTATTTATTAATAAATTAATAAACAAATATTCTTGTAGGGGCAGTCATGGATGACTCGAACAATGTTCGTTATGTTTAAAATTTAAAATTAAAAAAATATTATAAAAAAGACGAACAATGTTTGCATTTTGTTCGCCCTTTAAATTTAAAATATACTAATTTTTTTAAACCTTAAGAATTATAAGGAACTTTATATAAAACATCTCCATTCAAAACATATATAATTTCTTTTTTATAATCAACTGTAAAATCTTTTAAATTATCAAAAGAAGGAGAAGCTATTTGTTCTATAAGTGCACTAGAATCTTTATTAAATATTAAGATTCTATTTTCTTTTGAATCCATAATAAACATTTCATCTACATCTTCTTCAGTCCATATCTTGTCTATATTTTCAAGTAAAGGATCAACAATATCTAAGTAAAAATTATTTTTATAACCCCTTAAATATTTTTCTATAAGCCCATCTTCATAAGCTATATAAATATAACCATCTATAGTAAAAGAAGAAACATTTTTAAAATCCACATCTTCTTTTATCCATTTTGAAGCACTTCCATAATACCCATAAGTACTTCTCCTAATAGATATTATATTATCATTTATTTTATCTAAAAAATAAATATTTGAACCGTAAAAATCTATATCTGATATACTGTAAGGATTTAAACTAGAAGATAAATCAGTAATATCAACATCATTATTTTCTATAGAAACTAATGAATTATTTTCATTAAGGAATAAAAGTTCTCTATCTTCTTTATCAAATTCTCCTCCATCTATTAAATTTCCTATATCTTCAGACAAATTTTTAGTCTCTATACTTTTATCATCTTCTATTGAATAAACATTTTGAGTTTCATAATCGAAAGCATATAAATTATTTGTAGTTTTTAATACTTTATTTATACTAATTTTTTGAACAGGGGATTGTTCTGTTCCTTCATTATTTTCATCTTGGATAGGAGTTTGTTCTTCATTTTTAAATTCAGATCCAAAATCTACTAAAATCTCAGGATTTTCTAAAGTTGTTATTTTATAAGCCTTTTTTAAAATTTCCTCATTTTCTAATAATAAATTTTCTTTATTTTCTTCTTGAGAAGGAGTAACTTCAGGTAATTCTAATATTAATTCTTCTGCATCTTTTACTAAATCTTTAGCTTTAAAATAATTATTATATATTAAAGCAGAAGAAGCCTCATTATGAACTAAATTTATTTCTTCAATTTGTGTGTTATATTTTTCTTCTGCTTGTTTTCTTAAGTTATTTTGTTGTTTTAATCTAAATGTAAAGGTAACAAGAATAATTAAAACCAAAACAGAAATCGAAGAAATTCTGTATAAGTTTTTATATTTTTTAATATGTTTATAACTTTTTGAGAAAAAATTATTAAAATCCTTTTTAAAGTTCTTATTTTCAATTTTAGTTTTTATATCTTTTTTACCTTTATTTATTGTTGTTTTAAATTTTGTTTTCTTTTCAGGAAATTTTATTTTTTTAAAATTTTTAGATAAAAGAGGAATAACTTTTTTATAATTTGATACAAAAAAAGTAGAAATAGAATTAAATAATGATTTTATTTTCTCAGATTTTCTCAAATTTTTATAAGAAGAAGAAATTTTATCTGTAAAATCTGTAAAAATTTTTAAAAAATCAAAGTCTTTTTTTCGAAAAACCTCATCAATATTAGTATTATCTTCATAATCTGGATTAGATTTTATATTTTTATCTTCCAAATCATTTTTAAATTTGTCTTTTAAAGATAAATTTTCTTGAGAAGGAATATAATTATCAGAAATTTCTTGCTTTTTACCAACAACTAAGAATGCACCTTCTAAATTAGCTTTTATATTACTTATTTTCTTTTGTATAGACTCTATAAAATTAGATAAATCTAAATTACTTATAGAATTAAGTATATCTTCATCTTTTAAATTATCAAAAATATTAGTAGTTCCAAAAAATAATAAATCTTTTTTATTTAATTTACCTATAGAAATATCAGAGAAAACCTTATTTTCATTTTCCTCTGAATCTTTACATAAATTAACAATTTTTCCGTTGTGATAAATATAAGAACTTATATATCCATGGTTTGTAAAATATATATTATCATCTTTTACTACAATAATTATTGAAGATATAGATTTTTCTAAATTTTCTAAATTTTCAACTTTTTCGATTTTTTTCAATTTTTCATTAAAATCTCCCAAAGTCTCTTCTAAAGAAAATTCTACATTAGCATTTAAATTGGAATAATAATTTGTTCTGATATTATCATTTATAATATTAGGAAGATTTTTTGTTTTAATAGGGGAGTCTATTCTAGTTATAGCAATTAAAGTTCCTAAAGTTCTACTTTGTATTATAGATGGTTTAGATATTAATATATCTACATAAGAAGCTTCGTTTTTATTTTTTATCGAAAAACTTTTTATATCTGCTTGTGTTTGAGACATAATAATTTAAATTACATTTTATAATAACATTTTAACATAAAAATTATACTTAATGAACACATAACAAAATAAGGCAACAATAAGATAAAAAATATGTACTAAAAAATTGTTCAATAAATTTGTGTAATGTATAAAAAAGGTGTACAATAGTAAAAAACAATAATTAAATTTTATGGTTCAAAAATTATTTGGCTCTAATACTAGAGTAAAATTACTAAAATTATTTCTTTTTAATCCAAATGAAAAATATTTTGTAAGAGAACTTACAAGAATGTTAGATGAACATATAAATTCCATAAGAAGGGAATTAGAAAATCTTTTATCAATGGAAATTATAAAAGAAATAAAAGCATCTAAAGATAGTAAAAGTAATAAAAAATATTATAAAATTAACAGTGGTTTTGGTATATATAATGAACTTAAAGCTTTATTTGCAAAATTAGAAATAGTATCAGAAGATGAATTAAAAAATAAAATAAAAGAATTAAAAGGTGTTGAATATTTTGCATTAACCGGAGTATTTTGTAGTGTAAATAGTCCAATAGATATATTAGTAGTAGGAGAACCTAATCAAGATGCGTTGAACAATATTATTACTCAATTAGAAGCCACAACAGAAGAAGAAATAAATTATACGGTAATGAGTAAAGAAGAATTTATCCACAGGTTAGATTTAACAGATAAATTTTTATATGAAATTTTAGATAAAAGTAAAATAGTATTAAAGGATAATATTACTGCAGAAATCGGAGCAAAATACTATGATTTTTCTGATCTAGATAATAAAGCTTAATAAATATGGAAATAGAAAATTATAATCCAAATTCTAAAATTGAAAAACAAGCAATTGAATTTTTAGAATTATTACAAAAAAAATCTAAAGCTTATTTTATAGGAGGGTATCCAAGAGATTTGTTAATCAATATTTTTTTGAATAAAAAAAATATAACTTATGATATAGATATTTGTATAGATAAAAATGAAAGAGAAGTTTCAGAAATTTTAGATAATATAGAATGTTCGTATAAAATTATAAAAAAAGGATTTGGAGTTTTTATAGTAAATTATAAAGATTATAAATTTGAACTTGCTTGTTTTAGAAAAGATATTGGAAAAGGAGATTCTAGAAATCCTAAAACTATAAAATTCACTAAAAATATAAAAAAAGATTCAAAAAGAAGAGATTTTACTATAAATTCTTTATATTTTGATGCAATAGAAAATAAAATATATGATTTTCATAAGGGAATAGAAGATATAAAAAGTAATAGATTAAAATTCATTGGAAATACTAAAAAAAGAATAAAAGAAGATAATTTAAGAATAATAAGATATTTAAGATTAAAAAATAAATATAATTTAAGATCAGATAAAAGAACTTTAAATATAATAGAAAAATTTTCAAAAAACATAAAAATTTCTAATTATCAATTTAAAAAAGAAATTAATAAGGTATTAAAATCAAAGAATTCTAGTGCAACAATATACGATTTAGATAAATTTTTAATACTAGAAAAATTTATTGAAGAAATAAATAATTTAAAGGGAATAAAATTAAAAAATAAGGATAGTAATTTATTCGAAACTATATTATATAAATTGAATTTTATTGATAATGATGAATTTTATAAAATAATAAAAAATTTAAAAATTTTTGATAAAAAAGATATAAATATAGAAAAAATAAATAAATATAATATTGTAAAAAAATTAGGATCAGAATTTATTTGGAGTATATTATTTCAAGATTTAGGAAAAACAAAAATTTCAGAAGAAGAAGTAAATGGTGAAAGGGTATATAAGAATTTTGAAGCTATATCAAAAGATATATTTACTAAAAAAGCAAAATTATTTAATTTTTCAAATAAATCTAAAGAAAAAATAGAATTTTTAATATTAAATCAGAATAAATTAGATAATATAAAAGAAATAGAAAAAGAAAAATTAAATCAAATAATAAAAAATGAATATTTCTTAGATTTATTTTTGTTATTTATCGTTAAAAATAGTTATTTATCAAAAGATTTTGACAAAGATATAAAGAAATATAAAAAAATAATTAAATTAATATAAATTTTCAATAAAAAATAGAGGAATTCACTCTTATTTTTTATTTGAATTTATAGTAATATATAAATATGTATTTATTTATAGACACAAACAAAAAAGAACAAATAAGGCTTATTCTAAAAGATGAAGCTTCTAATTTTAGAATAGATAAAGAATATCTTATAGATAATAAAAAATCAGAAGATATATTAACATATATAAGTGATTTTTTATCAAAAAATAATATAATATATAAAAATATAGACGGAGTAATAGTCGTAAATGGTCCAGGTATTAATTTAAATTTTAAAGTGGGTATAGTTATAACTAATACAATAGGTTACTTACTTAATATTCCTATTGTTGGTATATCAGAAGAAGAATTTAAAAATTATGAAGAATTTATAGAAATTGGTTTAGATAAAATAAAAAAAGAGAAAGAATATAGACCAGTAAAACCTATTTATAAATATAAAAATTGGTAAAATATGTTTGAATGTAAAAAATGTGGAGCTCAATATCTTAAATGGCAAGGAAGGTGCAGCGAATGTGGATCGTGGGAAATAATAGAAGAAAGTGAAAATGGAAAAGCTACAAAAGATAATAAAAAAGGAATTTCAGGAACTCCTTCTAATTTAATTTCATTTAATAATTTAGAAATTAAAAAACAAGAAATAATAAAAACTGATATAAAAGAATTGAATTTAGTATTAGGTGGGGGAATAATTCCAGGATCATTAATTTTAATTTCAGGGGAGCCTGGTATAGGTAAATCAACATTACTTATGCAAATTTGTGCTTCTTCAAAAATAGAAAAAATTTTATATATATCAGGAGAAGAAACTGCTTTTCAGGTAAAATCTAGAGCTGATAGGTTAGAAACTGATTTAAATAATATATATTTTATAAGTGAAACAAATATAGAAAATATTATAGCAACAATAGAAAAAGAAAAACCTAAATTAGTAGTTATAGATTCAATACAAACCATATACTCAAACGATGTAGAAAGTTCAATGGGGGCTGTTAATCAAATAAGAGCTTGTACTTCTAAAGTTTTAGGAGTTGCTAAAGAATTAAATATACCTATAATTTTAGTTGGCCATATAACAAAAGATGGAACAATATCAGGACCAAAAACTATGGAACACATGGTAGATACAGTTTTATATCTAGAAGAACAAAAATTTAGAAATTTCAGAATATTAAGATCGACAAAAAATAGATTCGGAGATACAAACGAAATAGGGGTTTTTGAAATGACTAAAAGAGGTTTAATATCAATAAAAAATCCTTCAGAAATTTTTATAAATAAAAATAATCAAGAAAAAGGGAATATAGTAACTTGTATATTAGAGGGGACTAGATCTTTTTTAATAGAGATACAAGCATTAGTATCAAAAACAAATTTTGGATATCCAAAGAGAACTGTTTCTGGTATGAATTTAAATAGATTAGAAGTAATAATAGCTGTTTTAAATAAAAAATTAGGGATTCCGCTCAATAATTTTGATATTTATATAAATGTTGTTGGAGGGTTAAATACAAAAGATACAGCAATAGATTTAGCAGTAGCTAGTGCAATAATATCAGCATATTCAGGAAAAAATTTTGGTCAAGAAACATGTATTTTTGGAGAAATAGGATTATCAGGAGAGGTAAGGCAGGTTTCAAAAACAAATGTAAGACTAAAAGAAATACAAAAATTAGGATTTAAAAAAATTATAATTCCAAATTCAAAAATAGAAAAACAAGATAATATAGTTTTAATAAAATCTTTGAAAGAATTATTGCTTTTAATACAAAAATAATGTGTTTTTAAAATAATATATTATTTTATAATTCGTGTGGGAACGCGCCACGGCGCGTTTTATTTTAATTAAATACAATTAATACATTTTGTTCATTATTCCCGTAGGAACAGGACGATAAAGTCGTCCTGTTCCACCCAATTTTATATATTTTTTTTAAATTAAAATATCATTATTTAACACCATTTTATCCACAACTTTATCCACAGATTAAGCCTTTATTTAAAGGGTTATTCAGAAAAATAGCTAATTAAAGTGAAAAACTCTTATAAAAAAGAGTGGTATTGATATGTTTGATAATAAATATAAAAAATAATATAATGTAATCAAGTGGTACAAAGTGGTACAAAGTGGTAAATAAAATAAAAATATGTTCATTGGAGAATTTCATCATACATTAGACGAAAAAAATAGAGTTTCTATACCTAAAAAGTTTAGACAAGATTTGGATGATGGTTTGGTGATAACTAGAGGATTGGATGGTTGTTTGTATATTTATACAAAAGAAAAATGGAATGAAAAGGCTGAACAAATTACAGCACTCCCAATGACAAAAAGAGATGCAAGAGCATTCCAAAGACATATGTTTTCTGGAGCAATGGACACTCACATGGATAAACAAGGAAGAATAGTAATTCCAGATTATTTAAAGAAAGATTCAGAAATAAATAAAAGATTAGTGATTACAGGACTTTACGATAGATTAGAAGTTTGGAATGAAGAAAAATGGGATAAATATTTAGAAAATAATTCAAAAGAAAGTGATGAAATAGCAGAATCAATGTCTGAATTAGGAATATAAATAAAATTTATGGAATATAAACATATAACAGTAATGAAAGATGAAGCAGTTTCGGCTCTTAATGTAAAAAAAGGTGGTATTTATATAGATTGTACATTAGGAGGAGGTGGTCATAGTGAAGAAATTTTGAAAAAAGGAGGAATAGTTATGGCTTTTGATCTAGATCCAGAAGCAATAGAGAATGCAAAAGCTAAATTAAAAAAATATCAAAAGAATTTAAAATTAATAAATGACAATTTTAAAAATTTTGATAAGTATTTAGAAGAAAATGTAGACGGAGTATTAATGGATTTAGGGCTTTCCAGTTATGAGCTTTTAGACCAAAAAAGAGGCTTTAGTTTTAAAGGAAATAATCCACTTAATATGTCTTTTTCTGGAAGTAAAGAAAAAGATGCAGAATATATAGTAAATAATTATAAAGAAAAAGATTTGGTAAGAATTTTTCAAGAATATGGAGAAGAGGAAAGATCAAAAAGTATAGCAAGAGAAATTGTAAAAGAAAGAAAAATAAAAAAAATAGAAACAACAGAAGATTTAGTAAATATAATTTTAAAAGTTAAAAGGTTTAATAGAAATAAAATACATCCAGCAACTAAAGTTTTTCAAGCAATAAGAATAGAAGTAAATAATGAATTAAAAAATTTAGAAGAAGTATTACCAAAATTATTAGATAGATTAAAAAGTAAAGGTAGATTAGTAATAATTTCATTTCATTCATTAGAAGATAGGGTAGTTAAGGAATTTTCAAAAAAAGAATCAAAAGATTGTATATGCCCTCCAGAAATTCCGATTTGTATATGTCATCATAAAAAAAAGATAAATATTATAAATAAAAAGCCAATAATTCCAAAAGATGAGGAAATAAAAAATAATATTAGATCAAGAAGTTCAAAATTAAGAATATTAGAAAAAATATAATGACAAAAACAGAAATTAAAAAATTAAAAAACAAAAGAAATTTTATAATAGTATTGTCAATACTTTGTTTAGGGTTATTTTTTGGAAAACTTTTTATAACAAACGAAGTATCAATAAAATATTTAGAAAAAGCAAATTTAGAAAATGAAATAAAAGAATTAGAAGATGTACAAAAAAGATTAACTGTAAGACTTTCTGATCTTAAAAAAGTAGCTACTATAGAAGAGTATAGCGAAGAAAAAAATATGGTTGAAGTTGGTTATATAAATTATATAGTTTTAAATTCTAATATGGCCATGAAATAAGAACTTAAAACGTAAAATTTAAAAAAAATTTATGTTTTACGCTTTAAACTCTTAAGTGCCCAGGGTTTAAAGATTGTCGTGCCCATTTTACTAACTAAAAAAAGAGAGCGTAGAGCGAATTCTACGCTTTTTTATATAGATTTTTGTATATGTTATAATTAAGAAATAATGAATAAAAGAAAAATAAAAAATAAAATTAAAAAGAATAACAAAACATATTTAGATTATTATCTAGATAAGTTAGATTTTGGTATAAAAATAAATAGAATTGTTTTTTTGCAAGGATTATTTTCTTTGTTATTTTTATTAGTTATATTAAGACTTTTTTCTATGCAAGTTATTGAATATAAAGTCTATGAAGCACAAGCAGAAAGTATGCAAAATAATACAGAAATTTTAAAAGCAGAAAGAGGAGAAATATATATTACTTCAAGAGATGATAATTTAAATTTTGTAACAAAAGATAATAAAATTAATTATATAGGTTTAGATGAAGTCGCTGTAAATATAAATAAATATGATATATCTATTTCTCCAAAAAATATTTATGATTTAACAGAAGATGTAGAAAAAATTCATTATAATATATTAGAAGATATTCCTGAAAAAATTATAGAGTCTGTTTTAAAAGAAGAAATATTAAATAAAGAAATTATTTTAAATAAAATAATAAAAATATTTGGAGATAAAATTGATAAAGAGGTTATTTCTTCTAGATTAGATAAAAAAAATGATCCATACGAAATAATATATAGAGATGCAAAAGAAAAAGATGCAGATAATTTAAAAAAATGGATTTCAGATAAATATATAGAAGCATTAGAACCTTTAGCTAATGAAAAATTTTCTCAAACATTATTAAATTATATATCATATATATCACAAGGACTTTTTAATTTTGAAAAAAAACAATCTAGATATTATCCAGATGATAATCTTTTTAGCTCAATAACAGGTTTTACAAGAGTAGAAGATGAAATTTTAATAGGTCAGTATGGATTAGAAGGAACATATAATGAAAAATTAAAAGGTAGAAATGGAAAAATTAAAGGTAAAAAAGATATAAAAGGAAGAATGATAAATAATTCTGATGAAATAATATTAGAAAAAGAAGACGGAGTAGATTTAATATTAACTTTAGATAAAGCAATACAATACAATATATGTAAGATATTAGAAGAAGAAGCAGAAAAATATAAACCAGAAGAAGCTAGTGTTACTGTAATGAATCCATATACAGGAGAAATTTTAGGTATGTGTAATTATCCAAATTACAATCCTAATAAATATAATGAAGTAGAAAATGTAAGGACTTATGTAAATCCAGTAATAATGGATCAATATGAACCAGGATCTATATTTAAAGTTATAACGGTAGCAAGTGGAATAAATGAAGGTATAATAGATGCTTATTCTACATATATAGATCCAGGATGTATGGAATTAGATGATTGGCCATATCCAATTTGTAATTCTGATTATAAAACAATAGGTCCTAGAGGAAAACAAACTATGATAGATATTTTAGATAAATCTTTAAATACTGGAAGTTGGTATATTTCTGATACTATAGGTAAAAATAAAGCAGAAGATTATATAAAAAACTTTGGATTTGGAGAAAAAACGGGTATAGAATTAGGTGGGGAAGTTTCTGGTAATATAGACAATTTAGAAATTAAAAATGATATATATTATGCAACAGCATCTTTTGGTCAAGGTATAGCAATAACTCAAATACAATTTTTATCAGCATTTTCAGCTATAGTTAGTGATGGTTATTTGAGAAAACCTTATATTATAAAAGCTACTTATGATAAAAATAAAGACGAATTAATATTAAAAGAACCTGAAAAAGTTAGAAAAGTTATTGAAGAATCTTCTGCAATAACAGTAAGAGGTATGTTAGTTTCTGTTGTAGAAAAAGGACATGCTAAATTAGCTCAAGTTCCTGGATATTATGTTGGAGGTAAAACAGGAACAGCCCAAATTGCGGAAGATGGTGTATATACCGCAGATAGAACTATGCAATCTTTTGTTGGATTTGGTCCTATAGATAATCCAAATTTTGCAATACTTATAACCTTAAAAAATCCAGAAACAAAATATTCATCAGAATCAGCAGCTCCAATATTTAGTAAAGTTTCTAGTTTTTTGTTTGATTATTATGAAGTTCCACTTCAAAAAGATCCATATTCTTCTAATTAAATAATAAAAGTAAATATGTTTTTGAATAAAGAAGTTTTTAAAAATTATGACATAAGAGGCATATATAAAAAAGAATTAACAGAAAATGAAATAATAATGACTGCAAAGGCATATTATTTTAAATTAAAACCTAAAAAAGTAGTGATAGGATACGATGCTAGAATTTCTTCAGAAGAAATATGTGATTTATTTTCAAAAACATTAAAAGATTTAGGAGTAGAAGTTGATATATTAGGACTGATTCCTACAGGAATGTTGTATGGTATAGCTAATTTAAAAGAATATGATGGAGGAATTATGATAACAGCATCTCATAATCCTAAAGAATACAATGGTATAAAAATGATTGGTGTAAAAGATAATATAGTCATTTCAGGAAAAGAAATTTATGATATTACAAAACAAATACAAAAAAATCCCAATCTTTTATTAAATAAAAATAATGAAGGTATTATAAAAAAAGTGGATTTATTTGATTTATATATTGACCATTGTTTTTCTAAAGTAAAAGAAGAAGAAATAGGAAAAATAAATATAGCAATTGATGCAAGCTCTGGAACTTTTGGTAAAATGATAGAAAAAATAGAAAATAAAATATCTCAAGTAAAAATAACTAAGCTAAACTTCGTTCCAGATGGAAATTTCCCAAATCATGGGCCAAATCCATTAGAAGAAGGTTCTTGTGATTTATTATCAAAAACTATCATAGAAAATAATTTAGATGGTGGATTTATATTTGATGGAGATGGAGATAGAATTTTTTTATTAGATGAAAAAGGTGAAAAAATAGAAGGTGGTTTAACTTTATTACTTATTGCTAAAGAAATTTTAGAAAATAAAAAAAATGCAGGTATAGTTTATAATTGGGCTCCTAAAGCTGTTCCAGAACTTATTAAAAAATGGGGAGGTAGAGCATTAAGAAGTAAGGTTGGATATATAAATATAAAAAATATAATGTTGAATAAAAATGGAGATATGGGTGGAGAATATTCTTGTCATTATTGCTTTTCAGAAAATTTTTATAGTGATTCAGGGTTATTAGCTCTTCTTAAAATATTAAAAACAATATCAAATTCAGATAAAAAAATCAGTGAACAAATAAAAGAATTAGGAGCAGGATTCACATTGCAAGATAATATAAAAGTAGATAGCGTGGTAGAAGCTATTTTAAAAATAAAAAATATTTATAGCAATAATAAGTTTGATGAATTTGATGGATTAACAATATATTCAGAAGATTTTTGGTTTGGAATAAGAGGATCAAGTACAGAACCTCTTCTTAGAATATATTTAGAAGCAGAAAATAAAGAAAAAGCTTATTTAAAACTAGATGAGATAAAAAATAATTTAAAATAATTTAATAAAATAAATAAAAAAAGGTGTATTACGATTTTTCAATTGAAAAAACTTTAGATACTCTAAAAACTACAAAAAATGGATTAACTTCAAAAGAAGTAGAAAAAAGGCAAAAAAAATTTGGTAAAAATGAATTAGATGAAATAAAGAAAACCACAGCTTTTGAAATTTTTATAAGACAAATAAAAAATCCATTAATAATTGTATTAATTGTTGCTGCAGTAATAAGTGTATTATTAGATGAATATATAGATGCAATAGTTATTTTATTTGCTATTTTAGTAAATGCAATAATAGGTTTTATTCAAGAAATAAAAGCAGAAAAAACAATGGAATCCCTTAAAAAAATGGTAAAATTTGAAGCTGTTGTATTAAGAGATGGAAAAAAAGTTAAATTAAATATAAAAGAATTAGTTCCTGGAGATATAGTTTTTTTGGAAAATGGAGATAGAGTCCCTGCAGATGGTAGGATTATAGAATTTACAGAATTTTCAACAGATGAATCTATATTAACTGGTGAATCAATACACATTCAAAAAAATAATCATAAAATAACAGAAAATACAGAACTTTCAGGAAGAAAAAATATGGTTTATATGGCAACAAATTCAGTTGCTGGAAGAGCTACTTTTGTTATCACAGAAACAGGAGATAAAACAGAAGTAGGAAAAATAAATGATTTAATAAAATTTAAAGAAGATAAAACTCCAATAGAAAAAAAACAAGCAAAACTTGCAATGCAAATTACAAAAATTATAGTAGGAGCTTGTATTATTATGTTTGCAATTGGAATAATTTTTGGAAGAGATATATTTGAAATGTTTATAACAAGTGTTGCTATAGCAGTTTCAGCTATGCCAGAAGGTCTTGTAATTGGTGTGACTGTTATTTTAGCAATAGGTATGAGAGCTATTTTAAAGAAAAATGCACTAGTTAGAAATTTAAATGCAGCACAAACATTAGGATCTGTTGGAATTATATGCACAGATAAAACGGGAACTATAACTCAAGGAAAGATGCATGTTACTGAAATATATACAGAAGAACAAGAAATAAAAGTTTTGAATGTTGATAAAAAATTAGATGTAGAAATAAGTGATTCAGTAGAATTAACTGCAAAAATATTTTCAAAATGTAATAATGCTTATTTTTCAAAAAATATAAAACGTATAAAAAACATCAATGAAATTTTAGGAAGTCCTACAGAAAAAGCACTTCTTTATTTTGCTTTAAAAAACAATATAAAAGGTATAAGTATAGATGATAGATTAAATGAGGTTCCTTTTAGTTCAGATAAAAAAATTATGTTTACAATAAATAAAAACAATTCAAAAAGAAACATAATTTATACAAAAGGAGCACCAGAAAAAATATTAGAAATATCTAATTTTATTTACAAAAATGGAAAAATTGTAAAATTAGATAAAAAAACAAAAGAAAAAATAGAAAATAAATTTAAAGAAATAGCAGCTTTAGGGCTAAGAATTTTAGGCTGTTCTTTCAAAGAATGCCCTCATAAAGAAGTAAATTTTAAAAATATTAATATAAATAAAGATTTTGTTTTTACAGGGTTTGTAGGAATTAGTGATCCAGTAAGAAGTGATGCAAAAAATGTAATAAAAAAATGTAAAGAAGCAGGAATTAGACTTTGTATGATAACAGGAGATAATAAAATAATAGCAAAGACAATAGGAGATCAAACTAATTTAATAGATAAAAATAATCAAATAATTGAAGGTTGGGAAATAGATGAATTAACAGATCATGAATTAGAAAAAAATATTAAGAAAATTAATATATTCGCAAGAACAACGCCTTCTCATAAATTAAGAATAATAAATGCATTCAAAAATAATGGAAAAATTGTATCAATGACAGGAGATGGGGTTAATGATGCCCCAGCATTAAAACTAGCAGATATTGGGGTTGCTTTAGGTTCAGGAACAGATATAGCAAAAGAATCCTCTGATATTATTTTATTAGATGACAGTTTAAAAAATATAGTTGCATCAGTTGAACAGGGGAGGGTGGTTTATAGAAATATTCAAAAAATGACATTCTTTTTGTTATCAGATTCTTTTTCAAGGATGTTTTTAATAATAGGAAGTATATTTTTAGGTTTTCCAATACCGATATTAGCTTCTCAAATCTTAGTTAGTAATTTAATAGAAGATACTTTTCCTGCTATGGCTTTAGCTAAAGAACCAGCAGATGATGATATTATGAAAGAGCCTCCAGTTGGTCAGGATAAAAATATATTAAATTTTGAAATGAAATTTTTAATTGGTTTTATAAGTATATTTTTAGCACTTTTTATGCTTTTTGTATTTTACTTTTTATATTATTTTAAAGGGGTAGATATAAAAGAAGTAAGGACCGTTATTTTAGCAATTTCTTCAATTGACTCTATGCTTTATGTATTTTCTGCTAAAAATTTACATAAAAGGATTACGATTAAATCAATCGTAAATAATAAGTATTTACTATATGCTGTCTTAATTTCATTATTAAGTCTTATATTTATAATATACAACCCAATAATGAATAGAATTTTTACAACAGTTCCTTTAAATTTTATTGACTGGGTTTTAATATTTTTGGTAAGCTTAACAACAGTATCTTTAATAGAGGTTATAAAACATTTATTTAACAAAAAATATTTAAAAAATAAATAATATGGAATGTATAAAAGATATACAAAAATATAAAGATAAAGAAATAAAATTATCTGG
>JAIPJN010000010.1 GCA_021734125.1 Patescibacteria group bacterium
CCCTAACTCTACCTCCAGTAATATAATAATAAACATCAGAATAATGATTATGATAAGCAATATAATCAGTTTGAGAAGAAGTTGTTTTTATCCAAGAGCTATAAGTAATTCCACCTTCACCAAAATTAAAATCAGAAGTGTTTGGTATAACCATATAATCATCTACACCGTCAAACTCAGCATAACCAAAATCATTTTCAGTTTTCCATTGATATATATAAGCTCCAGTTTCAGCATTCATTCTAACAACTCTAGCATTATCCCCTTTTTCAATAGCATATAAATATCCAGCATCAGCAACAATACCACCAACTTCAAAAGATGGGTAAGAAGTTGACCAAGAATTAACCAATCTCATATTATTTTTAGGGTCATACACTTTTACCTTAAATCCATCATATAAAGAAGATATTTTATAACTTAAATTATAAATATACTTTCCATCAAAAGTTAGAAGAACATTTCCCCCTGAAGCAGTTACATTACTATCATCAGGTCTCATAAGAAAAGAATTAGGAGTTTTAGACCAATACTTTTGATTAATTTTTAAATCTAAAATTCGTATTCTTCCAGAATCTACATAACCATTATAAATAACACCGTCTTCATGAAATCCTAAATAATCAGTATAAGGAGGATGATAAAACATAGAAATAGAAGAAGATAATGTGCCTATATTTTCAACAACAACACCATCACTTTTTCTTACTTTAGTTAAATTTTGATCATCTCCATCATAAGCACTATAAGATTTAACATACATATAATCACCAGCTGTAGCAGTTAATCCAACAGCATCAGAAGTTTCTCCACCACCTGAAAATTTTGGTTTAAATTCTCCAACTTCTTGTTCTCTAGTATCTTTAGTTAAAAATTCGCAAGTTTCATTAGGAGAAGGATTATATCCAGGACAAAAAGAAAGATCAACAACACAACTAGTATCGCATCTAACCTTATCAGAACTATCATACCCAAAATCAGAACATTTCAAATTAGAAGCAGTAGAGGCAGAATAATCACACCACTCATCACCATCTATAACACCATTTCCACAAGTACCAGACACAACGGGATCATCCGGATCTTCATCTTCAGGACAAGATGCACAAGGCCCTCCACAATCAACTCCAAGTTCATCTTCATCTTGAATTCCATTTTCACATTGAGGAGGATAAGTAATTTTAGTTCTAAAAGCACCATTTTCATCTAATACTCCAGCTGGAACCTCAGTATTTAAATCATCACGCCAAGCATTAGAACTAGATCCTAAATCATAAATAATATTTTCATCTGTTCCATTAAATTCAATTTTTTCTGAATCTCCATTAAATCTTATAGAATCAACATATAATTCTCTATCTGTTTTTGGATCACCATCATTTTGATAAGCAATAGCAAATCCAGTCATATTAATAGAAGTTTCTAAATTATATTTATAATTTAAGAAAAAGGTTTGATTAGTTATTTCATCTTCAAATAATTTTTCCCATTCCCCTGTAGTTTTTCTATACCAAAATTCTAATATTGGATTTATAGAATCATATTTTTTAGCTTTTGCTCTTATTTGTATAGTATCTACTAAAGTACCACAATCCAAAGGACAAGATTCAGAAGGCATACAAATTCCATCTCCACAAGAATAAGAAGCTGTAGAACAACTAGTATATTTATATATCCAGGCGTTTTCATCCAAATCATTACGATCATGATCGACTAAATCTCCCATCCAAATAACATTATTTTTCCAATCAAATTGACCATTAATAATATCAACCCTTCCTGTATGTAAATCGGATGAATTCCTCTGCTCACTCCTCCAAGAATAAGCTATAGTTTCATTTTCTAAATTAAGTCTAGTTATAGTTCCATTTCCACTCCATTGAAAAGCATAAAGATAATTTCCATCAGCGATAACACCATCAGTATAAAGAGAAGTCCCATAAAAAATATATTCATCAATAAGTTTCATACTATCTCTTGGATCATATTTATTAACAGTATATCCATTATAACCAGTGCTTCTTGTATAAGATAAGGTATATAAATATTTTCCGTCTGAAGTAACAAGTATTTGACTATAATTGGTATCTAAAACAGAACTTACATCATTTCTTCTATGTAAATTTTCTAAAGGATCAGATAAATAAACACCTCCAGTTTCTAAATCCATTACCTGAAGCCTATTTGTACCCCCTAAGTAAGCATTATATGTAGAATATCCATTAAATATAACTCCTTTATCATGAGTTCCATTATTATCGGTAAAAACTGGATAATAAGTCATAGCTAAAGAAGTATCAAAAGAAGAAAGATCCCCAATTTCTGTTCCATCTAAACCAAATTTAGCAATTCTATTATCTTTATCATGATAACCATGCCAACTTTTTCCATAAGTATAAGAACCATCTGCTGCAACAATACCATAAGCATTCCCTGAAGTTATTTCAACAGGAAAAGGATTAATTCTAGTTTCTTCTGTTCCAAATTCACAAATTAAACTTCCAGTTGGAGGATCTGAACATCCACTATAATCATAGTTACAATCATCAGTGCAACCTAAAGCCCCTGTACCATAGCCATAATCAGAACAAGTTTCAGTAATAGTAAAAGAAGAACTAGAATCGCAAACTTCAACTCCAGGAGTATATACACCATCTCCACATTCACCTTCAGGATGAGGAGGATCATCAGGAGTTTCTCCAGAATTTATTTCAGAATCAGTCTCAGCCATAATACATTCAGGATCATTAGGATAATCTATCAAACCGTCTCCATCATTATCTATATAATCAGAACATTCAGGAAAATTAATACAAACAGAAGGATCTGCAACACAAGTATTAAAAGCCCCATCTGTAAATAAACAAGCATCATGTTGACTTTCGCATTCTTCTCTTGAAAAAAGTCCAATACCATTTATTCCAACATTATCACAAATATCTTTTACTTCATCCGGACAAGAAAAATCTTCTAATACAGAAAGTCTTAGACTATTAGAAAATTTATCATCTACTTTTACATAAACATTATTACTATAAGCATCAGAAGGAACTATAAGTTCAATAGAATCAGAAGACCAATAATTAACATCTGAATAAGTAGAAATATATTCATCAACAACATCTTTTCCAAAATAAATAGAATCGGATTCTTTTCCAGAACCAAAATTCACACCATCTAAAACAACAGGGAAACCTACAAATTGAGAATTAGGATCAATAGAACACAAACCAGGCCCAGGTTCTCCTTCTAAAACTTCAAAAGGTTCTCCATTACTATAATAATAACCTCCCATTTCACTATCAATTCCAACAATAATACGATAATTAGTAAGCTCTAAAGTAGGAACTTCTATAATAATTTCGTTATCACTCCATGTATCTAAACTATCACAACTTAAAGGAGCATAAGCCTCTACTACACTATAATCAGAAATTTTTACAAACCAAACTTTAGAAATTTCATTACCAAAATTTTTTCCTCTTATTGTAACAAATTGTCCTATAGGACCACTATTTGCAGAAAGTGAAGCTATATTTGGACTCAAAATTTCAACATCCTTACCATAACTTACATCATATTCATCAGCTAAAACTTCAGGAATAAAAATATTTTTTATATCAGAAAATATTTCTCCTCCCTCTTTATCATTCATTTTATAACTAACATCAAAATCTGATTCAGCAGAATAATTTCCAACTTCTACTTTTAAAACACCTGACACAGCATTTTCAGAAACTTTATATTCTATTAAATTATTATTCCAAGAAACTTCACAATCACCACAATGTCCTATTTGATTTAAAATAAAATCAGAATGAATATCATAATCTAGAGGAAGAGCTTCACAAGATCCATCAGAAGAACTATAACAATGATCATCAGCTAAAAAGCCATTAAAAAATATTTCACCAAAAATTCCAAAATTTTCTCCTTCTATAGTTATAAGATCTTGAGAATGTAAACCAGAATCTGGAGTAACTGATGAAATAAAAGGCAAACAATTTATATCAGAATTTGTTTTAAATTCTAAAACATAATCATCTATTAAATCGGTATCTGGGTCATATGAAGAAAAATAAGTTCCATCAGCTAATCCATTTTTATTTCCATCTAAAGGTCTACCACAAATATCAGATATTCCATCTGAGGCATCAACATTAGGATTATTAACAGTTCCCTGTGAAGCCGGAACTCCATTATTTTGAGAAATTCCATCATAACCTGCAGTTTTTATAATAACTCTATACCAAGTATAAGAACTCATAGCAGAATTTGCAGTAATAGTAAATCCAGTAGAATCAGATTTTGCAGTTACCGTTATAGGAACTTTTTCATCACTCCAAGAAAGACAATTTTCTCCATCTTCTGAACTAGTTTCACATTCCAATAACCAAATATTATCTGTATTATAAGTAATATAATCCATTTGAGCAAGATCATCCCCTTCTAAATCATAAGAAAACTGAAATTGCATATTACTATTTCTACAAACATCGCGAGAATTATTAAGTGGAAAACTTCTATAAATTACAGGATATTCTAATTCAGATTCTTCTACTTCAGTAGTAAAAGACCAAGTTTTAGGAGTAAGTGATCTACCAGAAGTATCTTTTATATCTTCAGTTAAATTAACTAAATAAGTAGTATTAGTAGCAAAATTATTATCATTATGATAATAAGAAAAACTCCTTTCTTTAATTTGAGTAAAATCAGATTCTAAATCTAAATTAACAAAATCATCTCCTGTAACAGAATTTTTTACTATAAAAGAATAATCAGAATCATCATTATGATAAATAGAAGAATCTAAAACATCAGCATTAAATAATGAAGCAACTCGAGCACAAGTTTTTACATTTAAAGAGCTATCAAAAGGTATCATAGATTCAACTCTAAAAGAACTAGAACCATTTAAATTTCCAGGATCATAAGGATCATCTTCTCCACCATCATAAGAAGAACCTGAACCAGAACCAAAAATTCCAGTCATCTTTCCTATAAAAAAACTAGTTAAAGCATAAGAAGAGAAAATAATTAACATACCAATTAAGGTATTTATCATTAATTTTTTTGCTTTTTGTATTTTTGTAGCATCTCCTGCTGATGTCATCCATATAATACCAGCATAAACGATAACGCAAACTCCAATTATTGCAAATAATCCTAAAATCATTTGAATAATAGATCCAACAATAGCAGGAATACTTTTACTAGTTAAACCTGTTGTAGGGGTAATAACACTAACAAGAGGACTTACTTCTTCTCCAGAATCAGAAATAATTCTATCATATCTAGAATCTATTTCCGACGAATAGGAAAAAGAGGGAAAAAATAAAACTAAAAAAATAAAAAAACCTAAAATTAATTTCAATTTTCCCTTTTTTAAAAACATATTTTTAGAAATTTAGTAAATCAAATTTATTTTTTATTAATAATAATAACTCATCTTGTATTTTTTTCATTTTTTTATAATCTAATTCAGTAGATTCATCTAAAAAACCTAAAAGATGTAAAAAAGAATGAATTAATAAATATAAAATTTCATAAGAAACAGATACATTAAACTCTTTTGCTTGTTTTAAACAAACAGAAGAACAAATTAAAATCTCACCCAAAAAAATATCTTCTTTTTTATATTTATATTCTTTAATTATACCTTTAATAAGATCTATATTCAAAGCCTCTAAATTAACCTTTTTCCACATATTAGATTCAAAAATATAAGGAAAACTTAAAACATCTGTTACATTATTTTTATTTCTATATAAATTAGCTTTTTGTATTTGTGAATCTGAAATTACAGAAATAGAAATATCAAATTCATTTAGATAAAAAAAATCTAAAACATAATCTAAAATTTCTTTTATTTTTAAAATTTTAAAATCTAAAGAAGTTAAATTATTTATTTCTACCATATATAAACACTTCTAACTATTAAAGAAAATGAAGCTTGATAACTAAGTGAATCTACATTAGCAAAATTGTAATAAAATCTTAAAATATCACCATTTGAAAGCTCAACATAAACATAATCAGAAGAATCAGAAACCCAAGCTTCTATTTGCTTTATTTTATTAGTTTTAGTAATTCTACCTAAGCTAGAAAGATCAAATTTTCCTAAAAATTCAACTTCAAAATATTCTTCCAAATTTTCTTCTGGTATTATTCTAAACAATCTATTATCTATAGTATTAAACCTAAACAATTTAGGATAATAAAAAGAAAATTTATTTTTTTCATCTCTATATTCCTTTAAATTAGAGTTATTATATATCCTTCCACTACTTAAAGGATCATAAACATAAGAAACTTCCATACCATCAATATAAGAATCTAAATCAGTATCAATATTATCATCTATCGTATTATATATAGGTTCTTCTTTATCAGTTAAACAATCAAAATCAGCATCAAAAGATACAGAAAAAATACTATTAGTTACAAAAAAATCACATTTTTCATAATAATAAGAAAAATCCTCAGTATTTTGTAAATCATTATTACCTTCCTCGGTATTTTCTGAATTAATTAAATCATTTTCTTCTTTATTTTCATCTTCTGAATAATTCTCTTTATTTTGATCCTCAATATTTTCATCTTTTTTATCAGAATCTCCTACTAACTTATTATCATTTTCTTCAGGGGTTTCATCTTCTATTAAATCATTCCAATAAATAATATCATTATTATTCACATCTATTTCTTCTTCATAATAAAACCAATCTCCATTTCTATAACTTATTAAAATAGTAACAACAACAGAAATAATAAAAATTATTATAGAAATAAAAATGAATAAAAAATTATTTTCTGATTTTTTAGCTTTTTTTGTATCATCTTTTTGATTAACATCTCCTGTTGAATCAATAATTTTCTTATCTATATTTTTATTTATATTAGAATTAGCAATATCTCCATCAATAGTATCACTAAAACTAGATTCAAAATTTTTTTTCTTTCTAAAATTAAATCCAAAATTTAATCTCTTTTTTTTCTTTAATTTAGGTTTTTTATCTAATTGAGAAGAATTATTTAAAATATTACTTTCTTTTTTTATTTTTTCTTCTTTTCTATTTTTCTTTCCATCTCTTTCTTTTTCTTTTTTTATTTCTTTCAATTTTTTCTCTTCTATTTTTTTTAATGCTAATTCTTTTTTCGTTTTTAATTCTTCTATTTTTTTTGCCCTTTTTTCTTCTAATTCTTTTTCTCTTTTTTTTCTATTTTTTTCAATTAAAGCTTGTCTTTTTTGATATTCCTTCTTTAATTTTTCAGCATTAGCAGCTTCTATTTTTAATCTCTTTTTCTTTTCTTTTTCAGCTTTTTTATTTTCTTTTTCAATTCTTTTCATCCTCTTTTTTTCTTCTGCTATTCTTTTAGCTTCCATTAATTCTTGTTCTTTTTTAGATTCCATTAAACGTTTAGCTCTAGAAATTTGATATTTTTTATTAAAAAACTCCTCAGGCATAGTATATACCCTAATATCTTTATTTAATCTTTTTAAAGAAGCATCTTTTTCTTTACTAGATAAAATTTTCTTAGAATCATCTTCTTTATTTTGATTAGGTTCTAAAGAAGATTTCTCTTCTTTAGTAATTTTTTCATCAGAACTATTATTTTCCATTTAATCAATTAACCTTTTTTAAAAAAATTATTCTAATTCCCCTTCACCTAAAGGATTATAACCAGATTTAATTTCATCAAAATCACTATAACCGTCTCCATCAGTATCAGGATTATTTGGGTCAGTTCCCCAAATTTCAGTCTCTTGATAATCAGTTAATCCATCACCATCAGTATCTAAAACTGATATATCAGCTTCCTTATTATTATTTATAATTTCGTCCTCTTCTTCGTTTAAAATATTAGAATTAGAATCTGTTTCTGATACATCTTCAGTGGGTTCAATTTCAGGTTCAATTTCAGGTTGATTTTCTACTAAATTATTTAGATCAGAATTCTGATTTTCAGGATTATTATAAACAGTTTTATTAGTTTCAGGTAAATTTCTTAACAATAAAAATACCAAAACAGCAATTGTAATGATAATTACTACGACAAATAATAAAACCTTTTTACCTTTACCTTTTTTAGTTTCATTTTCCAGAATATCACCAAAATCATCAGAAGGAATATTTTTTTTATTAGAAGTTTCTACTTTATCTACATCTTCAAAAATATCTTCTGGTGAATCTTCTTTTCTTTCTTCTTTACTTTCTTCTTTATTTTCTTCTTTTCTTTGTTCCTTTTGATTTAAATTCTCATTTGAAAAATTATTATTTTCCACAAAATTATCAGAATTTTTATTATCCTGATTATTAGAGTTTTTGTCTTTTTCGTCAAACATATTATTATATTTATAATATTTATTATATATAAATATTATAACATAAAAATAACCTAGATTACTAGGTTATTTTTTAAAGTCTATTTTTCCTATTTTCATCAAATATTCTCTATTTTCTCTATTTTTTATTCTAGAAATAGCATTTTCCTTTTTTTTATTTTTTGATTCAGGTTTAATATGAAATCTATTTTCTTTTTTTCTTATTAAGATTCTACTTTGTTGTAATTTTTTATTAAACCTTCTAAATAAACCTTCGAAAGATTCTTTATCTTTTCTTTTAACTTCAAGCATAAAAACTCCTTTAAAATAATAATTAATAAATCTAATAATACACTATTAATTAATAAAGATCAAGAAAAAATTAATTATTAATAAAAATTTTATCTATTAATCTTTTATATATTTCCTTATTTAATTTATTAAAATTAATAACTTCTTGAACATTATCTGATATATCTCTTATAATAGCCGTTTTATTTTGAATTTCTTCTTGACCTATAATAACCATTATTTTAGCTTTCATAGCTTTAGCTTCTGCAATTTGTTTCATGAGTTTCTTTTCAGTAGCATTAATATAAACAGAAATTCCTTGTTGTCTTAATTCCTTAAAAAGTAATATTACCTCTTTTCTGGCCATTTCTCCTATTTGTGCAATATAAACATCTGGATTATAAATATTTATAGGGATATTATAATCTTTTAATCTTTTAATAATTTGTTCAAAATTTAAATCAAAACCACAGACTTTGTGATTACAAGAAAGACTGCTAGCAAGTTCAGTAAAATGCCCCCCTTCTCCTATTATATAGGAATCATTATTATTAATAATTTCAAATTTATATATAACACTATTATAAATCCCCTCAGAATCAATTAATTTAGGGTCTAAAATATAAGGAACATTTATATCATCTAAAAATTCTACAACAGATAAAGAATAGTTATTACAAGATTCACAAAGATGATCAACAATAAGAGGAGCTTCCATAATTATTTTTTGACAAGCTTTGTTAGTACAATTTAAAACAGAAAATGGATTTTTTATAACATTTTTAGCACAAGTTGAACAAAGAGCTCCTTTTTTAGTTCTTAAATAATCAGAAAGAATTTTTTTATAATTTTTTATACAATCAACACATCCAGTAATATTAACTCTAACTTTACATTCAAGACCTAAATCAGTTAATATTTCATGAGCCATTTGAATAAGTTCAACATCAGTTACATGATCAAAATTACCAACAACTGAAAATCCAAAATTAGAAAATTCATTTATTTTTTTTGCTTTTGAAGAATTTTCTACACTTTCAACAAATTTACCAATATAAAAAAGTTTCTGAATTTCAGAATCCGGAAAATCCTTAATTTGAGATGAAAAAGATGATAAAAAAGATAAAATTCCATTATTTTTTATAAAGTTTTTTTCTTTTGCAAAGTCAAACGACACAAGAGAAGAATTATCAAAATTTTTTACTTTTTTAAATTTTGAAGTTTTATATATTGTATCAAGTAATAACTTTTTATAACCATGAGAATAAGCTATTTCAGTAACTTTCCTAGAAATTAAATCTATATACTCATGTTCTAAAAATGTTTTTTCTTGTTTTTTACTTACTGGCATAAAATAATTTAATTAAATAAAGTAAATTTATCAAAAGGATATCCCCTTAAAAATACCCTACCTACTATTTGATCTTTTGCAATAGGACCAAAATATCTAGAGTCTAAACTATTAGGTCTATTATCACCTAAAATAAAATAATTATCTGAGGAAAGATTTTCTCTAATATTACCAAAAGTTTCAATATTTTCAAATAAATAATCTTCTTCTAAATAAAAACCATCAGAATTTTCTTCATTTTTTATAAGAACTCTTCCATTATTAATTACAATCTCTTCCCCAGGAAGTCCAATTATTCTTTTTATTAAAAATTCAGATTCTCCTTTATTAGTGTATTTTAATACTACAACATCACCTCTTTCAAATTCTTTAAATCTATAACTTATTTCATCAACTATAAGATATTCACCCTCATAAAAAGAAGGCTCCATAGATTTTCCTTTTACAGAAAAAGGTGAGATTATAAAAAATCTTATAAAAATAACTAGCAATAAAGAAAAAACAAGAGTTTTAAAAAACTCAAATATATCTTTTAATACTGATTTAAATTTATTTCTCATAACAAAATTAAAATACTTAATCAAATTATACCATTAAAAAAGCTTAAAATCAATCTTCTATTTTAGAAGAATGTCTTGTCTTTACAATAATCTGTGTGCCAGAAAAATCAAAATTTTTTCTAATTTCTTTTGATATATAATTTTTATAAGAGTCTAATAAAATATCTTTTTTAGGAATTAAAACACTAAAAGTTGGAGGATATGTTGCATCTTGCCTTAAATGTTTTAATCTTAATGGTTTAAATTTTCTATTTTTATTTGGTTTTTGTTTTTTTATTGAACCTCTTAAAATATCTTCTAATAAATTTTCATCTACTATTCTATTTAAATTTTCATATACAGAAATAGCAGTATCTAAAATTTTATTTATTCTAACTTTATCTTTAGCAGAAACAAATAGTATAGGAGCCCATAAAGTTCCAACAAAATTATTTTCTATATATTTTTTATATCTATTTATAGTGTCAGAATTTTTATTTTCTATTAAATCCCATTTATTAATTATGAAAATAAGACCTTTTTTATGCTCTTTAATAATTGAAATTAATTTTTTATCTTGAGAAGTTATTTCTGAAGAAACATCAATAACAAAAAAAACAACATCACTATTTTTTATACTATAAAGGCTTTGTGAAACACTAATCATTTCAACTTTTGATTTAATGTTTTTTTTCTTTCTTATTCCAGCAGTATCTACAATTAAAAAATTTTTATCTTTATATTTAAAATCAGCATCTATAGATTCTCTTGTTGTATGAGGTCTATCAGCAACAATAGACCTATCATCTCCTAAAATTGCATTCAATAAAGAAGATTTTCCAACATTAGGTTTTCCAATAATAGAAAGTTTAATATCATAATTATTATCTTTAATTTTAGATGAAGAAATATGACTATGAACATAATCCAATAATTCTCCAGTTCCCATTCCGCTACCAGCAGAAACTAAGAAGATGTTTTCTTTGGCAATACCTAATTTACTAAATTCTAATAAAATTTCTTTTTTATTTTTTAAAGCTTCAGATTTATTAATAACTAAAACAACTTTTTTATTTAATTTTCTAATTTCTTGAGCAATTTCCTCATCATAAGGCATAAGACCAGCTTTTGCATCAACAACAAAAAAAATTAAAGAAGCATTTTTTGCAAATTTATAAGCTTGTTTTAATATTTCAGCTTCTTCTTGAGCTTTACCATCAATATCTATACCACCAGTATCTAATATATCAAAATTTAAGCCTCTCCAAATAACACTTCCTTCTATTATATCCCTTGTAGTATTAGCTTCAGAAGATATTATAGATTTCTTTTTTTCAATAAGTTTATTAAATAATGTAGATTTACCAACATTTGTTCTACCTATTAAAACTATTTTTGAGTTCTTCATAAAAAATATTTAATATTCAAAATTCTCTCCTAAAACAAAAACTAAATCAGAATTAGAGTACATATCCTTTATATAATCTATATTTGATTTTAAATAATCATCAGTTATAACCAAATTAGATCCAAAGGAAGAGGTGTCTATAAAATCAGAATATACTTTACAATCAAAATAAGAGGTTAAAGAATTTATTTTAGAAAGCGGGTTATTTCCAGAAATATCAATAAGTATACTATTTTTATAATCACGAGTAGGAGCATTACCAACAAAATAAATTTTAAATTCCTGCATATCTTTTATTTTTTGACTAGAATAAGTAGCAATACCAGAAATAAATGTACCATTTAATATAGTAATTGTTTGCATGCTATCAGTTATATTAGCTATTGGATTGTATTCTGGATCAAATATATTATCAACTAAATCTCTTATTGTATTAAAATTATTTCCAGTTGGCTTAACAATAGAAGCCCCAGAAGAAGATCTAGTCGAATAAACATATCCAGAATTTTCATCTAAATTTCTAGTAACAATTTCATTGGTATCGATATTACTAGCTATGTCATATAAATCAACTATATCTCTATATTTAATATTAGTATCTATATTTTTATCAAGTTCAGTTATTATTTTATAAAGTTTTGCGGGGTTAGATAAAGTCTTAAGTGAAAGAATTTTTTCTTTAACCGCAAGTATTATTTTCTCTTGTCTTTTAGATCTAGCAAAATCAGATCCTTCTCCATTGTTTCCATGTCTAGATCTAGCATATTTAAGAGCAGTGGCTCCATCCATAACTTGCCAACCAGATTCAAAAGAAATAGTTTCATAACCATGATCTAAAGTAGGATATTTCTCATCAGTAAAAGCAGTTTCCACATTAATATAAACACCACCTATAATATCTATTATTTCTTCAAAAGATTCAAAATCTATTTTTATAACATAATCAATTTTTTCATCTAAAGTTTGTTCTATCATATTTTTTGCAAATTCCAAGCCATAACCATATTCAATTTTATCCCCAACAAAAATAGAGTGATTAATTTTTGCATAACCAATTTCTTGACCCATATTAATATAAAGATCTCTAGGAATAGAAAGTAAAGAAGCAGAATTATCTTTTTCAGAAACAGAACCAAAAATAATAGTATCAGTTAAATTTCCACCATCATGACCATCACCCCCAACTCCTAAAACTAAAAAATTTATCCTACTTTTATCACTTTTTTGAACAGTAACAGCTCTAGGCTTAGAAACTTCTAATTTATTATCTTGTAAAATATCTTTTACCTCTTCATCTATATCTTCATAATAATTTTCATCTGATTCTAAACTAGAATCAGGATTAATTTTAGTTTCATATATATATTTAAATGCTTTAACTCCAATAATACCAAAAAGAAAAACTAAAATTAAAGACAAAATAAAAATTATTACTTTTTTACTATTCATAGATTATTTTTTAAACAAATCTTATTACAAATTATATCAAAATTAAAGGTTTTCTTCAATTTACGAAAACAAGCTTTATTTAGATATAAAATAGTCTATTAACTTAATAATATCAAACATTCTTTCCTTTAAAAAAAATTTTTCTTCTTTATTAAACTTAGACAAAACAAAATCAACAGTATCTATTTTTTCAACTTTTTCATTTTTTATACCTATTTTTATTCTATAAAAATCGTTTCCAGAAATTTTGTCTATAATAGATTTTATTCCATTATGACCACCTGATCCAGAATCTTTTTTCAATTTTATTTTTCCAAATTCTAAATCTTTATCATCTTGTATAATGCAAATATCTTCATTTTTCAAATTAAAATATTTTTTTAATAATAAAACAGAATCTCCACTATTATTCATGTATGTTAAAGGTTTTGATAAAATTACTTTTTCATTATTTAAAAAACCTTCTGATATATAAGCATTAAATTTTTTCTCTTTTTTAAAAGTAGAAAATAAATTCAAATTATTTTCTAAAAAATTATCAAGAACAAAAAAACCAACATTATGTCTAGTATTATTATATTTTTTATCAGAATTTCCTAATCCTACTATTATTTTCATATTTTTAATCAACTTTTCTTTTTCTTAAAACAGCAAATGGTGTTTTAAATAAAATTTTAAAATCCAAAAATAAAGACCAATTATCTATATAATATTTATCTAATTTAAATTCATCTGAAGAATTAAGATCAGATCTTCCAGAAACTTGAGCTAAACCAGTTATTCCAGGTTTAATATCAAGAATTCTAAGTTGTTTTTTATCATATTTTTCAACTTCTCTTTTTTGATGAGGTCTAGGACCAATAATACTCATGCTTCCAATAAGGACATTAAAAAATTGTGGTAATTCATCAATACTATATTTTCGTATAAATTTACCAACTCCGGTTATTCTAGGATCATTTTTTATTTTATAAATAGCACCATTTCTAGAATTATATTTTTTTATAAGCTCTTTTTCATAAGCTATAGCCTTATGATTATTATTACCAGTACAATAATCACTATACATAGATCTAAATTTTAAAACTTTAATTACTGTATTATTTTGACCAATTCTTTCATTTTTATAAAAAACAGAACCTTTAGAATTTAGCTTAATTGCAATCATTGTAATAATAAAAATAGGAGAAAAAAGGATTATAAAAAAAATTGAAAAAATAATATCAATAAATCTTTTTATAATTCTACCCCATCCATCTAATTTTGTTTTTTTAACTTCTATTAAAGGAATTCCAACAGAAGTATCTATTTCTATATTTGTAGTTCTAGCATCAAATAAATCAGCAACATATTTTAATACTATATGATTATATTCACAAAAATCCATAAATTTTAAAGTATCTTCAAAATAATTAGAATTAACTTTTACTATTTCATCTATTTTTATTTCTTTATTATTTCTTAAAAATTCTAAAAATTCATCATAATTTTTAACAGTTTTAACTATATTAAAACCTCTTCTTTTGTTATTATCAAATTCATTTTTTATAATATTAAAATTATTCCCAGAAACACCAACTAAAACAACATTAGTATTACCAAATCCTTTTTTATATAATAAATGTCTTAAAAAAGTAATTATTGCTCTATAAATAGTCAAATATAAGACTGTAAAAACTCCAGCAAATAATATAATAAATCTTGAATTTAGATATTCTCTTTGAAAAAATATATAAATAACAAAAAACATCATAGCAAAGGTTGTAGAAACAATTATTTTAGAAAATTCTTCTACAAAACTTTTATTACTTTTTATTTTATAAACTCCTAAAATTATAAAAATAAGAATAACAAAAAAAGCCAAATAAAAAGACATTTTTAAATAATAAGAAAAATCTAAACTATAGACTGCAGGTCTTATATCTGTAATAAATTCTTGAAACCTTAATTTATAACTACTAACACTAGCTAGAAAAACAAGTAAGAAATCCAAAGGAATAGTTATAAAATTAAAAAATAATTCAAATCTTTTTGTCATAAAAAAATAATTTAAAAAATAGCAAGAATAAGCCGGATTTTGTACTTATAAAAATAAGTAGTAGTCATTTATCTAGAATTAATGTCACCATTAATTTCTATCGAGTCACCGAGAATAAATCTCATCCCTTAAAAAGGGAATCTTACTCTTTCACTAGGTAAAGTTTACCTCATTTTGTATATCACTATACAAACGTGTTAATTATTTAATTAACAATTTCACACTTACCCAAAAAGGGAGTATTTCTTTCTATTGCACTTGTTATTATTTATTTTTCACAAAATAAACATGTTGGTGTTACCAACTACCAAAATAGTGTCCGGACTTTCCTCTTTTATTATAAAATAAAAGCGACTACTTTTCTTGCTACAGGCAATATTATAACATATAAATATTAAAAAATCAATAAAACTAGTCTAAAATACTTAAAATTTCTTTCCAATTTTCATAAGTTAATGCTCCAGAAAATTTATAGCCATTCACAAAAAATACGGGTGTTCCACTTAAATTTAAATCGGAAGCATTATATACATCCTTAACTATTAAATTATTATAAGAAGAATTTTTATAACATTTTTTAACATCGTTTATTTCAGTTGTAGAAAAACCAAGATTAACAAAATATTCTTCTACTTGAGAAAAATCTAGAAAAGAAAAATTTTCTGTATATAATAAATCCATAACTTCTAAAAAATAATCAGTATTTAAAACTGAACACATAAATAAATTAGCATCCACAATACTGTTTGGATGTATTGTAGTTAAAGGAAGATTTCTGAACTCAAAAACAACCTTATCTTTATATTCAAGCATTATTCTTCTTAAATCAGGATAAGCTTCTTTACAAAATTCACAATCGAAATCTAAAAACATAACAATTTTGTTTTTTGAATTTAAATTACCAAATTTAGGAGAAAATGGATTATGCAAAACGCTTAATTTATCTTTTGATATTTCATTATAAATTAAATCACTAGTTGATAAATTTTCTTCATTATCAAAATATTTATTTAAAGTTAGAGATAAAATAAAACTTATAAAAAAAGAAAATATATATAAAAATAACAGTGCTAAAAATCCTAAAATTAAAAACTTATACTTATTTTTCATTTTTAATATGTTTAAAAAATAATAAATTAAAAACAATCATCATAATTAGTATAACATACTGTAAAGAAGTTAAATTAAAATATTTATAATCTGGCTTCAAAAATTCAATAAAAAATCTAAAAAATAAATATAAATTAAGATAAATAAAGAATATTCCCCCATTTATAAAAAATGGATACTTTTTAATTGATTTTTTAAAATCTTTTACATTAGTAATTTTATAAAATCCCTTTTTTAAATCTGGTTCATTAGTTTTTTTATAAAAAAAAGAAATTAATATCAATATAAATATATTAGCCAAAATTTCATATAAAAATAATGGATGGTGATAAGAACCTTCTATTAAAATTCCCCAAGGTAATTTAGTTTCTACACCATAGAGCTCCATATTAAAATAATTACCCCACCTTCCTATAATTTGAGCAACACATAAAGGTATAGCAAAAAAATTTAATAGATTCCAAAAATCATATTTATTTTTCAAACAAAATAAATAATAAGTAATAAAAGATAAGGTTATTCCAAAAAGAATAGCCATACCACCATAAGAAAAAGAAAAAATCTCTAAAGGATTATTAAAATAATAATTAAGATTTAAAAAAATATATCCAAGCCTAGTTCCCAAAAAACCAGAAATAAAAACAATTAAAAATGAATTGGCTATAAAACTAGAGTCTTTTTTTCTTTTTTTCAATAAAAAATAATAAATCAAAAAAGCCACTAATGAGGCTAAAAAAATAAAAAAACCATACCAATAAATATTTATATTGAAAATATTAAACATTATTCTATTAGGCTGAAAATCTGAAAAAAACATAAAAAATTATTTTTTTAATTTACTATTATAAATATCATCTTTAGTATATCTTGAAAAACTAAAAACAATAGCTACAGAAACAAACATAACCAACATTAATGAATTACCATAACTCATAAAAGGCATTGGAACTCCTGTTAAAGGTAAAATTCTAGTCATAGTTGCAATATTTACGAAAGATTGAAAACCAATAAAAGCCATAATTCCAGAAACTACATATTTATAATATTCATTTTCTAATCTTTTAGTAATATAAAAACCTCTTAAAATAAAAATTAAATAAATTAAAACAAAAAAAGTAGTAAATATAAAACCAAATTCTTCAGCAGCTATTGCAAAAACAGAATCAGAACTAACTTCAGGTAAATATAAAAACTTTTGTATAGAATTTCCTATACCTTTACCAAAGACACCTCCTGACCCTATTGCTATAGAAGCTTGATTTATTTGATATGCATAGTCAGTATTTTGATATTCTAAAGGATTTAACCAAACTTTTATTCTCATAATCCTATTTTCATTAACAATACCTGTTGTTATAGCAAAAAAAGAAAAAAACAAACCTAAAAATATAATGCTAAATATATATCTAAATTTAATACCAACAAAAAACAATACAGCTAAACAAATAGCAACATAAACCATTAAAGTACCTAAATCTGGTTGTAAAAAGATAAATAAACCTCCTAACCCCATTAAAAGCAATGAGAATCTTAATAAATTTTTATCTTCTTTATAATTATTCTTTGCAAAAATAAAAGAAAAATATAAAATAGTAGTAAGTTTTAATATTTCTGAAGGTTGAAAACTGAAAATGTGTAAATCTATCCAACTAGTAGCACCACCATGCTCAATACCAAAAACAAGAACAAAAATCATTAAAAGTAAAGATATAAAATAGATTATAGGAGTTTTGTTTTTAAAAAAATTTATAATAGTTTCGTTTTTAAATAAAAAACTAATAAGCACAAAAAATAAAATTCCAGGCAATACACCTTTATATAACTGATTTATTAAATAATAATATTTATTTCCATCTTGTCCATCATAAGCAGAAATACCACTTGCTGAAGTAAGAATAATTAACCCCACAATTACGATAAAAATAAAAACACCAAGAAAAAAATAATCTGGCTTATGTATTTTTTTATTTTTTGATAAAAACCCTTTTTTCACAAATTTAAATTAAATTTTCTTTAATTTTAGACAAAAGCTTTTTCTTTTCTAAATCTTTATATTTAAAATTATTCAAACAAGCATCACCTCTCATTCTAGGTAAAATATGTAAATGAACATGAAAAATAATTTGCCCAGCAGATTTACCTTTATTTATTCTAATATTATAATCTTCTACATCTAAAGTTTTACATAAAGCTTTAGCAATTAAATTAGCAATATTTAAATATTTAGATAAAATTTCAAATGGTACTTCACTAATATCTTTAAAATGTTTTTTTGTTACCAACAAAGTATGACCATAATACATAGGTGATATATCTAAAAAAGCTAAAAAATCTTCATCTTCATAAATTTTATCACAAGGAATTTCTCCATTTACAATTTTACAAAAAAGACAATCTTCCATAAAAAATTAAATTTATTAATAAACTCTATCTAATATAAAAATAACAAAACCAGAAATAGCTGAAATAAAAGAAATAAGCCAAAATTTCATAACAATAGTATGTTCTTTTACTCCTTTTGCTTGAAAATGATGATGAATAGGAGTAGATTCAAACTTTTTCTTTTTAAAAACCTTTTTGTAAAAAAGTTGAATTAGAACAGATAAAGATTCCATAACTATAGGAAAAGCAATAATTGGAAGTAGTAAAGAATAATTAGTCAACATAGCCATAATACCTATAACTATACCTAAAGAGACAGCCCCTACATCTCCCATAAAAACTTTAGCAGGAGGAATATTAACCCATAAAAAAGCAAGTAAAGCTCCAACCATAACCATACCAAAAGTAGCAAGATCAACTTTACCTTGCATAAAAGCTATTAAAGAATAAACAGAAAGAATAGGAAAAACAGCACCTCCAGCAAGTCCATCTAAACCATCAGTCTCATTAACAGAAAATAATGTCGCTATTATAACGATCATAAAAAATGGTATATATAAAAGTCCCATTTCAAATTCACCAAAAAAAGGAACATGAATTGAACTAAATTCTAATTTAAAATAAAACCAAAAAGCAGAAACAGCACTAATAATAGTATATATAAATAATTTTAATTTCATTTCCATCCCTCCAGATTTAGGACCAATTTTCTTACAATTCATATAATCATCTATAAGTGCAACAAAACTTCCAAAAATTAAAGCACCCAAAGGTAAATAAGTTTCGGCCCTTGAAAGAAAATCTAAAACTATAAGGGCATCTATATTAAATACTAAATGTAAAATTCTAATACCAAATATAATAATTAGTTCAATTATAATAAAAAGTAATCCACCCATAGTTAAGGTTCCAGATTTCACTTTATGTATTTTAGAAAAATTAGGAGTACTTCCATCAGATCTAATAGTTTTTAAAGCATTTATTTTTTCTAAAAATTTTAATAAAAAAGGCATTAAAAAAATACCCATAACAAAAGCAAGAGTAGACAAAGAAAAAACTTTAACAATATGAAGTAAACTCATGATCTTATAAATAAATTAATTAAAACTGAAAAAAATATACAAAAAAATGTAAAAAAATAAGAAGTAAAAATAATTATATAAGCTAATGTTCTGTTTTTTTTATATATAATATAAGCCAAAATAAAATTAACAACAAAAATAATTAAAGAATAATATGAATAATATATTAATTTACTAGCACTCCCAAAAGAAGTAACACCAAAATATATATTATAAGAAAGTGGAACAAAATCCTCTACTCCTAAATATATCCAAAAATTAAAAAATAGATACAAGATATTTATTAAAAGCAAAATAAAAAAACTATAAAGTATAAATTTATTATGCCATATATAATTGCTTTTTATTTTATCTAAATCAGAAAATTTTATCATAGCTTTATTATAACATTATAAGAATAAAAAAATAAATTATTTAAGTAAATATAATGTATCTATATCAATAAAACAATGTTTAGAAATTTTAAAAAAAACATCATAATCAATATTTTTGACTGAAACAATTATATTTCTTTGATAATTAGTTTTATTTTTTATATCAAATTCACCAATTATATTCAATTCTGAATTATTAATTATTTTTAAAATTTTTTCATAAATATTTTTTAAAACAATTTCTTCTTTTTCTTTTAAAATAAGTTTTACAAATCTAGAAAAAGGAGGATAATTAAAATCTTTTCTTATTTTTATTTCATGTTTATAAAAAGAATTATAAGAAGAACTAATAGCAAAATCTATAATTTCATTATCAGGATATCTAGTTTTTATAGCAAAATCCTTTATATTATTTTCTATAGAAAAATTTTTAAAGAAATTTATATAATTAAAAAGCTCTTGATTACCTCTAAAATCAGGTATTTTTATATAATTATCTACAGAAAAAAGTATAATAGAATTTATATCTTTAATATTATTAATATAATTTTTTACAAAAAATTCAGTACCAATAATAATATCAGTATTGTTTAATTCAGAAGAAGAAATTTCTAAATTAGATTTAGATATAGTTTTAATATTCAATACTTTTTTAATATTAATTTTTTCATTCTTTTCGATAAGTTTTAATAATAAATTTTTATGTAATTGTAAAATCTCATTCTTTATTTTTTCATTACCCACTCCAGAAAATTTAAAATCAAAAGATCCACATTTTTCACAAATAGAATTAAACTCAATAATATCTCCACAAATAGGACAAAAGAGTTTATTTTCTTTTTTATTATATTTATAAGGAATATTGCATTTCTTGCATTTTTTTATAAAACCACATTTTTTACAAATAGCAGCATTAGAAAAACCTTTATTATTGTTAATAATAATAATTTTTGAAATATTGTTCTTTACAAGTTCTTCGATTTTATTAATTAAAAAAGAAGGTAAAATTGAATAATTTTTTGCAAAAAACTCTAAATTATCATCTATTTTAGTTATTTTAGTTTCAATTTTATTACTAAAATCACTAATATCTAAAAGAGTTAGATTTTTATAATATATTTCAATAGAAGGATTGGAAGAGGTATAAATTAATTTACAATTTTTATAAAAATTAATCAAAAATTCAGCAATAAAAGAAACATTATATCTAGGGTTCATATCATATTGCTTATGATTTTGATGTTCTTCATCTATAATAAAAATGTTTTCTAAATTTAAAAATGGTGCAAATATAGAAGTCTTGGTACTAATAATAATTTTATATTTCCCTTCTTTTATTTCATTCCAAATATTAATTAAAGATGCACTATTAAATTTTTTATTTAAAAATAAAATACTATCCAAAGAAAAATATTTTTTCAAAATTTTTAGAACTTTTTCACAAACTGAAAATTGAGGACAAATTATTAAATTTTGAGAATTAACCGAACTTTCTTTAATAATTTTAATTATAAAAAATACTTGTTCAGAAAAAAAAGAATATTTTAGTAAAAATTTTTTATCTAAACTTTTTTTAAAAAGAGAAAAAACAGAACTTAATTTTTCTTTTTGTTTATTTGTTATCATCTTCTTGGAAGTTTAGGAATTACAGTTTTAAAAGCTTTAGATTTATTAACAAAAAAATTTTCAGAAATAAAATCAATTATTTTAATTTGTGAATCAGTTAAAGAATATTTATTATAAATACTAATCACATCTTTTATTTTTTTATCTATTTTTGGAGTTTTTTTAAAAATATAGCTTATATATCCTTCAACCTTTCTATTTCTAAAATATATAAAAACAATAGTTCCAACTCTTACATCAGAAGTAATATAATCAGGTATTTTATATGTATATTCTTGGGTTTTTATATCCTGAGGAAAATTTATATAAGGAACAACTTTAACATACATAAAATTATATTTTATAATTACAAGCAAAATATCCTATACCTAAATAATTTTCATAAGAAGACTCATCTATTTTATAGTTAATCTTATCAAAAACACCAGAAAAAATACAAAAAGGAGGAATTAAATTACTATTTTTAATCTCTTTCTTTTTAAAATTAAGAATTTTATAGATAGATTTATTTTCAATTAAATTTATTAATTCTTTATCCTTTTCTTGTTTTTTAATTTTATTTAATTTAGAAAAAGATATATCACCAAAACAACAAATTCCTATATTTTTTTCATAATTTAATAATAAATTTTTTATTTTTTTGCCCAAAATAAAGAGTTCTTTTAACTTAAAATTTATAGGTATATAAATAGGTATAATTTTAGTTTTTTTAGATTTAGATAATAAAAAATTTAATGGTATAGACATTTTATAATCTAAAAAATCTTCTGTTATAAAATCAGCATCTATTAAAGAGGCTATTTTTTTAGATAAAATCATATCAGAAGAAACTGAAAATTTAGTTTGAAATTCACCAAAATCTTCAAAAGTAGAATAATATTCCTGATTTAAATTACAAGTAACTTTAGAAACAGACGCAACACAAAAACAAATAAGAACATCTATTTTTGATTCATAAATAATATCAGAAAAATTTTCCAAAATAGAGGTAGTATCTAATAGATTCTTTTTAATTTCAGAATCAGTAATACCTGGAAGCAATAAAGATGGGATAGGAGATATAAAGCCATTAGTAATCATAAAAAAATATTAATATATATTTTCAATAGGAAATCCTAAAGGATGTGCAGATAAGGTTTTTTCAGAAACAATTTTTATATTTTCCCATTTATAACCTAAAGTTTCAAATATTTCCTTACTTTTTATCTCTCTTTTTTCTCCATTAGAAATAACATATATTCTACTATTTAAATCAGTTTTTACTAAAAATCCATCAGGAAGTTTAAGTTTTACTCCATTTTTATATATTTCTAATTCTTCAGAATCCTTTTCAAAAATAGGATAGTTAGGTTTGGAATAATTATAAATTTCCATTGTTAAAATTTCATGTTTCATTCCATCTTGTACATAATACATTTTATCATCAGAAGCATTACGTAAAATAGCTCCAGTAGGATAAATGCTGGTTTCATTTATAAAATTTCCTTTTTTATAATCTAAAAGCTCATCATCTAAAACATCTATTATTTCATAAGGACTAAAACCTATTTTCATAAAAACATCCCAAGAAGATATTTGCCTTATAGTGTCATCATCTAAAAGATAAATTGTTCCTTCTTCATTTCTTAAAAGAGAGTAGTTAGGGTATTTTATAGGAACTCCTATATCATATTTTTCAAGATCAAATTTAGAAACATTTATAATAACATCTTTAGTATGTCTAGAATAAAAAGAGGTAGCAGTTAAAAAAGGCCTTCTTTTAGAGTCTTGAATAAGCCAAACACCATCTTCGCCATAAGCTTGTAAAATAGTTCCATCCGGATAAAATTTTGTAAAATAAGAATTCCAAATATAATGAAAATTTCTATTACCATGTAAATGGGGTGTATAGATATAAAGATTTACAGTAGCTTGATTTTTTGGAATAACATAAACTCCATCAATTAAATGAGGCTTCCCAACTTGCATAGCAAATTTAGAAGGATTATCTATATAATATCTATTCCTTTTTGCAGCATAATATATTTGTTTTACAAAACCTTTATATTTTTGAATAAATGGATCATCTTTAGAACAATCATCACAAACAGCATAACCCATGGCCCAATCAAGTTGATTTTGTTTTATTTCAGAAGATTCTATTAAACTTTGTTCTTTTTGCAAAGTTACTAAAATATATTGAGGGCTAATACCAAATTCTTTAGAATACTCATATATTATTTCAGAAGATTTTTTTAAACTTCCATCTAAATCAATAAATTTTTTTTCTCCTAAAGAACCTAATTTATCTAAAAAAAATTGGATATCTTCTTCTGTCATAGAATTAGAATTTGTAAGATCAAAATCTGATATTATATAATTTTCATCAAAATTTGGTAAAACAGATGCTTTAGAAATTAAAGGAAATAATAAAAAAAGAAAAACAAGTATAAAATATTTAAAAATCTTCATAAAAAAATTTAACAATTAATAAGCTTATTTTATCATAAAATATAAAAAAATAAGAGCTTATTTGCTCTTATTTTCTTTAGGGAGAACAGAAATATATCTATTTCTAGATATTTTTCCATTATATTTTTTCTTTCTTTTTGTAAAAAATTTTAAAAAACCATCAGAAGTAGCAAATAAAGTATCATCTTTACCAATATCAACATTTTCACCAGGATGAAATTTAGTTCCCCTTTGTCTTACAATAATATTACCTGATTTTACTTTCTGACCATCAAAAAGCTTAACACCAAGTCTTTTTGCAATAGAATCTCTTCCAAGGGCTGTACTACCACCTGCTTTTTTATGAGCCATTTTTCAAAAATTAAAAATTAATAAAAAATAAGGACTTAAACCTTATGAAGATTATATAATAATCATCATTTTATGTCAATATTTTAATATTATATATAAATATAATTTTTTATTAAAAATCAATATTATAAATTGTGGATAATTTGTGTATAAATATCAATATTTTAGCTATTGCATTTTTATTTTAATAAGTTACAATACAAATGTACTTAATTTTTAAATATATTATTTATTTAATATATTTAAGCCTAATAAGTATTTAAG
>JAIPJN010000011.1 GCA_021734125.1 Patescibacteria group bacterium
CCATGGCTGACCCTGGAAGATGGTAATTAAAATTAAATTTATTGTAGGGGTCAGCCATGGCTGACCCTTTTGAATTTAAAATGAATAATTATTAAAAAATTAAATTAAATAAAAATATAAAAAATGCTATATTATATTTTTCATAAATTTAAAAACATTAAATGATTATATAAATATATTATTTTTTAAAGCACATCAACAACAACTCCATTTATAATATAATCATCGTCTTTATGTATAAAAATAGGATGAGAGCCAGTGGTAGATTCTGATAATAATTTTATATATTCTTTATCTTTATAAAACCTTTTTATATTAGCGGCCTCATTTATTATAGACAAAACATAATCACCATTTTTTGGAGATAAATTAGCTCTATCAACAATAACATAATCACCATGATTTATAGATTTTCCATTGATATTTGCTCTATTCATAGAAAGACCTATAGCTTTCACAATAAATAAATCTTTTGGATTTTTTTTATTTAAAATTGTAGAAGAAACAGAAATATAATCTTCAATTTTTTCATCAGCAAAAGAAACCGCTTCTCCACAATTAGCATAACCAAGAAAGGGTATAGTAAATATTTTATTATTAGTTTTTTTAGTATTTAGAATTTGATTTATAGCTACATATCTTTTTCTTTCAGAATCAGAAACTATAAAGCCTTTTTCTTCTAATAAATTTAAGTGATATTTAGCACTTTGAGGAGAAGATAAATCAACTAAATCAGCTATTTCCTTTAAAGTTAGGCCTTCTAATTGATTTTTTAATATTAATTCGTATAATTTTTCTTGATTTTTATTCATATATATTTTTTAAAACTATTTTATAAATTTATTATATCATAATAATTAAAAAATTAAAAAATATTTTTTTAAAAACACTTTAAAGAAATTTTATTTAAAAAATATATCTGCTATAATAAAACCATGAATAAAGTAATATTAATAGACGTAATAAATCCAAGAGATAATAAAAGAGAAGCCTTAGAAAGGCTTGAAGAATTAGAACACCTAGTTTCTACATATGGTGGTTTTGTTATTTTTAAAGAAATACAGAAAAAAACAATTCCAAACTATAATTATTTTTTAGGAAAGGGTAAATTAGAAGAAATTTTTGAAGAAGCTATAGAAAATGAAGTAAATTATATTATAATCAATAATCTTTTAAAACCTAGTCAAATAAGAAATATACAAGAATTATATATAAAGTATATGAAAGATAATCATGAAATAGATATGAAAGAAGTTGATATAAATATAGAATTTTGGGATAGAATAGATTTAATTTTAAAAATATTTCAAAAACATGCAAAAACAGAAGAAGCAAAATTAGAAATAGAGCTTGCTAGTATAGATCATATGGGTCCTAGAATTTTTGGAATGGGGATGGAATTATCCAGACAAGGAGGGGGAGTAGGAACTAGAGGAAAAGGAGAAACAAATACTAGAATAATGCAATCCCATTTAAAAAAACAAAAAAGTAAAATACAAGAAAAAATTAATGGGTTTAAAAAAACTAGAGAATTACATAGAGAAAATAGAATAAAAAGAGGTTTAAAAACTATATCATTAGTTGGCTATACTAATTCAGGGAAATCAACATTATTAAAAAGTTTAACAAAAAAAGATGTTTATATCGCAGATGAATTATTTGCCACATTAGACACAAGAGTAGGAAAAATTTGGATTCAAGATAGTATGAAGGAATGTTTATTAGTAGATACTATAGGTTTTATAAAAGATCTTCCTACGGAGCTTATAAACTCTTTCAAATCAACATTAGAAGAAACAATACATTCAGATTTATTATTTCATGTTGTTGATATTTCTGATCCTTTGTATATAGATAAAATTAGAACAACAGAAAATATTTTAAAAGAATTATTAGGTGAAGAAAAATATTATAAAAAAATTAAAAAAATTCTTGTTTTTAATAAAATTGATAAATTAAATAAAGAAGAATTCAAAAAAATAAAAAATAATATAGAAAAAAATAAAATATTTAAAAACAAAGAAAAAATATTTATATCCGCAATTTCTAAAATAAATACAGAAAAATTAAAAAAAATTACATCAAAATATATATAAAAAAATAAGAAAAAATAATGAAATCTTTAATAATTTTTTATTCCCTAACAGGGAATTGTAGAAAAATAGCAAAAGAATTAAATAAAAAATATCCTTCAGATATTATAGAATTAAAATTAAAGAGAGGTTTTAAAAAACCTAAAATGAATTTTATAAATATGCTAATAGGTGGTTTTCAAGCTATTACAAAAAAGACACCAGATATAAAAAATTTAGATATTAATCTAAATAATTATGATCAAATAATATTAGGGACTCCGGTTTGGGCTTCTACCATGTCTCCGGCTATAAGGACTTTTTTAAAAAAACATAATATAGAAAATAAAAAAATTATTATTTTTTCCAGCTATAAAAATGAAATAGGGAAAACTTTTTCTGACATTAAAGAGATTTTAAATAAAAATAATGAAATATTAGATACTATTGAATATAAAAATTAAAAAATTTATAAAGGGCCAGCGATCGCTGGCCCCTACAGATATATTTTATATTTTATTCTTCAGTTTCGGTTATTTCGTCTTCAAGTTCTTCATTTTCAGGTTCTTCATTTTCTAAAATATTAAATTCTTGAATATTTACATTATCTTCTTCGTCTATAGAATATTCACCAGAAGCTATAAGAGCTATATGACCATCTTCATATTCTACAACAAATTCATTTTCTCCATTTAATGTTAAAGAAGTTATAAAAAAGGTACCTCCTAAAACTGCTTCTTCTGGAGAAAGCTCTGATATATTCTCATCTAAATAAGTTCTTAATAAACTTTCTTTTTCATCATAATTATTTTCATCTACTTCTTCATCTAAATTTTCTTCATCTTCTATAATTTCATTTTCAATTTCTTCAACAAACACATTATCACCATCCATACATTGTCTAGGGTAAGATTCCATGATTGGATTTCCAGCTAAAACACAATCTTCAAAAGAAGATATAGTCGTTTCATTATTTATTTCTTCTTCATTTTCCTTGCTTGTTATTAGTATATAACTAATAGCAATAACAAAAACTAAAATTATTATAAATATTGCTTTTTTCATATAATTATTAATAATTATTTATATGCTTATACTCAATATATAACATTTTTTTTAAAAAAATACAATAAAATAAATTATTTTTAATCATATTCTACATAAACTGTATTTTTATATATTCCAAATAATTCATAATCAGATCTTGTTATTCCAGGATGTTCATCTTCTGGCATAAAATTTCCTTCTATATCTACACTATAGCCCAATCCCTTATATAATCCAGAACCACCATCGTCTTGTGTAATTTTTTCTATAACAAATAAAGGCCTTTTTGTTTTTTTATTTACTCTTATAAAATCAAATACAATAATAAACATCCAGATTAAAAGTAGTGAAGATAAAAATATCAGTAAACCTTTTGTATAATTATGCATATTTAAATTTAAAAATTATAATTTAAGTATAACATTTTACAAAAATATTATATAATTAAATTATGAAAGAAAAAATAAATGAAAATTTAATAGAAGATTATGAAGATTGGTATTTGAATATTCCTGAAGAATATAAAATTGATATTAATGATTTTAAGATAGAGAATAATACTGATATGAATTATGAAGAATGGTTTAAATCTTTAAATTCAGAAGATAAAATAAAAGCCAAGTATTCAGAAATATTTAATAAAATAAAAATTACAGAAGTAATAAATGAAAATATAATAAATAATCTTTTTTTAAATAATGATACTATAATTTCTGAAAAGATATTAGAAGGGGAATTAAACAATATTATTAAAAATAATAATAAAATTTCAAGAGAAGAAATTAATTATTTTAAAGAAATAATTAAAAAAGCATTATCTAAAGTAAACAAAAATTTTTTACTTTATAATAAATACAAGGATTTTAGTTCAGAAGAAAAAATAGCATATAAAAATAAAATAAAAGAAGATTTTAATTTTAAAGACGAATTTGAACTAACAATACATCCATATTATATAGAAATAATATTAACTCAAAAAGATCTAGAAGAAAAAATTGGAAAAAATGCAACTGGGATAAAAATCTCTTTTGATGATTATCATATAATTAATTATAGTAAAGAAATAGATGAAGATGTAGAAGATATAGTACAGCATGAAAAAAGGCATATAGTTTATGAATTATATAATGATGCAAAAATGCCAATTTTTGAATTTGAAAAACTTATACAAGAAAAAGAATTTTCAAATAAAAAACATGAAAAAATTTTTCAAAAATTAATTGATAAATCTTATATAGCAGTACAAAATGAGACTATTTCATACATATCAAATGGACTCGATAAAGAAATTTATTGTTTAAAAAATATTATATATAAATATTGGGACAAATTTTTTAATAAATTAACAGAAGAAGATTTGTCTATTGAAAATAAAGAAAAAATCATAAATTTTTGGAAAGAAAAAAAGACCTTACTATTTGAAACGTTAGAGAATATTGAAAAATATATATTTTTAACAAAAAAACTATATTTAAAATATAATTTAGAAAATAAATCTATGTTTGAATTTGAGGCGATAATTAGAAATATCCCAGTAAATAAATATAAAAGATTATGTATATTTTTAGATGTAAATCCTGATAAATTTAAAGAGATATATAATCAATAAAAAAGAGCATTCAAACAATGCTCTTTTTTAATTTATTTACAAAATTATTATCCAAACATTAACCATTCAGGTTTGAAGATCAAAAGTATTCCGATAATAAGCATTAAAATTCCACCAACTAAACTAGACCATCTAGAATATTTAGTACTAATTCCAGTCATTTTTAAAGTAATCATAGCAACAGAAAAAACAATTAAATCGTCAATCATAAAAAAGAAAATATATAAAAGTATATATAAATATTTATAAATTCCAGAAACTTCATTTATAGCTAAAACTTGAGCATAAACAGCAGGTAGGCCAGCAGAACAAATAAGTTCAACTAAATTAACAGCAAAAGCTAAAATAATAATACCCAATAAACTTATTATAAAGCTTTTCTTATTTACTATTTCTTTAATTCTTTCAAATACTTTTCTTCTTTTTTCTTTGTTTGTTACTTTACACCCACCATCTTTGTTCTTAAAAAATTCTCTAATATTTAAAGTTCCTCCACCTAATGCAATAGCACCAATAATTAATCTAACCCAAACAACAAAACCCAAAAATAAGATTAAATTTAACCAAGCAGACATAAATAAAAAATAAACAAAAGCGGAAGAAATAATAAAAGCAAAACCTAAAATCCACATTTTTTTTCTATTTTCCATACCAAGAAGTAGGGTAATAAGAAATAAAAGAGTCCACATAGCGCAAGGATTAAAACCATCAATTGCACCTAATACTATAGTGATAAGAGGTAATGAAAAAGTTTTTAAATTTACATTTCCTAAAAATGGAATATCGGCATTTTCGGTATTTTTTAAATCATTATTAATAATTCCATTATTATTAATATTTTGATCTTTATAATATTTATCTATCTTTTTTTTAATTTCTGCTCCAGTAGTTTCAGCATTTAAAAATCCAGAAATAAAAGCTTCTTCATTTATAAAAGTAGCAGGAACTCCTTTAACTTGAACATTAAGTTTATCAGCCATATTTCTTAATAAATAAGAATTATCAGGACTTCTTGATACTTCATATTTATTAAAAGATATTTTATTTTTATATTCTTCATCTTCTAAAAGCTCTTCTAAAAAAAGCATTTCTTTTTCACAATGAGGACATCCAAAAGACCAAAATAAATCTATTTTAACCTTATCTTGTGCAAAAACAGAATTTATAGGAAAAATTAATAAAAAAAATAAAATTACTAATAAATTTAACTTTTTTAACATATATTTATTCAATTATTTTTATAGCATTACCATTAATTAAAGCTTCAGTTATCTTACGATAAGCAGAAGAAAGTATTCTTTGAAAGGTACTTTGGGATGTATTCATCTTTTTAGCACACTCTTCTTGACTTGTATTTTTAATATTTTTTAATCTTAAAGCCTCAACTTCTTCAGGTAAAAGTTCAATAGCTTTAAGATATCTCATAGGAACACCTTGAGGTTTAAAATATCTAACTTTTGGGTTAAATTCAATTTTTCTTTTTAATCTTGGTCTTGACATATTTTTTTAAATAAATATTAAGCACAAAAAAGATAATGATAAATCATTACCTTTTTTGCGTGTTTTGGTCCTATTGATTTTGGTTTTTGATTTCTTCTTCAACTGCATTTAATTCAGATTTAAGTTCATCTCTATAAGATTCTAAGTCTTTATTAACTTCTTTTCTAGTAAAGAATCTTCTAAATCCAAAACCCCTTCCATTTCCTCTTCCAAAACCTGAACCATAACCATCTCCACAAGGCCCCATACCTCTACCAGTAAGTGGACCTTCTCCTCTAGGACCTGTTCCATCAAATCTAGGCATATATTTTTATTTAATTTATTTATTAAATAATTTAAAAAACGACCTTATATTATGAGTATATACCCATAATAAAATTTTGTCAACCCCTTTTTAAAAAATATTACAAAAAACCTATTTTTCTTTATTTTCTTCAATAGTTTTTAATATTTCTTCTTTTGATTTTTCTCCCATAAGTCTTAATATTTCATTTCCATCTTTATCTAAAAATATAAAAACAGGTAATCTGTCATTTATTTCATATTTTTTCATCATTTCTTCATTTTCATCATAATCATAATATTCAGTCTCAAGCCATGGATTTTCTTTTTCTATTTCTTCCCAAAGTGGCTTCATAATCATACATCCAGAGCACCAAATTGCTCCAATTTTTATTACTTTCATATTAAAAAATTTAATTATAAAATTAAGTTTTATTAATCTATATTAACATATTAATATTAAAATTTCTAACAAAATTAAATTTAGTCTATTATATATAATACTTAAAAAATATAAAAAATTATTCATTTAAATTGACATTTTATTGAAAATATTATACTCTACCCACATAAAATTTTTTTTGGAGGAAAAAAGAAATGTTAGAGAAAAGCAAAGTATTAGCTAATTACATTGAGTTACAAGAGGGGAAAATTGAATTATTAAAAAAAACAATTATTCAATTAAGTGAAGATATTTCTCGTTCAAGAGAAAAAAATGATTCTCAAAACGATATTATGGAATCACAGTGCAATTCTTCTATTAAAGTTATGGAAGAAAGTTTACGTGAAAATATGGAGATTTTATCTAAACTTAAATTAATGCAAATTGTTTGTAATAATAAAATAACATTTGGATCTTTAGTAAAAATAAAAAATATAAATACTGGAGATTTAAATATATATTTTATTATTTGTCCTGGAGGAGATCTTTTAAACGTAGATGAAAATAAAATAATAACGATATCTTTTAAGGCTCCTTTTACAAAAGCATTATTTAATAAAAAAGAACAAGATGAAATAGTATTTATGGATCAAAAGTTTAAAGTATTGGCCATTCAATAACTCTTAAAGCCATTGTTGTAATAACAATGGCTTTTCTTTTATATATTTTAAAATTGACAAAGCTTTTTCTTTATGCTACAATCCGTACTACATAACTATATAAGTTATTAGCTTTTTTCTAAAAAAAAAGTGAGTATTAATGTGTGGAGATATGGATCGAATTTCTACTTCTTAATATATTTAATCAAAAATTATCTTTACATTTATATGCAAGGTACTATAAAAAAATTAACAGACAAAAACTTCGGTTTTATATCTCAAGATGATAGTGAAAAAGATTTATTCTTTCACGCTAACAACTTAGAAGATGTTAGATTTGAAGAATTAAGAGAAGGTGACGCTGTTTCTTTCGAAGTTGAAAATACTCCTAAAGGAGATGCTGCTGTTAACGTAAAAAGAGCTTAAATTCTTTTACAAAAATAAACAAAATAGGCTAATTTATTAGCCTATTTTTTTAATCTTCATTTCCAAACTACTATTATATTTTTCTCAACAAAATTTACATCTTCATGATATCCGGTAGGGTATGAATAAATAGCATTATAAAGTATATCCATATCATATTCATAATTTTCACCAAACCTTGTTCCTGGATCATTTACTATAAAAATATTTTTTTCAATATCGTAACCTAAAATAACAACCATATGAGTCAATGGACCAGGAGAAACAAAGTTGGGATTTTCAAGAAGTCTTCCATTAGTAGGAACAAGTAAAATACTATTATTATTTAATTCATTAATAATAGTTTCTTTTGTTACATTTTCTAAAATTTTTACATTTTTATATTCAAAATAATCATTAAAAATCCAATTTTTTATATCAAAAACAGAAACATCTCTATATTCTCCATATTTTTCTTTTGTATATTCAGAAATATTTAAAATATAATTTAAAGCTTCTTCTTTTTCTAAACTTTCATTCTTAACCCATTTTATAGCCATAATTGAAGATGCTTCTTCGCAACCATCTTGCTCCATAGAATTTTCCCAATTAGCAAAAGGGGATTGAGTTGTAAATGGAACATTTTCTATAAAAATTTTATCAAGAATTTTTTGTTCAACAATTGGGAGAACATCATTTGTAATTACATCATTATTTATTTTTTTGTTTTTATTTGAATCGTTATTGTTTATTTTTTCGTTTTTATTTAAATTATTATCGTTTAATGGGGGAACAATGTTCGTATTATTATTTATTTTTTTGTTATTTTCTTTAATATCTGGGCGATTTATTTTATTGGTCAGCCATGGCTGACCACTACTGACATAATTATTATTTTCATTCAAAATATAATTATCAAAATCATTTATTATTTGGACAGAAAAATAAAATAAAAAAACAAAACAATAAATAAATACTAAAATTTTTAAAAAAAATTTAAACATAAATTTTAATATAAGCTAATTATATTATACATCGCTATTTTTTAATTAAAAGAAAAAGGGAATCATATTATATAATTCCCTTAAAATTATCCTAAAAAAATTGTTTTAAGACCCTCTTTTTCTGTTGTAATATTTTTAAAAAACGCTGTTTTAATTTCATTATCTTTTTTTCTATTAAGATATAAAACTATAGTAGCTATTTCTTTTCTTGTTAATCCAGAAGGGGTTCCAAGACCAGTTGATTTAAAAAGAGTAAATATTTCTGATCCACTTAGAGTTAAAGGAAATCCTAGATTTTGACATCCAAGAATATTAAAAATATTTTTTTCTGTTAGTTCAACAAAAAAATTTTCAAAATCAAAATCTTCAAAAATAAAATCATCCATTTTTTGCCCCCTAATTTTTTATTTACATGTAATTATATACATTTTATTTCAAATGTAAAGAAAACTTATTTTTTAATTTTCAGAAAAAATAATAGGGACTTCTAAAAAATCATCATTTTCAGGAATATCAGAAGGATTATCTTTTTTTAGTATTAATTTACCTTTTTTATTGTATAAATTTTCATCTAAATTATATTCTAAAGTAGATTCAAATTGAACAAATTCAGTAGTCATCCAATTATTTTTAGCTTCTGCTATACCTTCTGCTATTATTTCACCACTTTCATTTTTAAGAATTATAGGAAAATCAGCTTCAAAAAACCAAAAACCTCTAGCTTGACCTTTTATATTAAGAGGACTACTTATAATTTGATTTGGTCTTGGATTTTCAATTTGTATCAGATCCATTTTTTCTAATTCATTCCCAATATTTTCGACAAAAATCTTATCTTCATATCTGCATTGTCTAGGATAAGATTCCATAACAATACCAGAAACTTCAGCACATTCTTCAAAAGAATCTACTTCAATATTATTTTTGATATTTTCTCTATCTTTTAATACATTATTTAAAATAAGAAATCCAGAAGATAAAAATACTAATAAAACTAAAATAATTATATTTTTTTTCATAAATTTTATATTAATCTTTTTATTAATTATAAACTTATTCATTAAAAAGTAAAACACAAGCATAAATAATAAAAATGATATATAATACATAATATATTTAAAGATTTTTATTAGTGTAATATGACTTTTTTATATATATTTTTAATTTTTGTATTGTTTTACTTTTTAGGTGAAGCTGCTGATATTTTAATACTGAATGTAAAAAAAATAGCAGAAAGATTGAATATAAAAATATTTATTATTGGTATAATATTAGGAATATTAACTACAATGCCAGAATTATTTCTGGGAATAAACTCAATAGTAAAAGAATTAGATTCTATATCTTTAGGAAATATTTTTGGAGGAAATATAATTATATTATCTTTACTTTTTGGAATTAGTTTAGTTTTAAATAATAAAATAAAAACAGATGGAGATTTAAAAAATATAATTCCAAATTTAACATTTATTTTATTACCAGTTTTAGTTGGGTTAAAGGGAACATTGACTTTTTATAATGGTTTAATTTTTATTTTTATATATTTTCTTATTATTTTTTATATTAATAAAAGAAATAAAATATCTGTTGATGCTGTTAAAATAAGAGATGAAGAAAAAAGAGGTATAAAAATTTATATTAAAGATAAATTTAGATTTATAAAAAATAAAGGATTCTTAAAAGAAATAGGTTTATCTATATTGGGTATTACATTATTAATACTTATATCTAATATAATTATGAGTCTATCTGGATACGTTTTAGAAGATTTTAATATTTCCAAGTTTTTTATAGGCTTGATTATATTTTCAATTGGAACAAATCTTCCAGAATTTATAGTTATAATAAAATCAACAAAAAATAATAATTCTGATTTATCTATAAGTCATTTAATAGGATCGGCAATGGCTAATATACTTATATTAAGTATATTAACTTTATATAATGAATTTTCTGTGAATGTTAACTGGTCTTATATAATTACATTAATATTTATAACATTAATTCTTATATTAATTTCTATTTTTTATAAAACAAATAAATCCTTTTCAAGAAAAGAAGGATTTATATTTTTATCTATTTATTTAGCTTTTTTAATTTTCCAAATAACTTTTTTAATTATATAGTTTTAAAATAGAAAGCTTGCTATTAATAAATATATAGTAACACTTACCAAATCTTGTATAATTGTTGCTATTGGTCCGCTAGCATTAGCTGGATCAAATTTTAATTTACTAAAAGTGTATGGAATAAATATTCCAGTTATTATTGATGATAGTATAGTTAAAAATATAGAAAGAGATAAAACAATAGAAATTGATAAATCTCTATATACAAGAAAAGTAAATCCATATATTAAAATACTAATTAAAAAGCCCATAGATAGAATTACTTTAAATTGTTTGAATATATACGATAAAAAATTAAATTTTTTATGAATTGCTAAATCCCTAACAATAAAAAATCCAGCTTGAGTAGCAACTGCACTGGCTATATAAACTATAAGCGGGATAAAAGCTGCTAATATAATATTTTTTGATAATGTTTGTTCAAACAATCCTATAACTTTAGCCGCTATTATGCCTCCAATAATTCCTAAAATTAACCAAGGTAATCTATTTTTTAAAGAATGGTATAAAGACATAGAACTTATATCGTCTATATTTGAGGGTAAATGGCTTACTCCTGCAAAATGAGAAATATCTTCTTGTAATTCATTATATACAACATTCAAAATACTATCACTTAGAACTGCTCCCAAAAGTTTATTTTCTTTATTAACTATTGGTATAGATTTAATATTATTTTTTAATGTCAAATAAGCAATTTTTTCTTGATTCATTTTTGGGCCAGCAGTTATGGGATTTTTTATCATAACTGAAGAGATTTTTGTTTCTTTTGGTTGTCTGAAAAGTTCTTTAATAGAAATAACTCCCTTTAAAGTATTACTTTTATTAACTACATATATGTAATTAATTGATTCTATTTTATTTATGTCCGTTAATAATTTTTTTACTATAAAATCTATATTTTCATTAACATTAACAACAGGAACATCAGTATTCATTAATCTTCCAGCGCTTTTTTTAGGGAAGTTATTTATAATATTCATTATTATTATTATTATTATTAAATAATTATTATATGATATCATTTTTATAAGTTTAAATATACAAAATTATAATTGAAAAAAATCGTTTTTTATATTATTATATTAACTCGGAAGCTAATAAATTAAATAAAAAATATGAAAATAAAAAAAGTTGAAAATAATTATATTTTAAGAATAGATAGGGGAGAAGAAATTGTTGATTCTATTAAAAAAGCTTGTATAGAAAATGAAATAAAAGCAGGAGGAATTATTGGAGTTGGCGCAGTAGATGAATTAAAAATTGGTCTTTATAATGTTGATAATAAAGAATATTTATCAGAAACCTTAAAAGGAGCTTTTGAAGTTACTAACCTTACAGGAAATATATCTACAATGAATGGAGAAATATATTTACATTTACATATTACTGTTACCGATGAAAATTATAATGCAAAAGGTGGACATTTAAACTCTGCTAGAGTTTCAGGAACTTGTGAAATAATAATAAAAGAAATTAAAGATATAATAGAAAGAAAAAAAGATTCTGAAACAGGCCTTAATATCTATGATTTATAAAAAATAAAAGCCTCTTTTTAAAAGGGGCTTATTTTTTTAGTTTTTGATATATCTAATTTTAGATATATTACTTATTCCTGCAAAAGTAATATTAGTAAATAAAAATAGGGGATTGTAAAATTTTATTTTTTGTACTATTATCAACAAGATATAAATAAATATAAAAAATATATGAGTAATTTTAATAATAACAGAGACAGAGGTAATTTTAGAAGCGGAGGTAGAGATAGAGGAAGATTCGGAGGTAGAGATAGAGGTGGCTCTGATAGAGAAATGTTTGAAGCTGTTTGTGATGAGTGTGGTAAAGATTGTAAAGTTCCATTCAAACCAACAAGCGGAAAACCTATTTATTGTAGTGAATGTTTTGAGAAAAGAGGCGGCAAAGATGAAAGGAGAGATAATAGAGGTGGTGGTAGAGATAGAAGAGGTGGAAGTTTTGGTGGAAACAGAAGAGATGATAGAGTAAAAGATAATTCTTCTGAAAAAATTGAAGCTTTAAATTCTAAATTAGATAAAGTTTTTGAGTTATTAGAAGAAATAAAAGACAAACAAATTAAAATGAAAGAATCTTTTAGTAAGACTGAAGTTGAAGTAGAAGCTCCTAAAAAAACTACTAAAAGGAAAGTAGCTGTAAAAAAATCTGGAGTTAAGGCTGATAAAAAAATTGAAAAGAAAGATAAAAAAGCAGTAAAAAAAGCTGCTACTAAGAAAACTACAAAAAAATAAATCACTTGATTTATAAAAAGAACATACTTTGTTGTATGTTCTTTTTTTACAAAACAAAAAACCCACTAATTACTAGCGGGTTTTTATTTAAAAAAGAGTTTAGTATTACACTAAACTCTTTAAGAAAAAATATTATTCTAAATCTCTTTCATTTATGCCAAAATCTTTCCAAAGCCAATATTTAACAGCTCCTTTTTTTATAGCAATTTTTGCTGCTCGTATTTTAAGAGAATCAAGATTATTATTGTGACAGTACTGAATAACGTCATGTAATTCTGAACTATCTAATCTATTTTCATTATTAAATAATATTTCCAAAATTTTCTTTTTCGAAACAATTTCTTCAATATTATCACAGAATAATAATTTGATTAAAAAAAATAAATCATTAGAATTTTTTAATTTTGCCCATGCTTTTTGTCTAAAAGAAGATGAGCAATCAGAATTTTTTATTATAGAAAATAATGCTCTAGGACTAGGATTAGAATTGAGAATTTTTTTAACAATAGGATAAACAAAATCTTCTCTAGAATAGTTCATTGTTGAAAAATTAGTACTTTCTGATATATTAAGCAATTCCAATAAAGTTTTTTCAGAACTAGAAGTAGCTAAAAGTTCTTTATATGCAGAATCTCTAATATTAGGAACTTTAGAAATAATTTTTTTGTAATCATCTATATCCAAAGAAGCATAAGATTTAAGTAATTCCCAAGCTTCATAATGAAGTTCTTCTTCAAAACACATAATTTCCATTACATATTTTTTAAAATTATCATCTTTTTTGTACCTATTGGCATGATTTCTCAAAAGATCCCAAGCTTCTCCTTTAATATGTTGACAATCTCTTCGAAATTCAACACCTCTTATAAGGCTTATTAAATTTTTAAGACTTGGATTATGAGATTCTAGTTCTCTCCAAGCCCTTGCTCTAACATCATCAACTTCATTCATAATTTTATAAAGATCATCACTGTCAAATTTCATTTTATAAAGAAAAAAGTCCCAAAATTCATCCAAAAAATCCCTTCTAGTTTTCATGTAGTTGATTATGTCAACAACATTACCATTTTTTGAAAGTTTTTTCTTAACTTCATCCAAATCAAAAACTCCATAACCAAAATCTTCACTCATAATATTCCTCCTTAAATATTTTTTTAAAAATCTAATAAAAAATATTAACATTTTTATAAAAAATGTCAATTTTTATAATTATATTAGAAAAAAATATTAAATTTTATTTATTTTGTATTATCTAAATTCTATTCAAAGAAGTGAAATGATTCAGATATTTGAAAATCAAAACAATTAGGATAAATAAATCCTAATCCAATATTACATTCTTGTCCTAGACTCCAAAAAGCAACTTTTTTATTTACAGGACTATAAATTATATAATTTGCATAATTTACAGGACAATTAGTAGAACCTAAATCTTTACCATCTCCATTTATTTCAACTCTATAATTTTCAGAAAAATTAGTATCTATTTTTGTTTTATAACTACAACCAGATCCAAGTTTTTCTTTTATTACTCTATCTAAATCATTTTCATCTTCGGCTTCAAATATTACAATATTCCATGGAATCATACGTGGTGAATTTTCTATTTCTTCAAAAATAGTATTCTCAATTTTTGTTAATTTTCCAGTTTCCCAATTATTTATTTTATATTTTTGAGTAAGATAAAAACTATTATCTTTATTCAAAACTTGATTAGGCAATAATACTTCAGAGATTGATATTCCATCAGGTAAGGCACCCCATAATTGATTATTAATTGATAGTGATGGATATTGAAAAGCAAAACCATATTCCTCATTTCTATATTTTATCCATTCAATAGATTCTTTTATATCTTTTGTTTTTGTTATTTTCCAAATGGAATAAAATCTAGAATAATACTTATGAGTGGCTATTAATTTTTCTTCATTTTCATTTTTGAAAAAATATCCTGAGCCCATTTGTTCTAAAAATTGATAACCCTCATCACTTAATTTTTCACTTAAAATTTCTTTTCCATTTTTACTTTTAGTAAAGTATAATTCATCTTCTGAATCTAATAAAATAATATCTTTTTCAGAAAAATTTAATTCTAAAATTCCTTTTATATAAGGTAGGGGATTTCCTTCTTGGAAAATAACAGGACTATAATAATAAAAAGCAAAAGCGAAAACAACAATAAAACTTGAGATTAATATAATTGGATTTTTTACTTTTCTATTCATATTTATTAAATTTATAATAATTAATTAATTTATTATATCATTATATCTCAAATTAAATAATTTATTTAATATAAAACAAAAACGCACCCGCATAAGGTGCATCTCTTGGATCAACAGTCGAGTCTGGTAAATATTGTGTTCAATGCCGATAAACGTTTTGAAATTTTAAAGGACATAGAATTTAATGCATTATCATCTCGTTTTTTATAAAAAATTTATTTGTAGAAATATAGTTTATATTATAAAGATATTTTTTCAAATCATTTAAAAATTGCAATAAATTTTTAAATTATATTTATACATTTTTTTAATACCTTTTGTTAAAGAATCATAATTTATTTCTCTTAATCTCATACTTAATTTAATTAAAAATAACTAGTTAAATTTACTAGTTATTTTTCCGTTATGTATCTCATCTTGGACTCTAATTAATTCTATACATTAAAAATAATCTTTTGATATTAATATTTTATTTGGTATAATAAAATTAAGGGTGATTAAAAATTATTAATCAATATTTATTTTTATAAAAAGACTAAGATGTATATATTTAAATATATCTTATAAAAAATTAATAAAATAAATTATTATGGAAAATTTTGAAGCGAAATTTTATCCTAGTATGAAAAAAACAAAAGAACTAGAGAAAAAAGAAGCCGGTTTTGAAATTATGAAAACTCCGGAAGTTATTATTCAAGAAGAAAAAGGGGCGCAACTTTTTTCTTTATTATTGAAAGCAGAAAATCCTGAGTGGGGAGAATTAGAGACTCCTTTAGCAAAAGAAACAATTAAATATTTTAAAGATAATCCAATAGATCCAGAAACTTTAAAAACCATTAGAAATTTTCAAGATGAAGGCTTTGACGAGGAAACTTTATATAACTTTGCCCTTACTTATCAGCACCCAGAAAGATTAGAAAAAGTTTTAGAAACAATAACAAAGTTTAAAGCAAATGTGAAAAATCCACAGGAAGTTTATTATAAAGTTTTGAGTTTATTAAGGTCTTTTGATCAAACTTTTTCTACCTCTTCATTATCGAAAAAATTTACTAACGAAATTGAGGAAGATAGAGATAAGCGATTACAAAGAATGGAAGTAACCAAAAAAAGAATTAAAACATTGATTGATTTTTTTAAACCTAATTCTAAAACAACCGATATTAAAAAATTAAATTTTGTCCCTACAGATCCGCTCTACAAAAAAAATTCTGGTAGAGCTTTTTCTGTTTTTCCAAAAGAACAAATAATAATTTCTCATATTGATAATATTGACAATCAAGATCACGAATTTACTCATAGCATTATTAACCCAATTATTGAAAAATTATCTCAGCAATTAACTGATGAGCAAAAAGAAAAAATTTCTCAACTTGCTAGTGAAAAATTGAAGCAAGATTATGGTTATGGACATTTCAGTTTGCTTTGTGAAGAGTTTATAAGAACCTATAATGATGTTTTTAAAAAAGGAAAAAAAATACAAACTTATAAAACTTTTATGCAAAAAATTTCTGGAATAACCGAAGATCAATTTCAGAAATTTTTAATAGAAAACTCAAAATTAAATACAAGGTGTGAACAACTTAGAATAAAGACAATTGATGATTTTAAAAATAAGTCTCAAGAATATTTTGAAAAATTTGAGAAAAATCCATTACAAAATTTAATTTTGGAATTGTATCAAGAATATTCCAATCGCCCAAATAAAGAAACTGAAAATTTTGAAAAATTTATTTTAGAAAAATTTTCGGCTAGAATATAACTAAAATAATTTCCAAAAAATTTCTGTTTTGTATTTCTATTAATCAAAAGTAGGTAGAAGCTTATCTCATTCTTGTTCAGGATCTTCGTGGAAAAAAGTTAGGATTTCGTTCAGAATAAGGAATCATAAAAAGAATAATATCTTACGATAGTATTCTTTTATTTATGGCTCAACAGTCGGGTTTGGTAAATATTGTGTTTAATACCGATAAACGTTTTGAAATTTTAAGGGATATAAAATTTAATGCATTAGTATCTCATTTTTTATAAAAAAAATATAAAATGCTTTTATTTTAAAAAAATAAATAAAAAATAGAGGATTTATTTAACCCTCTATTCATAAACCTCAGTATTTATAACAGCATCAATAATGTTGTTTATAAAATTTAATAATATTTTTTTTGATTTTTCAATATCTCTATTTAAAGATAATTCAGTTTCTAAATCATATATAAAATCTATTAAAGTTTCTGAAGTTTCATTAAAATTATCAATTCTTATATATTCTAATATTTGAGCAAAAAGTCCATTTGTGGAAATAGTTTGTGTTACAAAATTTTTATTTATCTCATTTTTATGAGAGCTAAATAAACATTTTTTATCTAATATTGCTATACTAGTTAATTCTTTATAATCACTTACATTTTCAATTATATTTTTCAAATCATTTAAAAATTGCAATAAATATTTCTTCGCTTTAATTCTAGAATTACACTTTTTTGCTTTTATTAATAAATTTACAAGACCATTATAATTATTTTTCATAATATTTTCTCTTTATACCATTTAGCAAAATCATTAATTGCGTTGCCCCAATATTTTGATTCATTCATTGCGTCTTCTTCTCTTAATTCACTTAATGTTTTTATTTCTCCATCTGGTATAAAAAATAAATTATGCCATCTTCCCATATTTCCTTTAGCTTCTTTTGCTATTATTCCAGTTGATCCACCAGAAAAAACTACAGCTTCTTTTCCTGGCTCACAATATGCAAAACAATGTTCTAATCTTGCCTTTCTATCTTCAACATTTTCCATAATTTTCAAAAATTTTTCTACTCCAATTTGCTTATCAAAATATGCATTGTATGGACCAGGTAATCCACCTAAATAATCTATATATATTCCTGAATCTGATTTTAAAACTGGGACACCTAATTTTTCTGCTCCATATTTTGCACTAAATTTCACAACATCAACACATGACTTTGCCTGAATTTCTAAAACTTCAAAATCAGGATTCATTATTTTTATATTAAATCCATATTTTGCTACAAAATGACGATTAGCTTCTTCAACTTTATGAATATTAGTTGTTAGATATATCAATTCTTGAGACATTTTATTTTTTAAATTTTATTTAAATTCCTTATTCTCTGGTTTATCAAATTTTTTTAAATTAGAATCATATGTTCTTGTTTCGCAGTATCCCATTTTCTTTCTAATAACAGAAGTCAAATCCTCAGATCCATGAAATTTCTCAGCTATATTAGCCATTTTACAAGCAAAAATTATAACATCAGTAACTTCTGCTGGAATTTCTTCCCATTTTTCCTCAAGTAAAGCTTTTGAAACTTCACCGACTTCTTCTGTTAATTTACATAAGGCAATTTTTATAGAAGTTTCTTCTACTTCAGAAATGCCTTTATTTTTAACAAAAGACTTTTTCCACTCTTGTATATCTCTAATTGTTATATTATTTTCCATATTTTTTAATTTTATTTTTTCATATAGAATTTATAATTCTTTTATAAATCCAAATCTTGAATGACCAGAAGGATACCAATTCTTGAATGTAGTAAAAATTTTATAACCTTGTTTTGAATAAAAGTCTGGAGCTTCATATGTTGTCCATGTCCAAATATATTTAATACCAAGATCTTTTACTTTTTCTTCAAGTAGACTCAATAATTTTTTTCCATATCCTAATTTTCTATATTCTTTTTCTACTAAAAGATCACTTAAATAAAAATATTCACCATATTGACCATTGGTTTTTTGTGCAAGCCCACTTGAACATCCAATAAATTCATCTTCATCCATAGCAACAAATCCATGACGTTCTTGTATTTCCAAAGGATTACCAAATTCTGCACCATAATTATTGAAAGCAATTTGTTCTTTCTTATATTCAGAATCAGTCATGTCTCGATATATAAATTTAATATTATTCATACATTTTAAATAATTATTAAGTAAATCTAAAAAATATTAATATTTAAATTATAGCATAATTTAGAGGAAATATAGATTAAAAATAAACATAATATATTCTTTATTTATTATTTGATGAATTAAAATAGCAATTTTCACCATCGTCTAATCCTATTAATGCCACTTGTTTGAAAAATAAAGTCCAACTTTCATTCTGTTTTTTCCAATCTATAGGTTCATTGGCAGTAGCTATTAATTTTTCTCCTCGGTATTTTTCACAATTTCTATTTTTAAGACTTTTATCTAAATATATTTTTAAGATATAACGGCTATCATAACGATTTCTATAGATCATTACTAAATTTTTATTATTATCTATTTTAAAACTTGATAAATCTGGTTCGTATAGAGCCGTGCCTATTACTTGTTTATTATTCCTAATAGTGAATCTTCCAATAAGGACATTAAAAGGAAATACTGACAGCTCTGGTTTATTTTTTAATTTTAGTGGCATAGGGATAAAACCTATAAAACCACCTAAATTTGGATTAGCTTTTATTTGGTTATTATTCATATATTTAATTATTAATAATAAAAAACTCTCCCCCAAGAAAGGAAAGAGTTTTTATTTATGAAAATAAAAAATTGACCTTTATCTTTCCCATTTAAGGCTAGAATTAGCACCTTCCGGATGGATTATTCCGGGGTTGCTGGCAGGTCATAGGGCTAGGTCCCTCACTGCACTCTTTATAAATAACTATTTAATTGTGATTAAATTATAACAAATTTTTTTTGATTTGACTATGAAATGCTATATAGTAAAAATTAAATAAAAAAAATAACATCTTACGATATTATTTTTTTATTTACGGCTCCGGGAGAGGGACTCGCCCACGCATAAATTTCCTAACGGAAATTTTGCTCGGGCCCGGCTCGACATGCTCGCCTTCCTTCTTCGTTAAAGCTTCGAAGGAAACTCGCATATGTCTCCGCCTTTCTCATCCCTCACATAAATAGCTAAAGCTATTTATTTCCCTCCACAAAAAATAAAAAAGACCCCAAAGGGTCTTCTTATTTACGGCTCCGTATTCTGAACGAAATCCGAACTTTTTTCAAAGAGAATCCCGAACAAGAATAAGGTGCGTTTCCGCTTGCCTCCGCTTCGCTACGGCAAACCAAAACAGAAAAATTTTCTCTACATTTTTTAATTTTTTCGCG
>JAIPJN010000012.1 GCA_021734125.1 Patescibacteria group bacterium
TTTCAATAGATGGATATCCAGGAATAGCAAAACCAGAAAATTCCAAATCACTCCATTTTCCTTCAAGCTTATTTTTATATAAATAATCAACATCATCTTCTCCATCTTCATCAGGAACTGAATAACCACCTCCATCTTTTTTACAAGAAGAATAATCAGAATTAAATTCTTCACAAGTATTTAAACCTAAATCATCTGAACCAAAATCTTTTTCAGAATTAGGAGAAAAATTTCCATCAAAAGTAAGCCATTCAGCACACTCTCTATCTTTTTCAACTTGCAAAAGCCTATTAGAATCATTAACAAAATTACCTAAAGTACCAGAATCTTGAGGGGCTCCAGAACCAGAATAAGTAAGATCAGAAGACCAATAAAGATTACTATTAGAATGATCTTCAAAAAGCATACAACCATCAACTTTAGAAGCAACATTACAAGCAGTCATATCATCAACATTTTTATAAGTATAATTATTAATAGACTCACAAACACCCCAAAAACCACAATCATAATTTTCTCTACAAGACATATCGTTTTTATTAAAAGCTAGACTAGCTTCTAAATCTACATATTCACAAAAATCATCTACACAAGTTCCATTAGAACAATCATCATCACTAGAACATTCAACCCCTATATCTACATATTTACAAACATCCTCTGCACAAGTTCCATTATCTCCACAATCATCATCCTCAGTACAAGAAACTCCACAAAAAGAATTTCCAGTAACAGTATCCTTAATACAATCAGCATTTACCCCACAATCTTGATCAGTGTTACAAACCATTCCTAAAACAGTTCCCCCTTCGCAAACTTTTTCAGTAGGATCAGTTAAAACAGTACAAGAAACAGACTCAGAATTACAAAGACCGACAGCCCCATCATATCTTTGTTCATAATTTAAAGGATTGTTTATATCCCTACTAGAATCAAAAGAGCAACCTAAAGTTGAATCTTTCTTAAACCAACCAGAAACAGAAGTAGAACCATAAGTTGTTCCATTATAACTATTAGAAACCATTACATTTTCTTTATATTCACATTCATCAGTAAAAATAATATCTTCATAAGAATTATAAAATACTTCAGAAGTAGGTTTTTTATAGTATTGAGTACCACCACTAGAAATTCTAAATTCTCTACAACCATCAGAAGCTTCATTACAAAGAATAGGCTTTAAAACGCTCTGACTAGGCAAAAATTTATCAGGATCTAAAATAATATAAGAAGAAGCGTATTTACTCTTTCCTACAGCACTACAACCTTCTTTTGAAGAATTACAAGAAAAAGCAGAATCTAAAACAAAATATTTAATTTCATCTTGGGGAACAGAAAAAGAAGTATCATATCCGCCTTCTCCTGAAAAAGTAGAAGAGGCATGTTCTGAAGAATTATAAGTATCAAAAACAGCTTCACATCCAACTTTAGAAACATCACACAAAACAGTAGAATCAAATTTTAAATTATAACTTGTAGCAGAAGAATTATAATAAGTAGAACAATTAAGCATCTCCCCTATATTATTTCTCACACCATTTTCACCACTACTTTCATCATATCCCAAAGGATTACTATATTCATTATCACAAGAAACAGGAGTAACCCAAGAATTTTTTATCAAATATTTATAGTCTGATTCTCTTAAAATTATAAAATCAAAATAAATTTCAGAAGAGGCCGAATCATTTTCAATAGTTAAAACAGAATTAGTAGCTATATCAGAATTGAAAAATGGATCAAATATGATACTAGTCCATTGATTAGAAACAGTTTTTTCAATAGTTTTATCACCTACATTCAAAGTAAAGGTAGAAGAACCATCAAAACTATTACTTTTTGCATACAAAGATAATTTATAATTATTATTACCATTAGAATTCAATTCATAATCATTTAAATCCTTACTTATGGAAGTTCCAAAAGGTAATTTTATTGAATGCCCATTTAAATATAAAGATTCGTTAGATTTTTCAATAACGTCAGGAGAATCAGCAGAATCAGCAGACCAATCTTCAAGATCTTCAAGATCTTCATCTTCAAAAACATCTCTAAATATCTCAGAAGAAGCTGAATCAGTTCCTCTATATTCTCTACAACCAGATGAAGATGCAGAACAACTTTGAGATTCTTCTTCATAAATACCCATTACACAAACACCATTCCAACTTTCACTACCACCATATCTTACATATTGAGGTAAAATAGAAATACTATCACAAACAGTTCTACTTATATTATCTGAAATTTTATAATATCCACAACTTTCAGAAACATGAATAATATCTGAATAATTAGCATAAAATAAAGAATATTCTGGATCATCAGGATTTTCCAATCCATGAAATTCACGACAATCAGGGCTATAATGACTTTGATAAATAGAAGGAGTACAATCAGAAATACCAAAAGATAAATCCTTAGATTCAGATTCCTCAAAATATCTTAAATCATAAACATCCATTTTATAGCCCTCTTCTGAAGAACCTTGATATGTAAAAAAATTATCATTATCATCAGCATCAACAGGTTTTATACACTGTTTAATATCTGAAAAATAAGTTTTTGCATTAGTGTCTATATCAATATATTCAGCACAACCTGAAACAGAAGCAGAACAAGAAACAGCAGTAGAAGCTATAAAATTTCTCATAGTAGAACCACCTGATTCATCATATGATGGAGAAGATTCAACATATGTTGAATATCCAACACACTCAGAAGGGCAAAGAGTATTATTATTAGCTTTTGCAGGAATAAAATCTCCAGTAAGAGAAGAATTTTTATAGAATTTTTTACAACCTACATCCATTTCTTCACAAGTTTTCATGAAATAATTACAGTAATTATATTCATCTTCAGTGCCTTCATTCAAAATATAATCATTATTAATATCAGAATCATAACAATTCATATAAGAAGGAGCTTTTTTATAATAAACTTTATTAGAATCTGTATAAGTATGATAATCAGGAAGAGTTTCTTCAACATAAACACCATCCAAAATAGAAATGGCATCAAAATCAGCATGTCCAGAAGCAACATCACTAGAAATAACTAATTTTATATAAGAAACATCAGAAGCTATAGAAAAAGTATAAGTTTTTCTAGTCCAAAAATCACTAAAACTTGAATCATAAGAAGTAGGTTTATAAGAAGAACCACCTGAATCATCAACAATATCTACATAAAAACCATTATTTACAACATTAGATTTAACATAGTAACTTAAAGTATAAGTTTTATTAGGAGTAAGATATATTTCAGAAGACTCATAAGAAGCACCATTATATATTCTTAAATATTTACTTCCAGCAAAAGGATTTTCACTTTCTATAGAAAAATCTTCAGAAGAATTAATATCATCCCAATACTGAGAATTATTAAATTCAAAACTAGAATCTTTTACATAATTAACATCCTTTAATCTAATAAAAGAACTACATCCTTCTGAAGATGAAGAACAAGAAGTTATATTATCATTTAAATAAATTTTAGTATCAGTATCCCAATAATCAAAATTTTCTTTATCATAATAATATAAAGAACAACCAGCATTAGATGAATCACATACATCATCAGGATTATCTAAAGTATCCGCTAAATAATATTTAGTTTCCGAAAGAGAACCATCTCTTTCAACAATATTATATTGTTTACAAGAAGAATATTGTTCTTCACAAGAATCTCCATCAAATCTCCAAACATTTTTTTCTCTCAAACAATATCCCCAAGCCAAACATTTACCTTCGTTATCCTCTTTTAAACAAGATTCAATATCAGGAACATAAGTATTACGATAAGCACTAGCACTTCCTCCAGTAGAAGTTAAAAGAGGGCCATAAACACCACCATCATCATCTGCATTAGAAATACCACTTCTAAATTTTACATCTTTTAATATCCAATTAGGATTTACTAAATGATAAAGCTCACTATCTTCATTATTATAATTATTTACAATTTCATTTAAAGTATAATGACAAGAATCTTTATATTGATCAGGAATATCTGCACAAGATCCTCCAAGATCTATCCCTGTTTCATCTTCATCTTCAACTCCATTAAAACAATGATTTGGAAGAGCCCAGTCATCTTCATCACAACCATCTTTTAATAAATTAGCTGCTATTTCAAACCCTGAAGGTAAAATTCTAGCATTTCTCATCTTTTTAATATTTGCTAATGTATATTTTTTATCAGAGCATCTATTCTTATCATTAACATCATCACATCTTCCACCAACAGTCCAACTCCCATGTAATAAATTTTGAGAAATAGCCTCTCGTATAGTTAAAGAATTCAAAATAGCATCCTTCATTCCATCATCAAAAACTCCACAATTACTATCATAGGCTATAACACAAGATTGAGACATTTTATTAATATATTCATATTCAGAAGTAGAAGAAGGAGAAACAGCATCAGGCATAGTAACATTATAAGAAGAATCAGAAGAAGCTTCATTATCAGAAGAAACAGTTTCGGAAAATTCAGCAATATCATCACTACAATAACCAAAAGCAACACAAACAGTTTCTATACTACTAAGCCTAGCTTTATAATCTTCATAAACATTATTCAAACAAGTAGCGTCTTCACAATCTTTTGCATAATTATAATATTCACTAGCAATTTCATTTTCTGGATTCCAAAAACAACAACTACTAATACAATCATAATTGTTTGAGCAAATATTACCCTCTTCACCTATAGCAAATACATTATTTATATTTAAAGAAAATAAAAACAGAAAAAATAATATAAATAAAAACCTTTTATTAACGATAAACATACAAAAATATTAAAAGAAAATAAATTTTATTCAAGTTCACAACTCAAAGTTTCAGAAGAACAAATTTCACCTTCTTCACAATCAGAATCATCAATACATTCAACACAAACCTTATCTGAACCTAAAAATTCACAAATTCCACTACTACAATTAGAGTTCATAATACAAGCTTGACCAGTAGAAGAACCGGTTTCAGGAACACCTACTAAATCATTAACTAAAGCATCTCCCCAATCTGTATCTTCAAACCAATCATAAGATTCATTAAATTGCTCTACAAAATCATCACCAAAATTTTCAAAATCATTATAAGCAAATTCTTTTGGTAATTGGAAAATTCCATCTTTTAATTCTTCAAAATATCCTTCAAGTAAAGTAGATAAAAATAATTTACCAGCATCAAGCCAAACATCTCCACTAGGAGTTAAAAAATCTTGTAAAGAATTTTGATATCCTTCTGTCATCTGAGTAGTTTGTGTAGAAGTTCCAGTTTTATCTTCACTAATCTGATCTGTTGTCCCTTGCATTTCTTCATTTGGAGTTTCTACTTCAGTTTCTTTTTCAGCAATATCTCTTTTTTCTTGATTAGCCTTTGCAATTTTTTCTAAACTTTTATTATATTCTTCTCTAATTATTTGTGGGAAAAAGGCCATCCTATCTAAAGAATTTTCAAGACAATAATCAACTAAAGAAGTTTTTATTTCTGTTTTATAATCGTCAGTATTTGAAATTGAAACAAGATTTGAATTTTTATACTTTATCCCTTTATCATTTTTATAAACTTCAATCCAACAATTTTCTTCTTCTCCCCCTTCACTATCTTCTGTTATAAAAGAAGGCCCATTTCCACTAGAATTTTCTAGATAAACACATTTCTTAAAATGTTCTAAATAATCAGAATTAACATGATTATAATAAGGATCCATATTTTTTACAGTATTGTTGAATAAGTCTATATTTAATCCAATTAAATAGCGTTGATGGCCCTCTTCAAGTCCTTTAGGATCAACCATATGAATTAAAAGCTTATCATCTATTTCTTCAACCATATTATAACATCTTCTAGTAACTTGAAATTCTATAGTTTCTTCAGTATTTCCAGAAAAATCAGCACCCCCAAAAGCCATTTGTAAACTATTTATAATAACAGAATATAAAATTTCACCTATTAATTTTCTAGAAGTTTTATCCCAATTAACATCATCACCACTACAAGATGATTCATTTTTATTTTTACAAACGAAAAAATTACATTCAAAATCACTAGATCCTTCTAAAGTTTGCATAGCACCAGAAAGTTCATCTAAATTAGGCAAAAAAGACATAATATCAAGTGACATAGAAGGATCAAACTTAACCTGAGAAATTATAACATTAGAAAAATTATTTTCAAATTCTCTAATATTTTCAATATTACAATTTTTCTTGAAAGTATCTAAAAATAAATATTCAAAATAATAATTAAAAATACGATCAACATTATCTTGCATATTTTCAACTACTTTACTTAGAGTACAAGTAGGAGTTTTCCCTGTTATATCATAATCTCCAAAATCAGGAACCAAATTTAAACTATTAGTTAAATCTTCCATAGTATCAGCAAGCCAATTTGTTACATCTTTTTCTAAAGACCCTACAGAACCAATATCAACTGGTTTACAAAGTCCTAAAGTATCAAATCCTTGATCTGATAAATCATCTAAGAATACACCAGTAGCATTATCAGCGGCATTTTTTAAAGAAGTTGTAAAAGTTTCAACTCTAAAAAGAGGTTCTTGTCCAGTAGAACCAGAAACTAAACCTTGAGCAACATCTTTTGCCATAGTTTGCAAAAAATAACTAAGAGCAGTAGAAACAGAAGTTTTCATAGCTCCTTCACCAACTTCTTGTATTAAATTTAATATTTTTTGGACAGGCTCCCATCCAGCACCAAAAAGATCAAAACTAGGACCAAAAGCTAGAGCATTAGGAACTACAAAAAATTGGAAAACAACAAAATAAAATGAAAAAATAGAAGCAAAAAATCTTTTTTTAAAACCCTTTTTAGACATAAATTTTTAATCAAATAATATTATTTATATAGTAATTATAACACATTTAACAATTCTATGATTTCAGAATCAGAAAGAGAGTTCATAAAATCTTCAGTAAAGATACCTGAATCAACAAAAAGACTCCTTATTTCTGAAATTTCCATATCAGAAATAGCTTGAATTTCTTGAATATCTAGATCTGAAATAGCCTCTAAAAATAAATCTTTATTTGAAGAACTATCATTAACATCATTTTCTAAATTTTCTTTTTCGGATATATTATCATCATTTATATTGTTATCATTCAAAAAATTATCCACATCTAAATTTTCTAAAGAGCCAGATATAGAACTAAAAACTTCTTGTGTTTTAAAATAAGAATTATTAAAAAGATTCATTAACTGTTCATCGGTTAAAGAATCAAAAATAACGGAATAATCGCTTCCTACAGCTTTATTTAAAAAAGTCCTAACTTGAGACACTGAATAATCTAATTCATTTTCAGCTATTTCTATATTATTATCATTACAAGAGCTACCAGTAAGGCAATTTGGGTCTGTACCCGTTTTAATTTCTAAAAAATCAGAAACACCATCTCCATCACTATCAACTAGATATTTAGAAGTAAAAAATATATTTTCTTCATCAAAATCAGAAAGACCATCACCATCAGTATCAACTAATTTATCATCAACATAATAAGAGTCATCTTCTTTTTTTCTTTCTAAATAGGCTAAAAAATCTTCATCTTCATAAATCATATTCATAAAAGAATCAAAATCAGATTCCTCATCTACGCTAGAAATAAATTTTACATTTTTATTGAAAGTAAAAATTATTAAAAAAACAGAAAAAACAAATACCACAAAAAATATTAAAAGAACTAATTTTGAATTATTTTTGCTCATAAAATTACAATTTATACATAAATATTATAACATAATTCAATCCAATCTTCGATAGACAAATTTTGCGCTCTAACATTTTCATCTAAACCCATTTTAGAAAAAATTTCTTTAAAATAAACTTTATCCTTTAAAAATCCACTACTTAAATTATGAATTAATTTTTTTCTCCTTGAGGAAAAACCTATTTTAGAAACTCTAAAAAAGTTATTAATATCTATACTTGGTAATTTTTTAGGTTTTAAATATAAAACGGCAGAGTCAATTTTAGGTTCAGGATAAAATGAATTTTTATCAACATAAAACAATATTTCACAATCAGCATAAAATTGACAAGAAACAGAAAGCAAGCTCATAGAGCCAGGTTTTGCACATATCCTTTCTGCAACTTCTTTTTGAACCATAAAAACTAAAAAATCTGGTTTATATTCAAGTTCTAATAAATTACGAATAAGTCTAGAAGTAATACTATAGGGAATATTAGCTACAAAACAATATTTTTGATTATTAAAGTAATCATTAATTTTTTTCTCTAAATAACTTTTTTTATAAATATCTAAAGCATCTTCTAAAAAAACATCCATTTTATTATCAAAAGAAGTATATTTTATTTTTTTCAAGCCTTCATATAAAATTGGATCTTTTTCAATAACTAAAACTTTTGAAAAAAGATTAAGTAATTTATTAGTTAAAAACCCAAAACCGCCTCCAATTTCTACAACATTTTCAATACTGTTCTTATTTAAAGATAAAACATTTTTTTCAATAGAATCTAAAACAAAATCAGAAATCAAAAAATTCTGACCTAAAAGTGAATTAGGTCTCATGTTATATAATTTACAAAGATATTTTGTTTGTTTTAATAAATCCAATTTAAACAATTAAATTATAAATTTCAATAATTTTACTAACAATTTTATTCCAAGAAAATGAAGAAGCATAATGAGAAATATGTTCTTTATTTCTTTCCTTAAAAGATGAATTAACTATTTTTATAACAGAAGAAGAAACAGAAGAATAATTTTCAACAGAACACATAAGCCCGACTTCTTTATTAACAAAATCAGGAAAACCACCTTCAGAAGAAGTAATAACAGGAGTCCCACATGCAAGAGCCTCAAGAGCAGAAAGACCAAAAGGTTCAATTCTAGCAGGAGAAACAAAAACATCAGCTATATTATTAAGTTCCGCAATTTTAGAATGATCCCTATAACTTAAAAAATAAAGATTATTTAAAGATAATTCTTCTTTTAATCTTATAAGTTCATCATAATAATATATATCCCCTGAACCAGCAATTAAAGTTATTACATCATCAAATTTTTTATTATACAAAGCAGAAGCAGAAAGTAAAAGGTCAATTCCTTTTGATTTAGTTAATTTATTAGCACAAAAAACTATTTTTTCATTATTATAATCAATATTATATTTTTTTAAAACTTCTTTTTTTGAAATATTTTTATTTATATAAAATACTTCAGAATCAAAAGCCTTGGGAACAATTTCAATTTTAGCTTCATGTACATTAAATTTTGATAAAATCTTCTTTTTTAGATCAGAAGATATAGCAATAATTTTTGAAGCAGAAGAAACAGCTTCTTTTAAATAAGGGTGGTATCTAGAATCTTGATCAAAAGAAGCAAATTCAGCACCATGAGAAGTTATGACATATGGTATTCCTGTAGTACTAGCAACATAACTAGCAAGCCAAATATGTTGAGTATGTATTATATCTGGCGAAAAATCTTTAATTATTTGATCAACTTTACTCTTATATACATCAATATAATCATCAATTTCATAATCTACTAAACTTGAAAATGTATTTTTTGAATAAGCATGAACAGTAAAGGCTGGAAAATCAAAGCCTAAATCATATTCTACGGAATCATTTTCTTTTTCATTAGAAGATAAATCGGCAATAGCTTCATCTCTAAATTCTTTTTTAAATTTTATAACAGAAACAGGAAAGTTAAATCCAGTAACATTATCATGCCCAGTACAGACTACTCTAACTTCATGACCATTTTTCACTAAAAAAGAAGCAAGATCACGAGTATAAACACTACTACCTGAGCCTTCAAGAGGAAAATGAGAAAGAATCAAAACTTTCATAAAAATAATAAAAATGACTTATATTCAAATATATTATAACAAATAAAATAATAAATAAAAACTAAAAAAAATCATTATAAATAATGATTTTGGTAGGCCCTGCGGGACTCGAACCCGCGACCATCAGCTTAAGAGGCTGTTGCTCTACCAACTGAGCTAAGGACCTATTTATAAGAATAATAATACGAAATTTCAATAAAAAAGTCAATGTAATGTGGTATTGTGTGTAAATATATAACGGTTTTTTATATAAAAACCTTAATGGATAAAATTGGGTGGAACGCGCCGTGGCGCGTTCCCACATGAATAATAAAACAAAAATATATTTTTAAAATAAAAACGCAAGTTAAATCACGTAAAATTTTATTTTTTATTTAATAATATTAATAAATATATATTGTATTGGCCAGCCATGGCTGGCCACTACATAAATTATAAAAATAAAAATACATTTTAAACCATACAAAATTATATTTATATTAAATATTAATATATATAACCAATAATCCTAGAACTGTTTATAGGGATTTTTCTGTTTCCAACAACACCCCAACCAATATAATTCATTTCTGATATATAAATATAATTACTATCAACATCTTCAACATAAGCAACATGACCATAATAAACATGTTCATTAGTGACAACTATAGCCCCTTTTACAGGTGTATTTCCAATAGAATAACCATATTGCTGAGAATTTCTAAGCCAATATTTAGCATGTCCTCCCCAAGGAACAAATCTTCTTGTTGCAACATACCAAGTACACTGCCCATAAGGGAAAATATGAGCCTTTAAATTTCCATCACCAGAAACTGGAGAAACTTTTGGATATAAACTAGATGAAGAAGTAGAACTTGAACTATTATCAGTTGCTACATAAGTAGGAGTAGAAATATAATTAGGGACTTCATCTGTTTTTATTAAAAGACTTTGTCCCAATCTAAGTAAGTCTCCATTTATATAATTATCCTTCTTTATATCAGTAATAGAAACATCGTATTTATAAGCTAAACCATTTAATGTATCTCCATATTTAACAACATGACTAACACCCGTAAAAGGTAAAATAGTCAGTTTAGAACCAGGTTTTATAACGCTAGAACTAGTCATTTCATTTTCATATAATAAAGTTTTTAATGAAATACCAAAATTGACAGCAATTTGACTTAAAGTATCCCCCTCTTTAACAATATAAGTTTTTTTACTTGGAGTATAATAAATAGAATCAGAAGCTTTTTCATTTTCATCTCCATCCTCATCTTCATATGAAAAATCTAATCCAGAATTAGATAAATTTGGTTTAATAATAGTTGAATTATCAAAAACATAATAAGTTATATCATCAGAATATAAATAAACATCAGATTCTATAGGTTCAGTAAGAGCTACGCTATCAACAAAACCTTCATTAAAATTAGCAGTATTATTTTCTAAAACCTGGCTATCATCAAGTATTACAGAATTAATATCATTATTATATCTAGATGCATTAAAAAAAATACTATTATTAAATTCAACGTCTCTATCAATTTTATAATTCAAGCTTAAACTATCAGAAAAAACAAAAAAAGACATTATAAATATAATAAAGTAAGAAACAAATTTTCTATTTAAAAAAATTAAAAAAATTTTTTCTATTCTGGAATAATTTGAAGAATTATAACCGACTAAAATATCTTTTGATAATCTTCTATAAAAATTATATAAAGGTAATAAAAAAACAGGTAATAAAAATTTATCATAAAAACCTTTATTAAAATTGGAGAAAAAATTAAAAAAACCACTAAAAATATTTTTAGAAATTCTTAATATTGTTTTTTTTAGCTTTAAATATATTGTCATATTTCAAAATACTTTCTCTTCAACTCTTTTTCTTGTTCCTTTATTTTTAAATTTTCTTTATAAATAAGTAAACTAGAAACTTCATCAGAAATAAAATCAATAACTATTCTATCATTTTCAGTAAAATCTAGTTTATTTAATTTATCAGCTAAAAATAAAAATCCTATTATTTTATCAACACCATCATTATTAGTAATAAAAACTGGTGATAAAATAAAATTTCTAACATCATAAATTTTAGAAATATCTTTTATATTAGCAGAAACAGAATTATATACAACAGACTTAGAATTTTTTATTATTTTATCAAAAATTTTATCTATTTTATAAACTGAAAAATCAAAATCAAAACCATTTTCTTTCTCTAAAACAATATTATTAGTCAAATTATTAAAAGAAAATAAAGCAATTTTAGAAAAAGGGATAATATCAAATATTTTATCAAAAACTAAATCAAAACAATTTTCTGGAGAATTTATATTATAAGAAATAATATTAGAAATAGAAGTAATACTATGAAATCTTTTATTCATAACATCTAATTTTGCTTTCATTTTTAAAATAATAAAAGACAAAATTTTATTAGCTAAAATAGGGTTTTTTTCAGTAAATAATTTAAAATCTGAAGAAGAAATAGAATAAATTAAAGCTTCTCCAGATGTTTTTGCAGAAAAGCTGTGTCTATTAAAGTTTTCAGAAATCAAAGCATTCTCTGAAATAAAATCATCATTATCTAAAATTGTAACTAAATTTTCATTATTATTTTTATCTATTTTTAGAATTTCAACCAAACCAGAAATTATAATATAAAAATTTTCTACCTTATCTGAAGAATTAAACAAATAAAAATTAGAATCAATCTTTTCAACCTTTAAAAGATTGGCAAACTTTTTTAATTCAGAGTTATTTAAATTATTAAAAAAATTTAATTTTTTTAAATTTTGTAATTTATTGTCAAACATATTAAAAACTAAACCAATCTAGCTTCATAATTCTCAGGAGAAATAATACCTGATTTATATAAACTTTCAAGACTTTGATTCATAGTAAACATTCCATCAGAAAGAGAAGTTTGTATAATAGATTTTATTTGAGAAATTTTATTTTCTCTAATAGAACTAGAAACACCGCTAGTATTTATTAAAACTTCTCTTGCAGCTATTCTTCCGCCTCCGACTTTTGGAACCAATCTCTGAGATATAGTACTAAGTAAAACCATAGAAAGTTGCATTCTAATTTGAGTTTGTTGATAATTTGGGAAAACATCTACAATTCTATCTATAGTTTGAGATGAACTAACAGTATGTAAAGTAGCAAATACTAAATGCCCAGTTTCAGCAAGAGTTATAGTAGCAGAAATAGCTTCTAAATCTCTCATTTCACCAACCATAATAACATCAGGATCTTCTCTTAAAACATGTTTTAAAGCATTTTTATAACTTTTAGTATCAAAACCTATCTGCCTTTGACTTATAATGCTTTTTTTATTTTCATACAAAAACTCAATAGGATCTTCTAATGTAATAATATTACATTTTCTATTTTCATTTATTTCATTAATCATACTAGCAAGAGTAGTAGATTTACCACAACCAGTAGGCCCTGTGACCAAAATAAGACCTTGTTTTTTATTTATAAGATCATAAGCAACTTCAGGCATCATTATTTCATCCATGGTAGGAATTTTTTTTGCTATAACTCTAGCCACAAAACAAGGATTATCTCTCTCCCAATATAAATTTATTCTAAATCTAGTAATATTTTTTATTTCATAAGAGGTATCAAGTTCTTTTTCATTATTAAATTTTTCTATTTCAATTTCAGAAAAAGCTTTTTTAAAAACTTCAATTAAATATTCTTTAGTTAATGAATTAAAATCTTCTTGAATATCTAATTCTCCATCAATTCTAAAAATAGGCTTTTCACCAACAACAAGATGAACATCAGAGGCATTTTTTTCGTAAGCCTTTATTAAAATATTATCAAGATTCATAAAAATTTTATTACAAATTACTTATAATATTATACCATGCTAAATAATAATATCTAAACAAATTAAAAAATCCGTCTTTTATCTAGAATAAGACGAATTTTATTTTTGTTTTAAAATAGCACGATAGCGGATTTTTATTTATACTACTTTATTTAAAAAATATAGTAAATAGATTTATACACAAGCAACAAATATTTACCTTTAATCAGCCATTATTACATCCCAGGTAGGTAAAGAAGCAGCAATATCTTGCATTCCAGGAGGAGTATTAACTAAAATTCTACCATCATAAATAACTCTCTCAGATCCACCTGTTACAAACCCCTTCTTCCTTAAAAAATCAAAATCAGAAGCCATCATAAGTCCATTAACTAATAACTGATAATTAGATTCTCCTGTATCTATAGAACCTTCTGCATAAATATTAGCGTCAACTCTCATAACATGATCATCTATATAAATATTTCCACCAAGACCAGAATCATCTTTTATCACAATAATTCCAAAACTAGCAAGATTTTTTATATTAGTAACAGAACCTTCTTGATACATAATATCTCCATTTATATATAAATTTCCTTTAACAAGTAAAAGACCAGTACCAGAATTACTTCCTAAAGCATTATTTATAAGCAAAGAATTTAAATTTATATCACCTTCTCTATAATAAATATTTCCATTTAAAGGCCCACTTATAGGGTTTGTATTATAAACATCACCATATTGTTCATTTATAATTCCTTCTATATCAATTCTACCAAGTTGAGAAACATATCTATTTTCCTTATTTGGAAAAACTATAGTTCCATAACTATCATCAATACCCTCTTCCCCCATAGAAGAAGTAAAATGAGTAATATTTCCATTTCCTAAAACTAAATAAGTAGCATTAGTATTAGGAGAAACAGCATCATAACCACCATCTATATCTCCTCCAGAATATACATCTCCGTATAAAGTTTCTATATAAGGTAAAAATCCATATCTTCCATATTCTAATTCCAACTCATCAATGCCAACAAATTTTTCAGAATCAGATTCTAAAAAAGCTTTAATCATAATACTAGTACTTTCATATTCTTCATTATTTTCTTCAAATCCTTCATATACTAAAATATCAGGATCAACAGCAGAATAAGAAGATAAATCAGAAGAAGTAGTAGAAACCTCATTTTCAGTTCCATTATTTTCATGTCCATAATATACATAAATATAATCTTCACCAACAACACCACTTATTTCAGGAATTAAAATATCAAAATTAGCAAAAACAGAATCTTCATAAGTTATCATCTCATAAAGAATTTCATTTGTTCCATCGGCTTTGGTAAATCTAATATCACCAAAATCTCCTTGCATATCTTCTTCATCCCATATTAAATTATAGTTTATTTTTACATTTTTCTTTTTATAAGCATCAGGATCTAAAATATCTATTTTTTTTCTTTTTGTATATCCAGAAATTCCAGGAATATTATATTGAACAGTAGATATATTACTTGCAATTTCAGTAGCTGTATTTGATTGTTTTTCTATATTTTCTATCTCCATATTAATTAAAGTTGTAGGGAATTCGTATAAAGCATCAATTTCAGAAGAATTAAGAGTCCTTCCATAAATTTTTAAATCATCAATAACAAAATTACCACTATCACTTCTTAAAATACCTAAAGAATTTTCATTCAAATTATAGCCAGAAATAGCATCTAATTCTTTATCTAGCTCTCCATCTATATAAATTTTCATAGTTTCTCCAGATTTTTCAAGAATTATATGATACCAAGTATCAAGATCCAATAAAGTATTAGTTTCTACACCAGTCCAATAAGACCAAGAAGAATCATACGGACTTTCATTTTCTAAAATACGATAAAGAAAATATAATCTACCATCTCCAGCCCAATCACCTCTGTGAGAAAGCTTAAATAAATCTGAATTTAAAATATTTTGATTTTCAGAATAATCATTTAATTTTAACCAAAAAGACAAAGAAAGATCATTAGTGTTTAATTCTTCTATTTGATCAAGCTCAAATCTATCGCTTGAAGAACATTCAAGACAACCACCAGAAACACAAGAAAAACCACTTTCCCAGCTAGGATTATTAACAACAGCACCATCATAATTATTTAAAGTAGAATCTAATAAATTTTGATCATCAAAATCCCAAGCAGCTATTATACCTTCCCCTCCCATATTAGGAGCATCTGTAAGTAAAGCTCCAGAAGAAGAAGAGCTAGCAAATTCATCTTCCCAATACATATAAATATATGATGAATCATCAGCTAAAATTTCAGGAACATCAACCCAAAAAGTAGCAAAAGAAGAAGCTGTATAAGATTCTAAATAATAATCTAAATAAGTAATACCATCAGAAGCTGTAAATTGAACATCAGAAAAATCAGCATTCATAGTGTTTTCATAAGAAACATTAAATTTAACGGTATAATTATATAAATCATAATCTAAATAATTATTAAAACTAACTCTTTTTCTTTTCTTTACACCAGGAATACCAGCTACAGTCCAATCTTCAGCACCACTATCATAAACAAGCCAAGTATTACCAGAATCAGTAGATACTTGATAAGAAGTGGCTCCAGTAGATCCAGAAACTAAGTCTTCAGAAAAACTAGAAATGTCAGTTATTTCTGGTGTAAATTTTGTTACAACATACGGTTTATCAGGAGAAAAATAATCAGAGCCAGTAAGAGAAACATAACCTTTATGAGAAAGGGAAATATTTGAAGAATTAACTTTATGATTGTTACCATAAAAAGATATATAACCACACTGATCAAAATAAGCGTTCCCCATTAAATCTCCATAAGAATCTATATAAGTTTCATAATCAGAATCTCCAAAATATATACCATCACCATTTTCATCATTAGAAAAATTTAAATATCCACAATTTTCAGACCAAGCTTGACCTTGTAACCTATTATTTTCATCTATATAAACCTGATATTCACCACTATCATTATAATCATTATCTGAATTAGAGTCATAAGCAAAAGAAATCCAACCAATTAATTCACTCCATGCATACCCAAAAAGTTTATCATTGGAATTTTTATAAACTCCATAATTTCTAGTATCATCATCATACAAGCCAGAAAAAGATATAAAACCAGTAGAATCCCCCCAAGCATAACCATAAAATTCATTATTACCATAAAAATCATAATTATCACTATATTGAAAAGGGAAAATTACTTTATATTCATCAGTTTCTGTAGTATTTAAATAAATTTTCAATATTCTAGAACCTGTAATATTTAAATCTCCATTCCCTAAAACTTTTCCATCAGTGGTAGTGAATCTAACATAAAGATAATCTTTAAAATCAGATAAATTTAAACCAGAAGTTTCATATTTAGGAACCCAAGTAAGTTTAATTTCATTTTTATAAATATCTTTATTATCATTTATGGTAGGAATATTTTGTATTTGATAAGATTCTTGATTTTGAACATCGAAAACAGGACCAAAAGTATAATCAACATACCTTTCTTCGGCATATTCTTCATCTACAAGGCTATGCATAAGATACCAAGGACCATCTTTACTAGTTGAATATTCTAATTTAAGATCTAAAGTATCATAATCTAAATCAGCAAAAGAAGCTGTAAGATAAACAAAATCTTCATCAGAAATAGCAGGCTTTAAGCTAATAATATTAGAAACGTAACTAGTAAAATCTTCATAAACTTCAGGATTGTCTTTTGAATAAACCCTAGTAACATAACTTCCTTCATCTTTCCCTAAATTAGCAGAAAAAGAAGACATAGCATCACTATCAGTTTTTGAAAAAGCAGTAATATTCCCATCTAAATTTTTCATATAAGAATCCTCTCCATAATATCTACCAGGCATAGAATAAGCTGAATAAGAAGAAGTATTTACGAATGGATTAGGCACATAATTTAAAGAAGAAGCAATATCAGCATAAGAACCATCATCATCAAATAAATTTCCATAAATATCTCTTACTAAAAAAGATAAATCATCTTTTAATACCACATTTGAATTTGGGGAATCATAAACTTGTAAATTTTGATAATCACCACTATCAAAAAAATCACTGACTTTTTCATCTTTCAAAAAAGAAATTGTGAGATTATAATTAGTTTGTATTTCAGCTTCAGATAAAGCTCTATTCCATATTTTTACTTCATCTAAATACCCAGAAAAGAAGTTATCTCCATTTATTTTTCCTAAAATAATATTTTCAAAATTTTCAGAAAAATTACCAGAACAACTAGCTTCTGCTTTTTTTTCTCCATTTATATAAATAGTTTTTTCAAGCCCATTATAAGAAACTGTAATATTATAAAATCTGCCAAAATCAACAGCATAAGAAGATGTATATAAAGTGTCACAAACATTATCTGAAAAACCGATCTTTCTAGTTGCTTTTATAAATTCTAATCCATATTGAGAAGTATCTCCTTTTGATAAAATAGAATAAGTAGCACTTCCATCAAGACCAAAATTAGCCCAGAAAGAAATTGTAATATCATCAGTTCCAGAAACATCTAAAGTTTCCGTATTTTGAGAATTTAAATAATCATTTATACCATCAAAAGACAAACAAGACCCTAAAACACAATAATCAGAAGTTTTCCAAGTAGGATTTAAATTTAAATCAAGATCATGTCCATATATAGAATAGTCATTAGCGATGTTTCCAGTTTCTTCATCAAAGGTCCAATAAGCTATTAAGGAATCATCTTTAACAGAATTATCAGAAAAAATATAATCTAAATTTTCATTAACATTGTTATATAAATATTCAATTTCTACATTAGATAAGGTTCTATTCCATATTTTTATATCATCTAAATACCCAGAAAAATCACCATAACTTCCAGAGTAACCATTTAAATAAAAATCAGTGGAACAGGTTGCAGGTAAGTAAGATAAAGGTTCAGAAACTTCCAAAATTCCATTTTTATATAATTTTAAATTAGAACCATCATAAGAAAAAGAAATATTATACCAAGTATCGTCAACTAAAGAAGATGTGGAAATAACACTCCTCCAAGAACCAGAAGACATAAAATCTAATGAAATTACATTTTCTTCATCTAATTTTACTCTGTAGTTATAACATTTGCTTAAAATATACCTTAAAATATCAGTATTTCCTCCAGTTTTAATCCAAAAAGACATTGAAAAATTATCTACAAGGTCTAAATTTCCATTATCAAGTGCATATACATAATCGTCGCTTCCATCAAATTTTAGACATTTATTAGTAACGCATTCTCCTCCACTTTTTATTTCAGGGGAAAAAGTAGAAGAAACAGAAGCTCCATTGTTATTATAAGTAGAAGCATCAAATATTGTATCTATTTTAGAGTTATCGGTATTTATAACACTAAAATCCCAATCTAAGATTTTATCTTCTTCTATATTTGATAAATAACAATCATCTTCTTCATATAGAGATTGAATTTCAAGTTCAGAAAGAACACGAGAGAATACTTTAACATCAGCAATA
>JAIPJN010000013.1 GCA_021734125.1 Patescibacteria group bacterium
GATTAATAGCACATTATCCATTAAATGGAACAGCAGAAACAAAAGATATAACACCATACGCAAATCATGGAGTAAATAATGGAGCAGTTTTATCAGAAGGAGTAGATGGGGGAAGTGAGGGGAGTTATAGCTTTGATGGGGTGGATGATTATATAGCTATAGGAAATATAACTCCTTCAACTAGTGATATTACCTTAAGTATGTGGATAAATCCTAACGATTTATCTGGACATTCCGCTAACGTTGGTCTTGTCTCTTTATCTTCAACAACTCAAGCTAGAATTATATTAACAGATGATGCAAGTCCAAATACACAAGTTAGATGGAGACATGCAGATGGATCTTATGGAACTTATACATTAACAAGTGTTATGACTTCTGGAAATTGGAATTTTATAACAATGGTATATGACAGTGTTGCTGAAACATTAAACGGATATTTGGATGGCATTAAATTTATAGATAATACTTCCGTTGATTTATATTCTAATTTTAATACAATCAATATTGGTACAGCATCAGCTTATGATAATATGGATGGACAAATTTCCAATGTAAAATTATATAACCGTGCGTTATCGGATGATGAGGTTAAAATGTTATACGATATGGGGCGTGAAATTTGTTTTGGATTTAATGGGTGTTTTGATTTGAAAAATAATGTTTTATTGTATAATTCATGTTTTAATTTGCGGGCGAATAATGTTAATGGCCAGCCATGGCTGGCCACTACATAATTTGTATATATAATATTTTATAAAATTGCACGCTTGTTTCACGTGCATTTTTTTTGGAAAATGATATTTTGATCTGTTATTTATGTGGGAACGCGCCGCGGCGCGTTCCACTCAAATTTGATTTATTTACCAATATTCATTATAATTCATTTTATGATTTATGAAGATAAATTCGAAAAATACAATTCTAATCTAAAAAAACTAGAAAAAAAATTACAAGATCCTAAAATAACCTCAGATTTTTCAGAATTAGAAAAAATATCAAAAGAATATAAAAAAACAAAAGAAATTGTTGATGCTTTTTTAAATTCAGAAAAAATAGAAGAAGACATAAAACAAGCAGAAGAAATGTTAAATCAACAAGATGATGAAGAAATAAAAGAAATGGCAGAACAAGAATTATCAGAATTAAACAATAAGCATGAAAAAATTAAAAAAGAATTAACATTATTATTAATACCAGAAGATCCAAAAGATAGTAAAAACGTTATTATGGAAATAAGAGCAGGAGTAGGAGGAGATGAAGCAGAAATATTTGCAGGAGAATTATTAAGGATGTATTCAATGTATGCAACTAAAAAGAAATATAAAATAGAAATAATATCAAAAACAGATACACCAATGGGAGGGATAAAAGAAGCAGTATTAAATATATTAGGAGATGGAGCTTATTCAAATTTTAAGTATGAAATAGGAGTACATAGAGTACAAAGAGTCCCAGAAACAGAAAAACAAGGAAGAGTTCATACCTCAGCAGCTTCAATAGTAGTTATGCCAGAAGCAGAAGAAAAGGATCTAGAAATAGATCAAAATGATGTTAGAATAGATACCTTCTGTTCAGGTGGAAAAGGAGGACAATCAGTAAATACAACATATTCAGCAGTTAGATTAACCCATATACCAACAGGAATAGTAGTATCTTGTCAAGATGAGAGATCACAAACACAAAATAAAATAAAAGCATTTACAGTATTAAGATCAAGAATATTAGCACAAGAAGAAGAAAAAAAAGCAAAAGAAGAAAGAGAATTTAAACAGGGACAGATAGGAAGTGGAGATAGATCAGAAAAAATTAGAACATATAATTTTCCACAAGACAGATTAACAGATCATAGAATAAAATATACAACACACGGTCTAGATAAAATAATGAGTGGAGAATTAGATGAATTAATAACAAATTTAAAAATGGAAATGGCAAATATAAAATTAAAACAAATTTAATTTCTATATTTTTTATTCCAAGTTTCTTGCCTTTTTACATAATTTTTTGTTTTTTGAATTAAATCTTCTTTCATTTTTTTAAATTCTTTCTTATTTTTAACTATTTCATAAATAGGGAAATAGTTATTTTTTAATATTATTTCTTTTTTATTAAAATTAGTATTATTATATACAAAATTTGTAATAAATTCAGAAATAACTTGATATTCTAAACCAAATTCTTTTAATCTTTTCCAAGTAATTCCATATTTAAAATGTAAATTCCAAACTTCTTCGATCATACCTTCTTTAAATCTTAAATTAGCCCTTTTTTCTATATTTTTTTCTAAAATCTTCTTTGGAATTTTTATTTCAATTTTTTCAATATCAAAATGATTTAATATATTTAAATATTTGTCTTTGACTTTATTTTTAGGATTACGAGCTTTTTCTATATATCTTATAAGTCTTCTAGGATTATTTAAATCACTATTATTTAAAGATAGATATTTTTCTTTATCTTTATTTTTTAATATATTTTGTAATTCTTTTTTGTTTTTTTTATTTAAACTTTTTCTCAAATGGATATCAATATTTTCTTCATCTAAAAAATATTTTTTATTAATAATAGCCTCAATATAAAGACCTGTTCCCCCACATAAAATAGCATTTTTATCTTTTTTATAGATATTTTCCAGTGCTTTAAAAGCTTTTTTTTGATATTTTTTTAAATTAAAAATTGTATTTGGATGAACTATATCTATACAATGATATGGAATTTTTTTATTTTTATATATATAATCTTTTAAATCTTTTCCAGAACCTATATCCATATATTTGTAAACTTGCCTTGAATCTGCAGAAACTATTTCTGCATTTAGCTCATAAGCCATTTTTACGGCTTTTGAGGTCTTTCCAGAAGAAGTTGGCCCATATATTACTATTAACTTTTTTTTATCCTTTTTCATTCTTTTTCTTTTGATTTTTTAATTATCTTTTATACCAGAAAGTCCTGTATAATATTCAGGAGAAACCCACATAGCATTTTCTGTTCCAGAATTAATATTCATCCAAGTTGTAGGGGTATTAGGTTTTTTTTCTGAAATATTTCCTAAATAATAACCATTTTCAATTTCTTTTTCTGTTATTTCTTGTAAATTTTCATTTGTATTAATATTACATTTACCTTTATGTAATATTTGTACATCTCTTTTTTCAGCAAAACAAGAATTAGTATAAGTAACTCCATCTTCCCCGCAAACAGGTTCATAATTAAAGTCGCACATGTCTTCTTTTAATGTATCTGCATTTTCTTGAATTCCTTGAAAAAAACTAATTAAATCATCTATAACATTAGATGTTTTATCTAAAGTTTCTTGATCTATTTTTATATTGTTCATTATACCTGCAATATTTTCTGGATTTATTTTTTCTATATAATTTAATATATTTTCTATTTCTATATCATTTAAGAAAGATAATTTTTCTACAAATTTATCTATATTGTATTGTTCAATGTTTTTTATATTAAATAAAATTTCACCATTTTTAGTGTATTCTTTTATAGATTCTATTGTTAAAAGTTGTTTTACATCATCTCCTTTTAATATTTTATTTAATTCATCTGATAATGATTTAGAATCTAATTTTTTTAAATTTTTTTCAAGATTTTTGACTGATATTTCTTTTGTATCACTTAATATTTCTTTAGTTTCTGATTCTGTATTTACTATGCTTACAATTAATTTATTAATAACTTCTATTTGTTCTACTGGTTCAGTGTTTCCAATTTTTAAAAAATAATATTTTATTATTTTTTCTTTATCTTCAGTTATATTTTCTAGTTTTGCTATTAATATTTTATTATTTTCATTTATTATTTGTTCTATTGCTCCTTTTTTATTTAAATCTTTTTCTATAAAATTAGTCAATTTTGTTAAAAAAATATTAAAATTTATGTATTTTAATTCACTTCCTTCAATTTCTTCTTGTTTTTTTAATATTTTTGTTTTTATGTCAGCATTATTATTTATTGTTAATAAAAAATTAGAATAATTTTCTATATTTTTATTTTTTATTTCTTGTATTTTAGGATATAGTTCTGTATTTATTTCAATTATTGTTTCTAATTTATTAAAATGCATTATTTCATGCTCAAATATTTTACCAATTTTAGATATTTTTTTTTCTTGTTTTATATTTTTTAATTTTTTATATAAATTTAATTTTTCCTCTTCATAATTTTTTATAGTTTTACTTATGCATTCTTTATATATTTCTTTTGTATCTTCATTATTATATTTTTTACAAGCTTCTAATTCTAATAATTTTTTTGATGAATATTCTATATAATTTTCTATTTTAGATTCAGTTTTGAATGTAAATATTTCTTTTATTTTTTCTATTATATTTTTAATTTTGTATAAAAAATCATCTGAAGGTAATATATTTTGTTCTTTAATACCAAGACTTTCTGCTGTTATATTTTTTTCTAAATCTGGATCAAAATTTTTATTTATAATAAAAGAATTTAAATTGTCAGATGCATTTATTTTTATAAATGGTATAATAAAAAAGGATAGGATAGTTATAAAAGTGGCTATTTTTTTCATATATTTTTATTTATTAAATTATTTCATTATAACATGTTAGTCGTTAATATTTAATTGTTAAAAAATATATGATATTTACTTGACATAATTTGAATAAAATTGTATATTACTATCCCAATTATAAAATTTAAATACTTAAATTAGCAAAAATGGATCATGAAAAGCGATTAAATCTTATGACATTTGTTTTTATGCTTCTTTATACTGCTATAGTTTCTGGAACTACTATATATTTTATAAAATTTTTAAAAATATTTGGTATTAATATTTTATAAATATTTTTTTTATTAATATTTACTCTTGTGAAAATTGTTTCTAATTCGACAAATTTAAAAAGTTTTAATACTTATGGAGTTTCTGTTATATCTAAATTTTTTTCTGTTGCAAAAAAAGAAGTAGATTTTGTTCAAGCAGTTACTTATTGTATTTCAAACAAAGTTAAATCAATTGTTCTTGGTGGTGGCTCTAATGTTCTTTTTTTAAATGACATAAAAAAAGATTTAGTTATAAAAAATGAATATCAAGTAATAGACAATATTGGATTTGGGATACTTAGGGTGTCTTCTGGGACTGCTCTTTCTAGTATTGTTTCTTATTCTTTTGAACATTTATTAAGCGGTTTAGAATGGTCAGCTGGAATTCCTGGTACATTAGGTGGAGCTATTGTTTCAAATGCTGGTTCTTTTGGCGGAGAAATGAAAGATATAATACAAAGTGTAAAAGTTATAGAAATATCTTTTAATTCAAAAGGAGAATATGATAATTTTGTAATTAAAAGAATGAAAAACTCTGAATGTGAATTTGAATATAGAAGTAGTATTTTTAAGAAAAATCCTAATAAATATATAATTTTAGATGCTGATTTAAAACTTGATTTTATTTTAAAAGAAAATTTATCAGCTAAAAAAGATATATATATTAAGAATATAAAAAAGAAAAAAGAGACTCAGCCTATTTCAGAAAGATCTGCTGGTTGTGTTTTTAAAAATATTAACATGGATATTTATAAATCTATTTTTAGAAGAAAATTTGTTAGATTTTTAAAAGATATTGGTTATGAATGGGATCTTGATGAAGATAATAGAGTTCCTTTAGGTTTAATTTTTGATAAATTAGGATTAAAAGGTAAAAAAATAGATACTATTTCTATTTCTGAAAAACATGCTAACTTTTTAATTTCTAATTCCGATAATGTTAAGATAGAAGACTTATATTCTATGATATATCTTTTAAAATCTAAGGTGTATAATATGTTTAGAATCAAAATAGATACAGAAATAGTTTTAATAGGCGATGAAAAAAAAGCAAAGAAAAAAGTTAAAGGTTTTTTATAAAACATGTTTTTTTATTCTAAATCTTGACATCTTTCCAAGCTTTGTATATAATTTATTGAAATGGAGGTTTTATTTTTTTATTTAATTAGTTTAAATAATAAATGAGTTCAGAAGATTTTATTGAAATAAATGGAACAATAGAAGAACTTCTTCCGGCTACCAACTTTAAAGTAAAGTTAGAAGATGGTAGAGTTATTTCCGCTTATTTATCTGGAAATATGAGGAGAAATAGAATTAAGCTTACTGTTGGGGACGAAGTAAAAATGCAAATTAGTCCTTATGATTTGGAAAAAGGTAGAATAGTTTACAGATATTAATTTTCCTTATTTGCAATAAGTGTTAATATATGTTAAATATATTAGAGTTTTTTATTAATATTTATAGTTATGAAAGTTAAAACTTCAGTAAAAAAAATTTGCAATAATTGTAGAACCATTCGAAGGAATGGTAAAGTTTGGGTTATTTGTTCTAATAAAAAACATAAACAAAGACAAAAGTAATTTTTAATTATTAAATATGGTTCGTATCAGAGGTGTTATTTTACCTAATAATAAAAGAATCGAGGTTGGGCTTACTTCTATATATGGTATAGGTCTATCTAGAGCAAAAGAAATTCTTGATAATGTAAAAGTTGACCCAGGGATTAGAGTTAAAGATTTATCAGAAGATGAGATTTCTAAAATTAGAGATTTTATGTCTAATTTTGTTTTAGAAGGTGATTTAAAAAGAGATAAGCTTGCTAATCTAAAAAGACTTAAAGAAATTAATTCTTATAGAGGAAATAGACATTCAAAAAATTTACCTGTAAGAGGTCAAAGAACCAAGACTAATTCTAGAACAGTTAGAGGAAATAGAAGGTCAAAAGGTGGTTCTGGGAAGGTTAAAATAACAAAAAAGTAATAAATAATATTATAAAATGCCTGAAGAAAAAGTAATAAATAAAGATTCAGAAAATAAAGAAGTTTTAGAAGAAAGTAAATCTCAAGAACCTATTTTAGATTCTTCTCTTTCTGATGTTTCAAAAACTAAAACTAAAAATACAACTGTTCCTAAAAATAAAAAGAAAAAAGTTTCTAAATTTATAAAAAAAGGAGCTGTTCATGTGCTTGCTACTTATAATAATACTATTATAACTTTTACTGATATTAATGGAAATGTTATAGCTTGGTCTAGTGCTGGTAAATGTGGATTTAAAGGCCCTAAAAAAGCTACACCTTTTGCAGCGTCTATTATTGTTGAAGATGCATCTTCTAGAGCTAAAGATAGAGGTTTAGAAGAAGTTATTGTTTATGTTAAAGGGGTTGGATTAGGAAGAGATTCTGCTATTAGAGCTTTAAATACAAATGGTTTTACTATTACAAATATTAAAGATATAACACCTACTCCACACAATGGTTGTAGAAAAAGAAAACCTAGAAGGGTTTAATTTATAAATTTTAAATGATTAAAAATGGCAAGATATTTAGGTCCAAAAGCTAAACTTTGTAGACGATTCGGAGAAAATATTTTTGGAAATCCAAAATATGACAGGATTCTTAAAAAAAGAAATTATCCTGCAGGTGATCATGGACCAAAAAGGGGTTCAAGAAAATCTGATTATGGTATTCATCTTAATGCAAAACAAAAATGTAGGTATATTTATGAATTGATGGAAAAACAATTCAAAAAATATTTTGAAAAAGCCCAAAATATGCCTGGAGATGCTGGTGATAATTTTTTGATTTTACTTGAAAATAGACTTGATAGCGTTGTTTTTAATTCTAAACTATTTAATTCTAGAAGTGAAGTTAGGCAATTAATAACTCATGGGCATGTTTTAGTGAATGATAAAAAAGTTGATATTCCTTCTTATCAAGTTGATCTTGGTGATATTATTTCTTTTAAATTAACTGGTAAACAAAATAATAAAATTGAAGAAAAATTAAAAAATTTTAAATCAGAAGATTTAAATTCAAATTTATATTTTGATCCAGAAAAAAGAACATTAAAAGTTTTAAGTCTTCCTAATGTTGATTTATTAAAAGACAAAATAGACGTTAGACTTATTGTTGAGTATTACTCAAAATAATAAAATAGTCTCATAAATTAATTATCTATTATGAAAAACAATATATTTTTTCCAGAAAAGTTTGATATAATACCTGATGAAAATAATCCATATTCAATTTCAATGGTTATTGAACCACTTTCTTCTGGATATGGTCTTACAATTGGAAATGCTTTAAGAAGAATAGTTTTAAATTCAATAGAAGGTACTGCTCCTATTGCTGTTAAATTAAAGGGAGCTAAACACGAATTTGATGTGGTAGAAGGTATTAAAGAAGATCTTGTTGAAATTATAATAAATTTAAAAAATGTTGTTTTTAAAAGTTATTCTGATTCTCCTGTTGTTTTAGAAATTAAAAAAACAGGAGTTGGAGATGTTTTAGCATCTGATATTTCATTAAATTCTGATGTTGATGTTTTAACTCCAGATACAAAAATAGCTACTATTACTAAAGAAGGTGTAACATTTGATATGAAAATTTGGATAGATAAAGGTATTGGTTTTTATCCTACAGAAGAAAGAAAAGACGAAATAAATGATGTTGATGTCATAACAATAGACACTATTTTTAATCCAGTTTTGGCTGCTAATTTTATTGTTGAAAATGCTAGGGTTGGAGAAAAAGTTGATCTTGATAAAGTAATACTTTCTGTAAGAACTAATGGTTCTATTGGTCCAAGAGAAGCTATATGTGATGCTATATCTGTTTTAAGAGATCATTTAACTTTAATTTTTGATAGTATAGATAAAGAAGATGATGTTAAATTAAAAGCTCCTAAAAAAGCTAAAGCAAAATCAACAACAAAAAAAGCAACTTCTTCAAAAGCTAAAACTGCAAAAAAAACTGATAAAACTGAAAAAAAAGAAGTTAAAAAAACTACAACTAAGAAAAAGACTAGTAAAAAGTAGAAAAAAATATGAGACATAACAATAAGAATAAAACTTTAGGTAGACAAAAAGGTAGTAGAAAGTCTTTATATAGAAATATGGCTACTTCGCTTTTTAAAGATGAATCAATAAAAACAACTCTTGCTAAAGCAAAAGCTGTTAGGCCTTATATTGAAAAAATTATTACTAAAGCTAAAAGAGGAAATTTAGCTGATATTAGAAATATTTCTTCTGAAATAAAAAATAAAAATGTTATTTCTAAACTTATTTTAGATATTGGAAAAAGATTTAGCAAAAGAGATGGTGGTTATACAAGAATTATAAAGTTAGGTAATAGAAAGGGAGACGGTTCTCAAATGGCTATTTTAGAACTTGTTTCAAAAAAAGAAATTAAAAAAGAAGTTTCTTCAAGTGTAAAAGAAGATTCAAAGAAAGAAAAAACACTTTCTTCTAAATCTAAAAATATTGAAGAGTCTAAAGATGCTTCAAAATTAAAATCTAAAAATAAGAAAGAAAAAACTTCAGAAAATTCTTCAAAAAAAATTGAGAAAAAAGCTTCAAAAGCTGAAGATAAAAAATAATTTAATTATATGGAAAGAAAAATACATAAAATTGATGCTACTGATATTTCTTTAGGTAGATTGTCTACTAAAATAGCTAATTTATTGAGAGGTAAAGGAAAGGTTTCTTATCTTCCTCATGTTGATAATGGAGACTTTGTTGTTGTTTCTAATGTAGATAAAATAAAAATTACTGGTAAAAAATTAAAAGATAAAAAATATTATCATTATTCTGGATATCCTGGTGGAATGAAGGAAACTGCTATGAAGGATAAAAGTAGGGAAGATGTTTTAAAAAATTCTGTTTTACATATGCTTCCTGATAATAAACTTAGAAGGAATATGATAAAAAGATTAAGTTTTAGTAAATAATTATGCCTAAAATTAAAAAAAATAACAATAAAAAATTAGAAAAACTTTCTACTTCAGATTGTTTTTATGCTGTTGGAAGAAGAAAAACTGCAGTGGCTCAGGTTAGATTATATAAAGGAAAAGGAGACATATTCGTTAATAAAAAGAAAGTTAAAGATTATTTTCCAGAAGTTTTTTATAATAAATTAATTGAACCTCTTTCTGATTTAAGTTTTGAAGGTAAATATGATATTTATGCACTTGTTTTAGGTGGTGGCCTTAGTGCTCAAGCTGATGCTATAAAACTTGGTATTTCTAGAGCTCTTCTCAAGGAAGATCCTAAACTTAAGGCTACTTTAAAGAAATCTAAATTTTTAACAAGAGATTCTAGAGTCGTTGAAAGAAAAAAACCAGGAAAGAAAAAAGCTAGAAAATCTCCACAATGGGCAAAACGTTAATTTTTACATATTATTTAAAACACGTCATATTGTTGACGTGTTTTTTTATTATTTTATAAATAAATTATTTAATAATGTTTTTCTAATATTTATTTTATAATTTGTAAAAGGTTAATTATAATTAGTCTCTACAATATTTTTTAAAATTATGTTTTATTTTATTTTATGTTATAATATATTTATAATTTCTCTATTTAAAAATTAATTTTCTCAAAATGGGAAGACCAAAAGGTTCAAAAAATAAAAAAAATACAAAAAAGGAGAAATTAGATGAAGTTAAAGTTACTGAAAAAAGAGGTCCTGGTAGACCTAAAAAAAATAAAGTATCTTCTTCAACTAGTTCTTCAAGTTCTAAAAAAAATCAAACTAAAAAAAGAAAACCTGGTAGGCCTAAAAAAGAAAAAAAGGTTGTAGAAACTGAAATTTTAGAAAATCAAGATTCTTCATTTAATTCTGCAAAAGATAATTCATCTTATGAAGTTTCTTTTGAAAGTACTTCTATTGAATTTGAAACTCATAATTCTCCTAAAACTGTAAAAAAGGGTAAAATGGATATTGATGCAAAACAGATGTTAAATGATCTTTCTTCACTTGAAAGATTAGAAAATAATAATGAAGTTGATGATTATCCGCCTATTCATAAAGAGTCTATGGATAATGTTTTGAAAAGGAAAAATAATAGTTTTAAATTTGCTATTGTGTTTTTAAGTTTTGCTATAATTATTTTATTGTTTGCTCTTTATATGCTTTCATCTAAAGCTACAATATATTTAGATCCTGAACCAAAAGAAATAACTTCTGAATTTGAAACTGGTTTAAATTATGTAAATTTAGAAGAAATTACTGAAAATGTAGCTGCTGTTAGGGTTTCTGCTTCTGTTTCTTTAGAAGATTCTTATCAACCAGAAGAAAAAATAGCGAAAACTGGAATTGCTGAAGGGAAAGTTAGATTATTTAATACTAGTAATATTCCTCAAAAATTAGTTGCTACTACTAGATTAATTGCAGAGGGAACAGGTGATTTATATAGAATAGAAGAATTTGTAGAGGTTCCTGCAAATGGAGAAGTTGTTGTTGCTGTTTCTGCTGATAAAGCTGGTATGAAAGGTGAGGCTGATCAAACTAAATTTAATATTCCTGGGCTTTATGAAAGTAGACAAAAAGATGTTTATGCTGTAGCGGAAGGTAAGATTACTTCAGAAGTTAAAATTTATTCTCTTGTTTCATCTGATGATATTACTAAAGCCAGAGAAATTATGGAATTAAAATTAAAGAGTGCAGTAAGAGATGAAATTCAAAAAACTTTTGAAGAATATTTAGAAAAAAATAGTCTATCTAAGTTAGATTTAGAAAATTGGAAAATTATTGACGATACTTTAAATTTTAGATTGGATTCTAGAAATCTTTATGCAACAGCTGGAGAAGAAGTTGTTGATGGATTTTTTATGGATGGTGCTATGTCTGCTTCCGCTATTTTTGTAAATGAAGATAAAATATTAAATCTTGTTATTTCTAATATGGAAGATGAAGATTTAATAGAAGGTCAATTAAAAGTAAATGTTTCTAGAGATAATTTTTATTATGATTATAAAAAGCAAGATGCATTTTCTAAAAAAGTGTATTTAAATATTGGTATTTCTGGAGAAGTTGAATATGATGTTTTAGATATAATAAATAGTGAAGATTTTGTTTCTATGTCGTCTTCTGATGTAAAACAATTTATTGAAGAGAAAGGTATTGACGCTAAAGTTAGAATAAAAATTACCCCTATTTTTAGAGATATTTTACCATCTTCACCTGGGAATATAGAAATTAAGACTCAATAAATTTAAAATATTATTGTATAATATATTTCATTTATTATTTATGTAGGAACGCGTTATGAGCGCGTTCCATTTTTTTATAAATTATATTTTTATATAAAAATGCACGTAATTTAACGTGCAATTTTATTATTTTAATATTATGTTTTTTATTTTTTCTTGTATTTCCTTTGTTAAATTTATTTTGTATGGAGTATTTAATTTATGTTGTTCTTTATTTTCATTTATTATAAATACAACATTATAATTTCCATTATTGTTTTCTTTAAGAAATTTTTTTAACTCTAATATTTTTTCTTTTTTTATATTTTGAGGAATTGGAATATTTAATACTTTAATTTTTTCTTCTTTATTTTTTATTATATTCTTATTTTTTATTATATTTTCTTTTATTTTAGAAGTTTCTGATAGTATTTCATCGATATTATACTCTGTTAATTTATATAAATTATTTGCTATTAATTGTTTTGACCCATCTCTTTCAGAAATATTCCCTATTGCAAATATTATATTATCAACTTCTAATATTTCATGATATTCTTTATAAACTCTTGGAAATATTATTACTTCAGCACTATTACCAAGATCATCTTCTATTGTAATAAATGCCATTATTTCATTTGCTTTTGTGGTTATCTTTTTTAAGCTTGATATTATTCCTGCAATTTTTATATTATATTTCTTTTTTGTTTTTTTAATTTTAGGTAATAACATTACACTATCTTTCAATTGTTCTTTAATTTTTTCAAATGGGTGGCAACTAATGTAAAGTCCTAACATTTCCTTTTCCCACTTTAAAATTTGTATTGAATTTATTTCTTCATTTTCTTCTAGAGTTAATGGGGGAATTGCTTTCGTATTTTGCATTATTCCAAAAATACTAGTTTGATTTGAATTTTCATTATCTTTTATTATTTTTGAATAATTTAATAAATTTTCTAAATTTATAATTAATTTACTTCTATTTTCTAGATTATCTAAAGCTCCAGCTTTTATTAAAGATTCTAAGGATTTTTTGTTTATATTTTTAGAATGTAATCTTTTCAAAAAATCTTCTATGTTTTTAAATTTTCCATTCTTTTTTCTTTCTTCTATTATTTCTAAAATAATACCTTCTCCAACGTTTTTTATTGCTGATAGTCCAAATCTTATATCATAATTTTCTGAGCTTTTTTCTTTTTTTGTTATTACTGTAAAATCTTTTAAAGATTCATTAATATCTGGAGGTAATATATCTATTCCCATTTTTTTAGCGTCTTTTGTTTCTATTGCTATTCTATCTAAATCATCAGAATCAGAAATCATAAGTCCAGCCATAAAACAAGCAGGATAATTTGCTTTTACATAAGCTGTTTGATATGAAATAGTTGCATAAGATGCTGCATGTGATCTATTAAAACAGTATGATGCAAATTTTTCCCAAGATTTCCATATTTTCTTTAAAGTCTTTTTTTCTATTCCTTTTTTTTCTCCACCTTCTATAAATCTGTTTTTGAATTTTGCCATAAGTTCTGGAATTTTTTTACCTATAGCTTTTCTTAATCCATCTGATTCACCACCTGAAAAATCTGCTAAATCTTTTGATAATTGCATGACTTGTTCTTGGTATATGGTAATACCATATGTATTTTTAAGAGCTTTTTTCATTAAAGGATGTTCATATTCAACTTCTTCTCTTCCGTGTTTTCTATCTATAAAATGTGGAATAAAATCCATTGGTCCTGGTCTGTATAAAGCAACCATAGCAATTATATCTTCAAAATTTGTAGGTCTTAATTCTTTTAAATACCTTCTCATTCCAGAAGATTCAAGTTGAAAAACTCCTGTTGTTTTTGTTTCTTGAAATAATTTAAAGGTTTTTTTCTCTTCTTTTGTTTCTCCTTGTCCTTTATCTGGTGGTTTTAATTCATCTAAATTTATTTTTATATTGTGAACTTTTTCTACAATTTTTACTGCTTTTTCAAGTATACTAAGGTTTGCCAATCCTAAAAAATCCATTTTTAAAAGTCCTAAATCTTCTGCAGGATGTCCTGAGTATTGAGAAACTAATAAATTTGATCGTTCATCTCTTTGAGTAGGGACTGTCTCATTTAACGGATCTTTTGTAATTAATATTCCACAAGCATGAATTGATGAATTTCTACATCCGCCTTCTATTTTTTTAGCAATATTTATTATTTTTCTAGCATCTTTATTATTTTCATACATTTCTTTAAATTCAGGAGCTGTTTCTAATGCTTTTTCTATTGATACACCTTGAGGTATTGATTTAGATAATATATCGCAAAATTCATATGGTATATCTAGTACTCTACCTACATCTTTTACAGCAACTCTTGAAGCCATTGTACCAAAAGTTATTATTTGAGCTACATGATCTTGTCCATATTTTTTTGTTACATATTCTAAAACTTCTTCTCTTCTTGAATCTGAAAAATCAACATCAAAATCAGGCATTGATATTCTATCTGGATTTAAAAATCTTTCAAAAAGTAAATTATATTTTAAGGGTTCAACGTCTGTTATATTTAATAAATAAGCTATAATACTTCCTGCTCCTGAACCTCTTCCTGGGCCTACTGCTATTTTATTTTCTTTTGCCCAATTTATATAATCTTGTACTATTAAAAAATATGATTCAAAGCCCATTTTTTTAATAATGTTTAATTCATATTCAAATCTTTCTTTTATTTTTTTAGGAGCATTATCATACTCTACTTTATATTTTTTTATACAAAATTTTTTAGCTATTCTTCTTATTTCGTCTTCTTCAGTTTTTCCTTCTTCTATTTCGTAATAAGGTAATTTATAATTTCCAAATTCTAATTTTAAATTGCATTTATCAACTATTTCTTGAGTATTTGATAATAATTCTGGATTATTTTTAAATAGATCTATTTTTAGCATTTCTTTTTCAGATTTGAAAGATACATCAAATTGCATCATGCTCATTCTGTTTTTTTCATATATTTTTCTTTTTGTTTGTATACAAAGCAAAATATCTTGGGCTTCATTATCTTCTTTTTTTAAATAATGAGAATCACAAGTTCCTATACATTTTATATTTTCTTCTTTTCCAATTTTTAATAATTCTTGATTTACTCTTTCCTGGCCTTCTATATTTGGATGATATTGAATTTCAAAATAAAAATCTTCTTTAAAAAGTTTTTTATATTCTTTTACGTATTCTTCAGCTTTTTTATTTTCTCTATTTTTTATTGCATCTGGTATTTGACCCATTATACAAGCACTACAAGCTATTAAACCCTCATGATATTTTTTTAGTAAATTAAAATCTATACGGGGTTTATAATAAAAACCTTCATTATTTGCTATGGATGTTAATTTTATGAGATTTTTATAACCAATTTCATTTTTTGCAAGAAGTATTAAATGATTTCTTTTTTCTTTCGGTTTTTTTGTATTAATATCTTCTACTATATAGAATTCTGAACCAATAATTGGTTTTATATTTTGTTTTTCACATTCTTGATAAAATTCTATTACTCCATACATATTTCCATGATCTGTTATTGCCACTGCTTTCATTCCTAATTCTTTTGTGTGAGTAACTAAATCCTTTATCTTTGTTAATCCATCTAATAAAGAATAAGTTGTGTGAACATGTAATTGTGTAAACATTTAGTTTTCTTTTTTTTCTTTCTTATTTTCATTGATTCTATCATATTTTTTACCTTCTTGTATTTTTTTTCTTTTAAAATTTATATTTGCTATTCCTTCTATTGCTTCTTTAATTAAATCAACCTTAAATATTAAACTTCCCAATCCGTCTATTGTTTTTTCTATTTTTTCTTTTGTTCCATCTAACATTTTATCTAATTTTCCTGATGTTTTTCTTATAATAAATAAAATAGAGATACAAAGTATTATAAAAAATCCCATAGCAACTGATGCTATATAGTAAAAAAATGTTTGAATATCCATAAGAATTAATTTAATATTTATTTTTTTATTTTAGCATTATTTTATGATAAAATTAAGACTGGATAAATATTTATTTTTTAATTATATGAATTATACAGGAATAAGTGATAAGAAATTAGAAAAAAGTCTTTGGTTTTTAAAAAATAAGAAAAAAATAAGATTTGTAATTTATTCAGTTGTTTTTATTATGGCTGATATTTTTTGGAGTCTTTTTATTTCTAATTTTATATTCTTTTTAGCTTCTGTAAATTCTGGAGGATTTGAAAATTTATATTCAAATTATTTAAATTCTATATCTAAAAATTATATTAATTTTTCTTCTTATATTACTGAAATTACTCCATCTGAATTAAAAGTTTTAGAGATTGATTATATAAATACTTATAGTTCCTATAAAACTGATATTTATGCAGAGATAAAAAATGAAAATTCTTTATATAGAGTTTCTAATTTAGATTATTATTTTACTTGGGATGGTGGAAGAAGTGAAACTCAATCTACTTTTATTGAAAAAGGTGAAACTAAATATTTATTTTCTTTAGGAAATGAAGTTTCTGGTGTTTCTAATTTAGAATTTGTTGTAGATTCTATAAATTATGATGCTAATTTAAATGATGATGGTTTATTTCCATCTGGAAATAAAAGGTCAACTGATTTGAATGTTGATACTTCAGATTTTTCAATTAAAGCTGTTTCTTCTATAAAAGTTCTTAATTATGCTGTGGAAAATAAGTCTATTTATGATTATGATAATTTAGTTGTTTATCCAGTTATTTTTAATTCTAATAATAAGCCAATTTTTATTTATAGAAATAATATTGGTGAATTAAAATTTGAAGAAAGTAAAAAATATAGCATTAATTTACCTTTAAATATTTCTGACATATCTAAAATTGGAGTTTTCCCTGAACTTAACTTGTATGTAGAAGATAATTATATATATTAATGAATATTCCAAAAATTGTTCAACATTTTAAAAAACTTGATTGGTTTCTTATTCTAGTTGTTTTTTTGTTATCTATTTATGGTCTTATTATCCAATATAGTTTAGATTTATCTACTAACATGAGTCTTTTTTGGAGGCAAGTTATATATTTTGCTATTTCTTTTTTATTTATGTTTATTTTTTCTTTTTATAATGTTTCTTTTTTAGATAAGAAAAAAATAAGGACTGTTTATTATATATTTTGTATTATTTTACTTGCTTTAATAGTATTTGGATCTATTACAAGAGGAGCTAAAAGTTGGTTAGATTTTGGTATAGTAAAATTTCAACCTTCTGAAATAGTTAAAATTATATCTATATTTTTAATTTCAGATTTTTGGTTTAGAAATTTTTCTGATAAATTAAAATTTAAAAAAGTTTTTTCTAGTTTTCTTTTATTATTTCCTTCTATTTTTTTAATTCTTATACAACCCGATTTTGGTTCTGCATTTATTGTATTTGCTATATGGGCTTTATATATTTTAATATTAGATAGAAATATTCTTCATTATTTATTTTTTTTATTTTTTGGAGTTTTAATTTCTTTATTTTTATGGAATTTTGTTTTTACTGTTGAGCAGCAGACTAGAATTAATAGTTTTATCAATCCTTTATCTGACCCAATGGTTTCTGGATATCAAGTTAGGCAATCTATGATAGCTATAGGTTCAGGTGGAATTTTTGGCAAAGGTTTTAATTCTGGGTTGCAAAGTCAATTAAAATTTTTACCAGAACCTAGTAATGATTTTGTTTTTGCAGCTTTATCTGAAGAGTTTGGTCTTATTGGGTCTTCTTTATTATTAATATTATTTATTATTCTATTTTATAGAATATTTTTAATAATAAAAAAATCTAAAAACTCCTTTAATGCTTTAATAGCTTCTGGCGTTTTATTTTTATTTTTTATACAAGTTTTTATAAATATAGGTATGAATTTAGGAATTATGCCGGTTACTGGAATTTCTTTACCTTTTATTAGTTCTGGTGGTAGTAATTTGCTTGCATCTTTTATTTGTATAGGGATTCTTTTATCTTTGGATTTTAATAATAAAAAATAATATTTATATTAATATATAAAAATTGTGGGAACGCGCGAGCTACGCGTTCCTACATGAATTACAAAACAAAACATCATTTTTCAATATAATTTATAAAAAAACGTATGCAAAACAAACGTGCAATTTTATAATTTATCGTATAATTGAAACATCAAACGGTAGGAACAGGACGATTAAAAATCGTCCTGTTCCTACAAATCGTCAATTGTATTTAAAACGATATTTTTTTAAATCAAATTTATCATTGTAATAAATTATGTAGTGACCAACCATGGTTGGTCACTACGGGATTTGTACAATAAAACATTATTTTGAATATAATTTAATAAAAACGCATGCAAAACAAACGTGTAATTTTATTAAATAATATTTATATTAATATATAAAAATTGTGGGAACGCGCGAGCTACGCGTTCCTACATGAATTACAAAACAAAACATTATTTTTCAAACAAAAAATCACACA
>JAIPJN010000014.1 GCA_021734125.1 Patescibacteria group bacterium
CTCCATATTGTATAACAATAGATTATCAAACAAAAGAAGATCAAACGATTACATTAAGAGATAGAGATACAATGCAACAAAAAAGAATAAAAATAGATGAAATTCTATCAATACTAAATAACTAAAGAATATAAAGAAATAAAAAATGGATTATAAAAAATTCGAATTAGATTCAGGTTCAAGATTAATAACAATTCCAATAGAAGATGTTAATACAGTTTCAATAGTAGTATATTTTGGAGTTGGTTCTCGATTTGAAAATAAAAAAAATACAGGAGTTTCTCATTTTATAGAACATTTAATGTTTAAAGGAACAGAAAAAAGAAAAGATAAAGTAGAATTAGCTAAAGAATTAGATAGTATGGGGGCTATTTTTAATGCATATACAGGAAAAGATATTACAGCTTATTGGATAAAAGTAAGTAAAAATTATTTAGATAAAGCATTAGACATTCTTTCAGATATGGTTCAAAATTCTAAAATTGAAGAAGAAGAAATAGAAAGAGAAAAAGGTGTGATAATACAAGAATTAAAAATGTATGAAGATAGATCAGATATTTATGTTGATGATTTGTTAGAAGAATTAATTTTTTCCAAAGAAGATGAATTAGGTAGATTAATAATTGGAACAGAAAAGGTATTAAAAAATATAACAAAAGAAGAAATAATAGATTATAGAGAAAAATTTTATTTTCCTGAAAATAGATTAATAACAATATCTGGTAATATAGATGAAGAAGAAATAAAAAATAAAATAGAAGAATATTTTCAAAAAGATTATTCTAAAGAAAAAGAAAAAAATAAAAAAACTATAGAAAATAATTTATTAAAAATAAATAAATTAAAAGAAAAAGAGATAAAAAAAGATTATCCAGATAGTGACGTAAAAGTAAAAATATTGAACAAAAATATTGAACAAGCTAGTGTTATGCTTGGTATAGTTATAAAAGAAGATTTTTATATAAAGAAAGAAGAATTAAATTTATTATCAGTAATACTGGGTGGCAATATGAGCTCTAGATTATTTATTAATATTAGAGAAAAAAATGGTTTATGTTATTACATAAGAAGTATATTTGATAAATACCAAGATATAGGAATATTAAAAATACATTCAGGATTAGATAAAAATAGATTATTTGAGGCATTAGAACTTATAAAAAAAGAGTTATTAAAAATAAAAGAGAATATAGAAGAAGAAGAATTACAAAAAGCAAAAAATTATATTATAGGAATGCTTGATATTTCATTTGAAGACACTGCAAATGTATCAGAATTTTATGGAAAACAATATTTATTTAAAGAAACTATAAAAACAAATACAGAGGAAAAAGAAATATATAGAAATATTAAATTAGCAGATTTACAAGAATTAGCAAAAAAAATAATAGATTTTTCAAATTTAAATATAGCAATAATAGGTGATTATAAAACCTCACAAGAAGAAGAAATAAAACAAATTTTCAATATATAAATATTGTATAAAATATATTGTAGGGGTCAGCCATGGCTGACCCTTTTATAATTATAATCAAAACGTTATTTTTTTAATATTTTTACGGGTCAGCCATGACTGACCCTTTTGTGATTGTTCAATATATAAATATTATTTTACGGACGCACAATATACGCCCCTACGAATTATAATCAAAATATTAAATAAATATTATTTTACAGGCGCACAATGCGCGCCCCTACGAATTATAATCAAAATATTAAATAAATATTATTTTACGGGCGCACAATATACGCCCCTAAGAATTATATTATATAAACATGCAATTTACGTAAAATACAATTCATTAAATGTATTATTTTAAATTCATGAGGCCAATAAATAATATATTAATATTAAAAATAATTTGACATCAATATATTAAAGGTATAATATTTTGAATATAATATTTTTAAGGAGGAAATTATGTTAATTCAATTTGAATGTCCTTTGTGTGGAGAATTTAATGAGGTTTGTATGTGTGGAAAGTTTGAAATTAAAAACTTTAAATGTCATGGATGCAAATCGGGTTTAGATATTTTTCTAAGTCCTAATACAGATTTTCCAGATGTTTGCGAATCACAAAATTCTTCTTATGATGAAGGCTATGTAACCTCAGCATTAAGCTAAAAAAATTGAGGCCCCTGAATAATAATTCAGGGTTTTTAATTTTATATAAATAAATGATATAATATAAGAAATAATTAAAATAATATAATGTTTACAGACAACAATAACAAAAAAAATGAAACAGTAACCGTAGATATATCTTTTAGCTTTTTATTTAAAATCTTGATTATAGTAGGAATAGGAGTTTTAATTTTTTATTTAAGAAGTGTTATAGGAATACTTTTTCTTTCTATATTTCTAACAATGATAATAAGTCCATTTGCAGATAAAATGCAAGAAAAAAGAGGATTCCCTAGATGGCTAAGTATATTAGTAGTTTATCTATTAATTTTAAGTGTTGTTTCTGTTGCTGTTGGAATGCTTATTCCAACTTTAGCAAAAGAGCTTATATTATTTTCAAATAAAATTCCAGATATGGCTAATGGAATAATTAGTAATTTAAGTCCAGGAATACAAAGTGCTATAACGTCTTCTTTATCAGATCTTGCTAGTAAATTATCTTCACAAACAACATCAATAGTAAGTAAATTTGGTGGAATTTTAGGCGGACTTGGTCAAGCTTTAATAGTTTTTGTTATATCCTTCTATATGTCTATTGAAGAAAAAGGAATAGAAAAATTTATAAAATCAGTAACTCCTAAAAAACATACAGAAAAAACTATTCAATTATTAAAAAAAATACAAGATAAAGTAGGTGGATGGGTTAGAGGAGAATTAATTTTAATATTAATAATAGGGGTTTTGTCATATATAGGTTTAATAATATTAGGAGTAAATTATGCATTACTTCTTGCTATAATAGCTGGACTTACCGAACTTATACCATATATAGGTCCTTGGATAGGAGCAATTCCTGCAATTTTAATAGGATTTACTCAAAGCCCTGGAAAAGCAATTATGGTAGCAATATTATATATAATAATACAACAATTAGAAAATGCTCTTATAGTACCAAAAGTTATGAATAAATCAGTAGGATTACATCCTATAGTTATAATTATAGTTATTATAATAGGAATGAATTGGTTTGGTATATTGGGAGCTTTAATAGCTGTTCCAGTTACTGCTATGATACAAATAATAGCTTCAGAATATCTAGAATTTGATCAAGAAGTTTTTATAAAAAAACGAACCGGAGTATCAAGAAATAGTCTAGGATCAGATAAATTAACAGATTTATTCTATAAAATAAAGAATAAAATGAATATTAAATAAAATGAATTTATATATAGTTGCAACCCCAATTGGAAATTTAGAAGATATTACAATAAGAGCTATTTCTATATTAAAAGAAGTTGATATTATTCTTTGTGAAGATACTAGAAATACAAGTAAATTATTAAAAAAATATAATATAAAAACTAAAACTATAAGTTATCACGAACATACCAATCAATTAAAAACAGACAAAATAATAAAAGAATTAGAAACGAAAAATATAGCATTAGTAACAGATGCAGGAACTCCTTGTATATCAGACCCTGGATATAAAATAATAAATAAAATAAGAGAATCAAAAAAAGATATTAATATAATACCGATTCCTGGAGTTTCAGCTTCTATATCAGCACTTTCTGTTTCAGGTTTTAATCTAGCAAGTTATAAATTTTTAGGATTTATACCAAATAAAAAAGGAAGACAGAAATTTGTAAAAAATATAGCAGAAGAAGAAAAAGAAGTTTTTTGTTTTTATGAATCATGTTATAGAGTAGAAAAATTATTAAACGAAATAGAAAATATTTTTAAAGAAAAAGATCAAAAAAATAGAAAAATATTTATAGCAAGAGAACTTACAAAAAAATTTGAAACTCATTATTATGGAAATATAGAAGAAATAAAAGAGCAGTTTAAAGAATCAATAATTAAAGGGGAATTTACAATTATAATAGATAAATATGTATAGTTTAATTGATATTATACTTATAGTAATAATTTGTATTTTTACATTTAAAGGTTTTAATAAAGGATTTGTAAAAACAGTTGGATATTTACTAAGTTATTTTATAGGAATAATATTATCATTTCAGTTTTTTTTACCTATATATACTTTTATACAAAGTTTTATTAATTTAGAATCTAAAGTAGTAGAAGCTGTAGTATTTATATTAATTCTTTTAATTTTTATAAAACTAATAAAACTTTTAATATCTGCAATTTCTAATTTTTTCAAAGTCCCAATAATAAATAGTGTAAACAGATTATTAGGAGCAGTATTTGGTTTTGTAGAAGGAGTTTTAATATTAGGAACTATAATATTTATACTTTCAAATTATATGATATTTGCAGATTTTACAGAAAATATGTTAGCAACTTCAGAAATAGCAATTAAATTAGCAAATATTGCATATTTATTTTATCCATTTATACCTAAAGCTTTAAAAGAATTACAAGGAATATTATGATAGATACACATTGTCATTTAGATATGCTAGACGATATCCCTGAAAAAATTAAAAGAGCAAAAGAAAATAATGTTACTCATATAATAAATCCAGGAATTAGCCTAGAATCTACAAAAAAAGCTCAAAAATTATCATGCAAATATGATAATGTTTATTTTTTATCAGGAATACATCCTGAAGAATTATCTGAAAAAACTTATGAAGATATATTAGAAGATTTAAAAGAAATAAAAGAAATAGCAAAAGATAAAAAATGTTTAGGTATAGGAGAAATAGGATTTGAATATCATTATGAAAATTTATTAGATAAAAAACAAAAAGAATTATTTAAAAAACAAATAGAAATAGCTGAAAATTTAAATAAGCCAATAATTATACATTCAAGAGATAATTTTACTGATACATATAATGTTTTAAAAAATAATAAACAAAAAACATTAATTCATTGCTTTGATTATGGATTAACAGAAATGGAAAAATTTTTAGAATTAAATTTTTATATATCATTTACAGGAATGATAACTTTTAAAAATGTAAGAAACGAGATTGTTGAATGTGTGAAAAGAATTCCAGAAAATAGATTATTAATAGAAACTGATGCTCCTTTTTTAGCTCCAGAACCTAAAAGAGGTAAAAAAAATGAACCTGCATTTGTAAAATATATTTTGGAAAAAATTTCAGAAATAAAAAATATAGATATAAAACAATTAGAAAATATTGTAAATCAAAATACAAAAGATTTCTTTCGAAATATAGATTAGTGATATAATAATAAATATGAAGAAACAAAGAAAAAAATATTTAATAATATTTCTAGGTGTATTATTTTTACTTTTATTCTTTTTTATAGCAAGAGCTTCTTTCCAAAGACCAAAAAATTCACCAACAGACCCTGATGCTGATAAAGGTTTATTATTTTCTAGATTAAATGATCCTAATTTAATTATAAATAGAAAGTATCCAGAATGTCCTAAAGGAATGAGATATATACCAGAAGGAAATTTTTGTATAGATATATATGAAGTAACATGTGATTTAGATGGAGATGGAACTTGTTCTGATGAAGAAATATATGGAGCAGATATAAATAATAATTCAACAATAGGAGATGTAGTTTATAAATATGATCAATATATAAATGAATCTGGAGTAGGATTAGGAGATGAAGATGGTAGTAGTATAGAAAATGCTTATGGATTTTATAGATCATATTCTTTAGAAAATAGAGTTCCTTATACAAATATTACAAAAGCTCAAGCTGAAGCTTCTTGTAACTCTTCTGGAAAAAGATTGCCTACTCTTTATGAATGGTATTTAGCCTCACAAGGCACTAAAGATAATAATGGATCATGTAACCAAAATGGTTCAGTTATATCAAATACAGGGCAAACAAATTGTATCTCAAATAATGGAATTTATGATATGATAGGTAATGTAGAAGAATTTACAAAAGATGTTTTATATAAAGGTTCAGATGAAAAATATTATAATAATGGCTATGAGTTAAAAGATGGTTATGTAGATAGTATTTTAGAAAATGGTTATCCAGAAAATATAGAAACATCTCAAAATGCTTTGTATGGAAATGACTATATAAATATAAATGATACAGAAGATAAATTAATAATAATAAAAGGTGGAAAATATAATGATTCAGATAATGCAGGTATATATTCTATAAATACATATGATAATAATTACAAATCAAACACTTTAGGATTTAGGTGTGTAAAATAATTTAATTTTTATGTCTATTAAAAAATATATTTTTATAATGTTAATATCTACAATAATATGTTTTATAAGTAGTTTTTTCATTATGTTATCAACAGACCCATATTTAATGGGATTGGGTGGATTTATTTTATTTTATATTAGTTTAGGACTTTCATTTGTTGGAACATTTTCAATTTTAGGATTTTTAATAAGAAGTTTATTAAAAAATAAAGAAGCTAATTTTAAAATAATTATAGATTCTTTCAGACAAGCAATTTGGATTTCATTTATAATAATATTTTATCTATTACTTAAAGGTTTAGATTTTTATAAAACTTGGATATTTATATTATTTATATTATTTATATTATTTTTAGAATATATATTTTCATCAAGAAAAAAAATAAATTAATAAGCTTTACATTTAATATATAAAATTGTTAAAATACAAAACAATTAAAGCAAAATAATAAAAGCATATGGTAGAAAAATTAAAAAAACTTAAAGAAAATATTGAAAATCAAATAAAAGATTTAAAAAATAAAGAAGATTTAGAAGCATTATACAAAGAAACATTAGGTAAAAAATCAGATTTTAATAAAATATTAAGATCTTTATCAGATTTATCAATAGAAGAAAAAAAAGAAATTGGTCCAATAGCAAATGAAATAAAAAATGAGATAAATAAAATTTTTGGGAGCAAAAGATTAGAACTAGAAAATGAAGAAATAAATATAAAATTAAAAAAAGATAAAATAGATTTAACTTTAGATATTAATAAAGAAGAAGCAGGAAGTTTAAATCCTATTACAAAAATACAGTATGAACTAGAAGAAATATTTAAGGGCATGGGATTTGCTATATATGATGGTCCTGAATTAGAATTAGATTATTATAATTTTGAATCTTTAAATATTCCAAAACATCATCCAGCAAGAGACATGCAGGATACTTTTTATATAAATAAAGAACAAGTTCTAAGAACCCAAACATCAAATCTTCAAGTAAGAGCTATGAGAGAATTTGGAGCACCTCTTAAAGTGATAATGCCTGGAAAAGTATATAGGAATGAAGATTTAGATGCATGTCATGAACATACATTTCATCAATTAGAAGGTGTTGTTATAGATAAAAATATAAATTTATCACACCTTATTAGTACTATGAATTTAGTTATTTCTAAAATTTTCAATAGAGAAATAGAAACAAGAGTAAGACCTGGATATTTTCCTTTTGTAGAACCAGGTATTGAAATAGATATAAAATGTACAATATGCGGAGGAAAAGGTTGTCCTTCTTGTAAAAATACAGGTTGGTTAGAAATACTTCCAGGAGGATTAGTTCATCCTAATGTAATTAAAGCAGGAGATTTAGATCCGGAAGAATATTCAGGATTTGCATTTGGTTTAGGTTTAACTAGATTAGTTATGATGAGGTATGGAATTTCAGACATAAGAGATTTTATGTCAGGAGATTTGAGATTTATTAAGCAATTTTAATTATAGATATGTACATTTCTTTGAATAAAATTAAACAATATATAGATATACCAGAAAATATAACTCCATATGATATTGGAGAAAAATTAACATTACACACAGTTGAAATAGATGAAATGATAGATAAGGAAAAAGAATTTCAAAATATGGTAATAGGAAGAATTGAAAAAATAGAAAAACATCCAAATGCAGATAAACTTAGTGTTTGCCAAGTTTCAATAGAAAAAAATAAAGGTATTTTTAAAAAAGGATCAGATAATAATATACAAATAGTTTGTGGTGGTAATAATTTAGAAAAAGGAATGTATGTGGCAGTAGCTTTACCTGGAGCATTAGTAAAATGGCATGGAGAAGGAGATTTTCAAGAAATAAAAGAAAGTAAAATTAGAGATATAAAAAGTTTTGGTATGATTTGTTCTTCAAAAGAAATAGGTTTATTTGATATATTTCCAGAAGAAGAAGGTCAGATTTTAAATTTAAACAATATTAAAAAACAAAATTCTAATTTAAAAATAAATGGAGGAGAAAAACTTTCTGAAGCTTTAGAATTGAATGATTTTATTTATGATATAGATAATAAATCAATTACTAATAGACCTGATTTATGGAGTCATTATGGGATAGCTAGGGAAATAAGTGCAATTTTTAATTTAAAAATTAAACAATTAATACTTAAACCTTTTAAAACTTTAGATTATACTCAATTAAAAACAAATATTGAAAATGATGATTTATGTCAAAATTATACTGCAGTTGTCATAGAAAATATTGAATTAAAAGAATCTCCATATTGGCTTAAAAAAGAATTATATTTATTAAATCAAAAACCAATAAATAATATTGTTGATTTAGCTAATTATGTTATGTATGAAACTGGACAACCATTACATACTTTTGATGCAGGGAAAGTTTCTAATAAAATATATATAAGAGAAGCAAAAGAAAGTGAAAAAATAATAACTTTAGATGATAAAGAAGAAAAATTAGATAATTCTATGCTAATTATAGCAGATTCTATAAAACCTATAGCTATTGCTGGAATTATAGGTGGAAAAGATTCTGGGGTTTCTTCATATACAAAAAGTATAATATTAGAGTCAGCCAATTTTGATGGAATAAGTATTAGAAAAACATCTAGTAAGTTAAATACAAGAACAGAAGCAAGTGCTAGATTTGAAAAACAGCAAGATCCAAATTTATGTAATATAGGATTTATAAGATATATAAATTTACTTTCAGAAATTTCTGATTCAAATATTAAAATTCAAGAAATAAAAAATATTAAAAATTTTGAAGAAAATGAAACAGGTATAATAAGAATTGATAAAGATTTTATTAATAAAAAAATAGGTAAAGATTTTACAGATAAAGAAATAAAAAATATATTAACTAAATTAAAATTTGAAGTTTCTGAAAATAAAAATGAATATATTATAACTATTCCTACTTTTAGACTTGAAGATATTAAAATAAAAGAAGATGTAGTTGAAGAAATTGCTAGAATATATGGATATAATAATATAAAACAAACTCCTCTTTATTCAGAAATAAATCCGATTATAAATAATAATTTAAGAAGGTTAGAAAAAAAGATAAAAAATATTCTTATAGGATGTGGATATAATGAAAGTTTTAGCTATTCTTTTTTATCAAAAAAAGATTTAGATTTGTTTGAAATTAAAGAGGAGGATTTAATAAAAGTAAAAAATCCATTATCAAAAGATGCTGAGTATTTACGAGATAATATAACAATTGGTCAAATAAAAAATTTATTAAAGAACATTAAAAATGAGAAAGAAATAAAATTATTTGAAATATCTAGAGTTTTTGATTCTAAATTAAAAAATAAGTATAAAAATTTACCTTATCAAAATTATCATTTATCTTGTTTAAATTTTATAGAAAAAGGAGAAAATAATATATATAAAATAAAAAATATATTAGAAAAAATATTTGATACAGAAAAAATTAGATTTTACTATCAAAATACTAAAAATGTACCAAATTATTTACATCCAGAAAGATCTATAGATATTATGATTGGACAAAACAAAATAGGATTTTTATCAGAAATTCATCCTAAAATATTATCAAAATTAAAAATAAAAGATAGGGTAGGTGTTTTTGAAATAGATTTTGAATTTTTTGAAGAATTTTCAAAAAGAAAAAATATAGAATATAAGGAATTTTCAAAAATACAAGAATCTAATATGGATATTAGTGTTGTTGTAAAAGAAAAAATAAATTGGCAAGAAATTAGAGAGTGTGTACAAAAAACTAGTAAAAATATTACCAAAATAAAAGTTTTTGATGTTTTTAAGAATGAAAAAATAGGCGAAGATAAAAAATCAATATCATTTAATATGACGTTTGGAAATTTTAATAAAACGCCAAAATCAGAAGATATAGAAAAAATATGGAAGGATGTACTTGAAAATTTAAAAAGAGAATTTGACGCAAAATTACGTTAATTATATTTATATAATGTAGTGGCCAACCATTGTTGGCCATTTTTATTTTATTAAAATTTGGGGAACACGCCATTATATGGAAACGCATATAAAATCATGTGGGAACGCGCCGTGGCGCGTTCCTTGTTAATTTCAAAATAAAACATAATTATAAAAAACATAATTATAAAAAACAAATTTAAAATATAAATAATTATATTGTAAAAAACCATAAATTTTTAACACAAAACATAGCATTTTACCGTTATTTGTGATAAAATATTAAAATTAGAATAGCTAAGAATATTAATTTTATGACAAAAAAAACAAGTTATAATGCAGAGAGTATTCAAGTTTTAGAAGGTTTAGAGCCAGTTAGAAAAAGACCTGGAATGTATATTGGTAATACTGCTTCTACAGGATTACATCATTTAATTTGGGAAGTAGTAGATAATTCAATTGATGAAGCAATAGCAGGATATTGCGATACAATAGAAGTAATTTTAATGAAAGATGGCTGGGTTTCTATAAGTGATAATGGAAGAGGAATTCCAGTAGAAAAACACATAAAAACAGGAAAAAGTGCTTTAGAAACAGTACTTACTGTTTTACATGCTGGTGGAAAATTTGAAAGAGGAGATGGTTATAAAGTTGCAGGAGGATTACATGGAGTAGGAGTTTCTGTTGTTAATGCATTATCCACAACTTTAATAGCAGAAATAAAAAGAGACGGAAAAATATATAAACAAGAATTTAGTTTAGGAAAGTCAAAAGGTGAAATAAAAGCTATAGGAAAAACGGACGAAACTGGAACAAGCATAATATTTAAACCAGATCCTAATATATTTACTGTTACTGATTTTAGTACAGAAAAAATATTAACTCACATAAGACAACAAACCTACCTTACAAAAAAAGTAAAAATGGCTATTATAGATAGAAGAGAAGAGGATGAAGAAAGATATAATTTTTATTTTGAGGGTGGAATTAAATCATATATAAAACATTTAAATAAATCAAAACCAGCTGTACAAAATAATGTTTTTTATTTTGAAAAAGAACAAGACGATATAAATGTAGAAATATCACTTCAATATACAAATGATTATAATGAAAATGTTCTTGCTTTCGCTAATAATATATATAATCCAGAAGGTGGAACTCATATTTCTGGATTCAGAACCTCTCTCACTAGAACATTAAATGCCTATGCAAAAGCAAAAAATTATTTAAAAGATAAAGACCCTAATTTTACAGGTGATGATGTTAAAGAAGGGCTTACTGCTGTTGTTAGTGTAAAAATACCAGAGCCTCAATTTGAAGGACAAACAAAAGCTAAACTTGGAAATGTTGAAGTAAAAAGTGTAGTTGAAAATTTATTTAAAGAAGCTTTTAACTACTTTTTAGAAGAAAATCCTAAAGATGCAGAAGCTATAATAAAAAAATGTTCTATATCGGCTCAAGCTAGACACGCAGCAAGAGCAGCAAGAGAAAATATTTTAAGAAAATCAGCTTTTGATGGAATAACTCTTCCTGGAAAATTAGCAGACTGTTCATCAAAAAGTGTTGAAGAAACAGAAATTTTTATAGTTGAGGGAGATTCTGCAGGAGGATCTGCAAAGCAGGGAAGAGATAGGAGATTTCAAGCTATACTACCTTTATGGGGAAAAATGTTAAATACTCAAAGATCTAGGATAGATAGAGTTTTAAAATCAGATAAAATGACTCCGCTTGTTGTTGCATTAGGAACCAATATTGGTGAAAATTTTGATTTAAAAAAATTAAGATATGGAAAAATTATAATAATGACAGATGCTGATGTTGATGGTGCTCATATAGCAACTTTACTACTTACATTTTTTTATAAATATTTTAGACCTTTAGTAGAACAAGGACATATATTTTTAGCAGTGCCTCCATTATATTCAATACGTAAAGGAAAAAAATTAAAATATTTCTATAATGAAGAAGAATTACAAGCTCATTTGAAAAATAGAAAGGTTGATGAAAAATTTGATATTCAAAGATATAAAGGTTTAGGAGAAATGAATCCAACTCAATTATGGGATACAACAATGAATCCCGAATCAAGAAGAATAAAAAGAATAGAAATAGATGATTTTGAAAAAGCAGACGAAGTTTTTGAAATGTTAATGGGGCAAGAAGTAGCTCCAAGAAGAAGATTTATAGAAACTCATGCAAGAAGTGTAGAAAATTTAGACGTATAAAATAAAAAAAACACGTTTTTATATAAAGACGTGTTTTTTTGATATATTAATAGATAAATTCGTAGTGACCAGCCATAGCTGGCCATAAATTTTGTTTGTAGTGGCCAGCCATGGCTGGCCAATAAGGTAATTATAAAACAAAAATATATTTTTTAAACAAAAACACATATCAAATCATGTGCAATTTTATAAAAAAAACAATATTTTTATATATTTAATATTTTTATTATTTTTTTCCAAATTAATTCATGAATTGATTCTATTGACATAATTTTATTGTTTTTTACACAATTTATAATCTCCCAATTTTCTTTTTCTGCAACATATTTATAAGCATTTGCAGCATTTTTCAAATGATTTAAATCAGCTTCATGTATATCTCTTTTTTTATCTGTATAGGATCTTTTTTCTTTATTATCAACTAATTTTTGGCTTATTTCTGGGTCAACATATAAAAAAATATTCATATCTTCTTTTGGAATATCAAAAAGATCATATTCTAGATTATTTTCCCAATCCAAAAATTTATCCCTTTCTTCTAAATTTTCTATTTTTCCCGCTTGATGACCTTTATTTGCAGAAGTATATCTATTTGATATTACAACATATCCTTCATCTAGCCATTTTTTCATTTCAAATGAAGCTGCATATCTATCTATTGCATAAAAAATAGATCCTCTATAAGGTCCAACTTCATTAGCATCTCCAAACTTACCATTTAAATATTCTTCTACCATTCCTGCAGATTTTTTACCATATCTAGGAAAATCAACCATCTTAACTTTCATATTTACTTTTTCTAATTTTTCTACTAAAAGTTTAGTTTGAGTTCCTTTTCCAGAACCATCAGTACCACATATAACTATTAATTTACCTCTATTTTTCATAAATTAAAAATTAAAAATTATTATTTAATTTTAACACCTTTTTAAGAAAAATTGGAGTTTAAAAAATAAAACTTTTCAACTTCAAAATTACAAATATAAATGATAATATAATACAAAGATAAAATAAAATATAAATACTATGACATTTCAAGAATATCAAAAATTATCTCGAAAATCTGCAATTTATCCTGAAAAATATAATATAATTTATCCAGCTATAGGTTTAGGTGATGAAGCTGGAGAAGTCCTTGGAAAAATTAAAAAATGGCTTAGAGGAGATGACGAAACAGAAGAATTAACAAAAGAAAGAAAAGATGCAATAGAAAAAGAAATAGGAGATGTACTTTGGTATTTAGCTCAAATATCAACAGATGTTGGAATAAATCTTGAAGAAGCTGCAGAATCTAATATAGAAAAGTTATATAAAAGATTAGAAGAAGGAAAAATAAAGGGGGATGGAGATAATAGATAAATTTTAATAAAAAATAAAATGGCTATATATGATCAAAAATATCAAAATTTATTAAAAAATATATTAGAAAATGGATATGATTTGTTTGATGAATTACATCAAACAAAGATGAGGGCTTTACCTGGAATAAATATGCAAATAGATATTAAAGAGGAAGGTTTTCCATTACTTGCATTAAGAAAAACCCCAATAAAATCATTTATAGCAGAACAAATTTGGTTTTTAATGGGAGAAAAAAATCCTAAAAATTTTTTAGAAAATTATACAAAAATTTGGAGCAATTTTATAGAAGAAGATGGAGAAATAGCTTCAGCTTATGGTCATAGATGGAGAAAACATTTCGGAAGAGATCAAATAGGAGATGCAGTAAAATTATTACAAAAAAATAAATATTCAAGACATGCAGTAGTTATAGCTTGGGATCCATCAGATGATGGATTAGGAAGTGGAACAGTTAAAAAAAATGTTCCATGTCCTTATAGCTTTACTTTAAACATATTAGGAGATAAATTACATCTTCATAATATAATAAGATCTCAAGATGCTCTTCTAGGTCATCCTACAGATACTGCTGGATTTGCTTTTTTACTTATGATTCTTGCTCAAAAATTAAATGTAAAACCTGGAAAATTAACTATATCCATGAGTAATGTTCATTTATATGATAATCAAATTGAAATAGCAAAAGAATTAACAAAAAGAAATTCTGATACTAATAAAATATCATTTGATTTACCCAAAAATTCTTTTGAAAGAGCAGAAAAAGGTGATAAATTATTATTTGAAGAAGTTTTTGAACTTATTAAAAACCAATATCATCCAAATGAAGGTATTGGAAAAGTGAAAATATCAGAATATGAAAATATAGATGCAATGGTAACAAAATAAATACAAAAATATGAAAATTATATTAATGATGGCTCAAACTTTAGATGGAAAAATAGCAAAAAATGAAAATCATAAAGCGGACTGGACATCATCTGAAGATAAAAAAGAATTTATTAAATTAACAAAAAAAGCAGGTGTAATAATTATGGGAAATTCTACATATAAAACCATAGGATTTCCTTTAAAAAATAGATTAAATTGTATATTAACTAGAAATATAAAAGATAAAAAAGATATAAAGGGAAAATTAGAATATTTTGAAGATTTAGACGAATTATTAAAAAGTTTAGAAAGTAGAGGATATAAGGAAGCTATATTATGTGGTGGAGCTCAAATAAATTCTTTGTTTATAAAAAATAATTTAATTTCAGAAATTTATATAACAATAGAACCGAAAATTTTTGGAAGTGGTATAAATTTATTTTCTGATACAGATTTAGATGTTGATTTAGAATTAATAGAAAGCAAAAAAATGAATAATTCATGTATTTTAAAATATAAAGTAAAAAAATAATGTCAGTTCTAACAAAAAAAGAAATATTAAAAGAAATAAAAAATAGTGGATTAATTTTTAATCCTAATTTAGACAGATACCAGCTTCAACCACATGCCGTAGATTTAAGACTTGGTTTTCATTTTTGTGTTCCTAAAACATGGAAGTTAGAAAAAGAAGGAAGAAGAGCTTTTAATATAGATTATTTAAATGATAAAGAAAGAAATTCTTTTGATGAGATGAATTTAAAAGAGGGACAGTATTTTGAAATATTACCAAGAGAATTTGTTATAGCTTCAACATTAGAAAAAGTAGAAATAAATAATTTAAATATTATGGCGGTTTTATATCCTAGGTCATCTTTTAATAGAAGAGGGTTATCAGTAGATTTGAGTGGAATAGTAGATACTGGATATAAAGGCAAACTTATGATTCCAATTAGAAATAATACAAATCAAATAGTAAAAATTTATCCTGGAGAAAGAATATGCCAACTTGTATTTCAAGATTTAAAAAGTAAATTAACCCAAGAAGAAGCGGATATTCATGGTGTTGAAAAAGCAAAAAATTTAGGATTAGAAGATTCTGATATTCTAAAAAATAGTTATGATAAAGGAGAAGAAACTAAATATATTTCTAAAGGAAAAATAAAAGAATTAAAAGAAAAATATAATATTTAATATGAAAAATATAAAATATCCCTACATACCAGAGGATAGAATTATAAAATATGTAGATAAAGATAATCAGTATATGAAAGAAGCTTCATATATGATGGAAAAAGGTGGATGTTTTATTCAAAAAACTGGGGCTGTTATAGTTTTTAATAATAAAATTATAGGGAAAGGAAATAACGCATCTAAAACATTAGAATACTGTCCAAGACGTAAAAAGGGCTCAAAAACAGGTGAAGATTATTATTTATGTAAAGAAGTATGTGGACAATTTGGACACGCAGAATCTAACGCTATATATAATAGTGTAAAAAAATTAGAAATAGATCAGGAAAAATTAAAAGAATTAGAAAATTTGATAAATATTGCATATTATAATAAAGATACTGATTTAAAAAAACTAGAAAATAAGGTTATAAAATATACAAAAACTATAAATATAGAAAAAATAAAAGGAGCAGATCTATATTTAGATGGTCATTGGTGGTGTTGTAAGGTATGTTGGATTTTTATGAATGCCTTTAATATAAAGAATGTTTATTTAAGAAAGGATAGTTATGAAAAATATTGTAAACATTAATGAGTCTTTCTAATAAATTATATCAAAATTAGGTTTTAGTATTGCATTTTTTCAGAAAAATTGTATAATTAATAAACCAAGACCTGAAAGGTCTTTTTAAGATAGAAAAAATAAAAAATATGTCAAAAAAAGAAGAGAAAAAAAATAATTATTTTAAAGCTTCTTTAGAAGAGTTAAAAAAAGTGACTTGGTTATCTAAAAAAGAAGCTGTGAGTCATACTATTGTAGTTATAATAATTTGTATAGTTGTAGGTCTTTTTTTAGGATCTATAGATTTTGGCCTTACTAAATTATTAGAAATTTTAATTAAATAAAAATTAACATCCCAATAAAATGTCTAAACAAAAAAATGAAGGTAGAAATTGGTATGTAATTCACACATATGCAGGATATGAAGATACTGTAAAAAATAATCTAGAGCAAAGAATAGAAACAATGGATATGGAAGATAGAATATTCAATATAATGGTTCCTACAGAAAAAAAAGTAGTTATAAAAAATGGAAAAAGATCTATCAAAACTGAAAAAATATATTCTGGATATGTTTTTGTAGAAATGATGCTAACTGATGAATCGTGGTATGTAGTTAGAAATACTCCAAATGTAACTGGATTTTTAGGTACTGGAACAACTCCAACCCCAGTATTACCAGAAGAAATAGAAGAATTAAAGAGAAAAATGGGTCTTGAAGAACCAGAATACAAAGTTAATATAGAAATAGGTGAACCAGTTAAAATAATGACAGGTCCTTTTAAAGATTTTGAAGGTATAATAGGGGATGTTGAACCAGAAAAAGGTAAAGTAAAAGTTTTGGTATCTGTATTTGGGAGAGAAACTCCTGTTGA
>JAIPJN010000015.1 GCA_021734125.1 Patescibacteria group bacterium
ATTTTGAAACAAAATTATAAAAATTAGAGTATTAATATATGAAAGCGCTTTTATTTAAAAAAATAAATATAAAAACTATATGAACAAAAAAATAATTATACCTACAATTTTAACATCCCTGATGATTACAGGAATATTAACTGTAGCATCTGCCTCAGAAATATTTGGAGAAAGAAAAGGATTTGATCCATCTTTTAAACCAAATAATATATCTGAAGATTGTGAAAATATAAGTTTTTCTGATTGGAAAGCTAATAAACAAGACAGAGTAACAAGAATGCAAGAAGAATTAGATGAAATTACTGAAGAAAAATGGAATCAAATGAAAGATTTACGAGAAGCAATACGAAATGGTGAAACTGAAAAAATTGAAACTCTAAAAACAGAATTAGGGATTGAAGAATTAGATGAAAATTTTGGAATGATGAGATCAATGAGAGGAGGGAGACATAGAGATATTAAATAATAAGATAATATAAGAAAAAATAAGAAGCCCTTTTTTAAAATAAGAAGTCAGTCATATAGGCTGGCTTTTTAAATTTACTAATTTTTATTAAAAAAATGATATAATAAATAAAAATAAAATATAAATATTATTATGTCTATTTTAGGAAAATATAAACATTACAAAGGTGGATTATATGAAGTAATAGGAGAAGGAATAGATTCTGAAAATTTAGAAGAAGTTATTATATACAAATCATTATATAAAAATGATAAATATCCTAAAAATACAATTTGGGTTAGACCAAAAAAAATGTTTTTAGAAAAAATAATAATAAATGGAGAAGAAATTTTTAGATTTACTAAAATTAATTAAATGAAAGATTTAAAATTACAAATATTATATGCAGTTTTTATAGGATTATTGGTAGGAGTTAATCTTTTAGGTGGGAAAATAACAACATTATTTGGAATTTCAGTTTCTGTAGGTATTTTTATTGCACCATTATTATTTTTAATAACAGATATAGTAGAAGAAGTACATGGTAGAAAAACAGTCAATTTTTTTATTGTGGGAGGAAGTATAGCCTTATTTTTAGTGCTTTTATACACATTATTTTTTGTTAATTTACCTCCTAATGAAAGATATTTATATAATGAAGAATATAAAATTATATTTGGCTCATCTATAAGAATGATTATAGCTAGTATAATTTCATTTTTGATATCACAAACTCATGATGCCTTTTCTTTTAGTTATTTAAAGAAAAAAACAAATGGAAAAGCATTATGGCTCAGAAATAATGTATCAACAATTATTTCACAATTCATAGACACAAGTATATTTATGATGATAGCTTTTTATAATTTAACACCTAAATTTACATTAAGTTTTATAATAGAACTTATAATCCCATATTATTTATTTAAAGTTTTATTTGCCTTTTTAGATACACCTTTTGTATATTTAGGCGTAAAATGGTTGAAAAATAAAAAAATTAAATTAAATAAATGAAAAAATATATTATAATTTTAATACTCTTTTTGCCATTATTTTCATTAGCATATTATGAGTTAAAAATTTCTAAAAATAAAAACAATAATTTTCTAAATTATCAATCATCAATTACAGAAAACCAAGATTTTGATGAAAATAATTCAGAAAAAGAAAATATATTAAACACAGAGCAAGAAATAGAAACGATTAATGAAACATCCGAGAAAAAAATAATTGAAGAGGCAGAAATAATTCCTGAAGAAAAAATAATAAACACCCCAGAAAGTAAAAAAATGATTATTCCTTTATATAGTTACCCTGGATCAAATGGAAAATTAAGCGAAATATGGCAAAAATTAGTTAACTATAAAAAAGAATATAGTGATATAGACATAATAGCAATAATACCAAAAGAAGGTTTAGCAATATATTCAGATCAATTAAGAGAAGCAGGAATAACAGTAATACCTTATGTTTGGGGAGCATATTCAACAGAAAGTGTTGAGGAGATTAAAGAAAAGATAAATAATTGGTATAAAACACACAAAATAGATGGTATTTTTTTAGATGGGGTTTGGAATAAAACAAAAATAACAGGTAATATTCAAAAAATAGATAATAAAAATATTATAGGCCCAGAAATAGAATGGAATGATCATTATAAAGATTATCAAATTGAAATAAATGGAGAAAATAGAAAAATAATATCAACAAATTATTATACCCAAGAAATAGAAATAGATAAAAAATTTAATAATGTAAAAATAGGAGATACTTTTTATCTTAAACCATATATAGAAGGAGAAAAAAAATATGCAACAAAAGATCCTATAAAATATTATTTAGAAATAAAAAATTATATAAAAACAATAAATAATGATGCAATTTTTATATTAAATACTGGAGTAAGAGTTGATCAAGATTTTTTTGACAATAATATTGCAGATTATATAATAATTCATGAAACAAATAAAATACCAACATTACAAGAAATGATAAATGGTTATGGTGATAATTGGGTGGATCCAAAGGATTTACAATATAATAAAATAGGAATATTAATACATTCTCAAAACACTTTTGATGAAGAATTGTTTAAGAATTTATTAAAATATTATAATATTCATTATATTACAGATGATAATATGAGTGATAGAAATCCTTGGGATACTTTATCTTCTTATATGGGAGATATGTTAAAACTTTATAAAGAATTTAAGAAATAAAATATTAAATATAAAAAAATATGAAAAATAAAATTTTTAAAATCACTTTAATTATTATAATAACAATATTTTTAGCATTTTTAACATCTGTTTTAACTAATTATAAAAAAATAGATGATAATAACAGTAATAATATTTCAGTAGTAATAGAAAATAAAAATGAAAACTTATTAAATAGTTATATAAATCAAAATATTGAAGAGCTTTCACCAAAAAAATCTATAGGAGAAAATTTTACAATAAAAAATGTAGAATTTTTAGAAGAAGATTTGGTAAATATAGAATATAGTGATGAAAATAATTTATACAAAGCTAGAGTAACTTTTGAAACAGAAAATGAAAATATAGAAATAACCTCTTTTCAAATAATAGAAAATAGTTATGTTAAATCATACAATTTTGAAAAAGAAGGAAATATAAAAAAAGAAAATGATGATTATATTTTAATATATGACGAAGAAGGTGCTCCAGCTACTACAAGAAATTTATTTTTCAAAGAATATACAAAATGTAAAGATAAAAATTTAATAAAATTTCCTTGTTCTGAATTAGATTTAGAAGTAGGTGAAAGAGTTAAAATAATAGGATATGAAGATGAAAATAATGTTGATATATATGAAATTATAGAAATAACAAAAGATATAGTTCTTTCTACACCTAAAAATACAGAAGAAATAACTAATTTTGAAGAATGTGAGGAAGCTGGATTTGAAGTTTTATATCCAGATTGTATAGGATGTAAACCTCAATGTATAACAGATTCAGGTGAAATATTTAATCAAGAATAAATATATATGCGGAAAAAAGTCATTGTTAATGACAAAATGCAAAAAAACTATATATATTATTTAATAGAAAAAGAGGGAAAAAATTTTCATAATGATTTTAAGCCAGAGTTAACTCCAAAAGAAATGCTAGAATTAGGAGTTTTTGGAGGTGTTTATATGAGAGATTGCAAAAAAGAATTTCCTAAAGATTGGTTTTATAATGCAAAAGAATCAAAAGGAAAAAAAGATGAAAAATTAAATTATTTTAAAGTAGATGCATCAATGCCATTATACTATTGGATGGAAAAGGATTGGATATATGAAGAAGATCCTAGAGGTTGGTTTCAATGGTATTGCAGATATTATATGGGCAGAAGAATAGAGAATGAAGATTTAAGACAAATAAAAAGGTGGAGAGCAATGAAAAGACATGTAGGAGCAATTAAAAAAAATTGTTTTAAAATGGATTTAAATTGCAGGAGGAAACAAAGACAAGCTTTATTACATTGGGCATATGATTCAAGAAAAATATAATATAGATCCATACAAAATTTTAGAAAAATATTGTAAAAATAATCAAAAAATTAAAGATATACTTATAAGTCACGGAGAATCAGTTTATAAAAAAGCTTTGGAAATTATAGCAATATCTAATATAGAAAATATTGATCTAAAATTATTAAAAAATGCATGCTTATTGCATGATATTGGTATTTTAAATACAAATAGTCCAAAAATATTTTGTTTTGGGGAAAATCATTATGTAATGCATGGGATTTTAGGTGCAAATATTTTGAGAAAAGAAGGTTTAAATAAAATAGCATTAATTTGTGAAAGACATATAGGAGTAGGGATTAAAAAAGAAGAAGTAAAAAACTTAAATAAAAAATTTAAAGTAAAATTACCAGAAAAAGACATGTTCCCAAAAACAAAAATAGAAAAATTAATTTGTTTATCAGATAAATTTTTTAGCAAAAGCAATTTAGAAGAAGAAGAAAAAATAGAAGATATTTTAGAAGAAATTAAATCTTATAAAAAAGAAAAAGAATTTTTAGAATTATTAAAAGAATTTAATATAAATAAAAATGCTTGATAAAATAATAGAATTTTTAGAAAAAAATAAAATAAAATATAAAAAAATACATCATAAACCAACACCAACATCAGAAGACTCAGCAAGAGAAAGAGGTGAAGATATAAAAATAGGCGGGAAGGCTTTAATTTTAAAAATAAATAAAGATTTTAAAATATTTGTTTTATCAGCTTCTTTTAAATTAGATTCAAAAAAAGTAAAAAAATATTTAAAAGCAAAAAAAATAAGATTTGCAACAAAAGAAGAACTTTTTGAATTAACAGGATTAGTTCCTGGAGCAATTCCTCCTTTTGGAAAACCAATAATAAACTTAGATTTTTATATAGATGAATCCATTTTGAATAATGAAAAAATAGCCTTTAATGCAGGGAGCCTAGAAGATTCTATAATAATGGATACAAAAGATTATATAAAAATAGCTGAAGGGAAAGTTTTTAAATTTAGCTTATAATCTAATAGAATAGAATATAATTTTCATTATTCCAATTTATCTGTTATAATTAGAATATAAAAAATTATATTCCATTAAATTAGAATAAAATGCCTAAAAACTACATTCCAAGAGAATTACCGCCAATAATAAACTATAATGAGCTTATATCAGATATAGTAGAAGCTCATGATGCTATTTCTGAGCTTAAAGGGCTTCTTACAACATTAAATAACCCAGACTTACTAGCAAGATCTCTTCTTACAAAAGAAGCAATTTTAAGTTCTAAAATAGAAGGAACGCAAGTTAATATAGAGGATGTTTTGGAATATGAAATAAAAAAGACACAAACCCAAACCACAGAAGAAGATAAAGATAGTAGGGAAGTTATAAATTACAGAAAAGCAATGTATTATGCAATTTCTGAAATAGAAAAAAGACCTATTAATTCAAAATTAATAAAAGACATTCACTCAATATTATTAAACTCAGTAAGGGGCGAAGATAAAGATAAAGGAAAATTTAGAAATAAACAAGTATTTATAGGAAAAACAGGAACAGACATAAAAAATGCTACTTATGTACCACCTTCTGCAAAAGAAGTAGAAAAATTAATGAGAAATTTAGAAGAATATATTAACTCATTTTTTGAAAAAGATCCAATAGTTCAAATAGGTGTTATACATCATCAATTTGAATCTATACATCCATTTTTAGATGGGAATGGAAGAATTGGGAGGCTTTTAATATCTTTATTTTTATATCAAAGAAAATTTTTACCATATCCATTAATATATATTAGCGAATATTTAGAAGAAAATAGAAGAGAATATTATACATATTTGCAAAATGTTGAAGAAACAGGGGATTGGGAAGAATGGACTAGATTTTTTCTACACTCAATAACAGTGCAATCATATAAAACACAAAAAACAGTGAAAAGTATGATTAAATTATATGAAGATTCTAAAAATAAAATATCCCAAATAAGTTCAGGTTATGCAATTAAATTATTAGACATAATATTTGATTATCCAATAATATCTTTTGTAAAAATAAAAGAATTATTAAATGCTAACAGCAACCAAACTATTTATAATTTGATAAATAAATTTATAGAAATAGGAATATTAAGCGAAAATAATAAACAAAAAAGAAATAAAACCTTTATATTCCAAGATTTAATAAATATATTAAAATAAGAGATTATTTTTTATCTTTATCTGTATCATCCTCAATAATATCAGCATCAATAATTTCACTTTCTAACTCTTTATTATTTTTGTTATTTGCTATAGCAACTGGTTTTTCTTTTTTAAGTGGCAAAAATGCAATAAAACTTTGCAAGGCAGTTATAATAGAGTTTACACACCAATAAAGAGTTAAACCAGCAGGAAATGATAATCCAATAAAAACAGTAAGAGCAGGCATAAAATATAACATTTGTTTATTCATAACGCTAGCCATTTTTTCATCTTTACCTTCATTTTTTTCATTTGCTTTAGGTAAGTTTCCAGTTACAAGCATTTTTGATTGTAAAAATTGGAAAGCACCAGCTAAAATAGCAAGCCATATACTCTTTTCAATTAAATTTAAAAAACCAAAAGCAATAGGATTAAATTCTACTGAGTTAACAAATGAATATAAAATAGTATTTATATCAAACCCTTCATTAATTCCTAAAATTATTCTAAGAGTTTGGAATAAAGCTATAAGTATTGGAAGTTGTATTAAAAGTGTTAAACAAGAAGAAAAAGGATTTACATTTTCTTTTTTATAAACACCCATCATTTCAGCAGATTGTTTTTGAGGGTCATCTTTATATTTTTCTTTTATTTCATTTATTTTAGATTGGACTTTTTTCATATCCTTTTGAGCCTTTATAGATTTTTGATTAACAGGCCAAAGAATAAGTTTTATAAGAACGGTAAGGGCAATAATAGCAACACCTAAATCAGGAATTTTATCATAAAAAAAAGTGATAAAATTAATCATAGGATAAACAAGAACTGTATTAAAAATATTCATATTTTATATTTTATAATTTATTATTTTTTACCTAAAAATTTTTTAGGTATAGGGTCAATTCCACCTTTTGAAAAAGGGTTACATCTTATGATTCTATATGAACCAAGTATAAACCCTCTCAAAAAACCAAATTTATCTATAGATTGATATGTATATTCTGAACAAGTAGGATAGTATTTACATCCAGGTAAATGATTCCAATATACAGAATGATCTCTAGATAAATATTTTTGGTATAAACTTATTATATATAAAGAAAAGCTTTTAGGAAAGCTTAAAATTTTTTTTATTAAATTCATTAAATATTATTTAATAATTTAGTTTTATCTAATAAATAAATAAAATCATCCTTTAAATCATTATACAATATTTTTTCTTCTTTATTTTTATAAAAAATTAAAATATCATATCCAGACTTAATTTTATTATAATCTAATCTAACAACTTCTCCAATTTGTCTTTTTATTCTATTTCTTTTATTTGCTAATTTAATGTTTTTTTTAGGTATAACAACAGAAATTCTAGAATATTCTAAATTATTCTTTATGAATTTTATTTTTAAAAAATTTCCAAAAAAAACAAAACCATTTTCAAAAACATTTTGAAAATCATTTCTTTTTTTTACTCTAAACTTTTTTTTAAGCATAAAAATCAAAATAAAAACCTGCTTTTACGAGGCAGGTTTTAATTTATCTATCTGAAGTACTAATACTTTTTCTACCTTTAGCTCTTCTTCTTTTTAAAATACTAAGACCTCCTGCAGAAGACATTCTGTTTCTAAATCCATGAGTTTTAGCCCTCTTTCTTCTTTTTGGTTTATATGTAAAAGACATACTTTTTACAATCTTAAGGATAAATATAGACAAATAATACAATATAAGAACAACAAAGTCAATAAAATAAAATTAAATCCTATTCTAAATAAAATAAATATTTAATTTATATAACAGAAACACTAGCTATTTTATCATCTGATTTTTTAAATTTCATAATTCTAACACCTCTTGTAGCTCTTCCTAAAATAGGGATATCTCTTAAAGCAATTCTTATAATTTGACCATGACTAGAAACAATAATTAAATCAGTATGAGAATCTTCATTTTTATTATCTTCAAATTCTTTAATAACTCTAGAAGAAACTAATTTTCCAGTTTTTTCACCTATATTCATAGTTTTCATACCAGAACCACCTCTTTTTTGAGTTTTATATTCATTACAATCAGTAAATTTTGCATAACCATTTTCAGCAACAGATAAAAGATTTATATTTTTTTCGTCTTGTTCTATAACATCAAATCCAACGACTATATCTTCTTTTTTAAGCCTAATTCCTCTAACACCAGAAGCTGATCTACCTGTAGGCCTGATATCATTTTCATTAAATCTTATAGATTGGCCTTTTGCTGTTGTTATAAAAATATCATTTTTTGAATTACTAGTTTTTGCCCATTCTAAAATATCATCATCTTTTAAATTTATAGCAATAAGACCAGATTTTCTTACATTATCAAAAGAAGATAATTTTACTTTTTTTATAGTACCTTTTCTAGTAACCATCAAAAGATATTTAGCATTTATTATATTATCCATTGGTAAAATTCCAGAAACTTTTTCGGTAGTAGGGATTTGTAAGAAATTAACTAGTGCTTGTCCTCTGCTTGTTCTAGTAGTTTCAGGGATTTCATATACTTTTAATCTAAAAACTCTACCAGATGTAGTAAAAAACAAAACATCAGAATGTGTATTAGTTATAAAAATTTCACTTACAAGGTCAGTTTCTTTTGTTGTGAGGCCTATAACTCCCTTTCCACCCCTTTTTTGAGCTTTAAAACTATCTGGTGGAATTCTTTTTATATAACCATCTTTTGTTGTAATAACAACAGTAGTTTCTTTAGGTATTAAATCTTCTGCAGCAAATTCTCCAATTTTAGATTTTATAATTTTAGTTTTTCTCTTATCTCCATATTTTCTTTGTATTTCAGAAAGATCTTCTTTAATTATTTTATCAATCTTAGAAACATCACTCAAAATTTCCTCTAATCTTGCAATAAGTAATAAAATTTCTTTTAACTCATCTTCTATTTTTTTTCTTTCAAGTGCAGCGAGTCTTCTAAGTTGCATTTCTAAAATTGCATTAGCTTGAGGTTCTGATAATTTAAATTTTTTCATTAAATTTTCTCTAGCCTTGTCTTGATTTTCAGATTTTTTTATAGTTGCTATTACTTCATCAATATTATCAATAGCTATTTTTAAACCTTCTAATATATGAGCTCTTTTTTTAGCTTCATTCAATTCAAATTCAGTTCTTCTAGTTATTACTTGTCTTCTGTGAGTTATAAATTCATCAATTATATTTTTTAAACTTAAAACTTTAGGCTCAATATTATTAACAAGAGCTAAACTATTTACATTAAAATTAGTTTGAAGTTGAGTATGTTTAAATAAAGAATTTAATATTTTTTCAGGAAAACAATCTTTCTTAAGTTCAATAACTATTCTCATTCCAGTCCTATCAGATTCATCTCTAATAGCTTTTATTCCATCTATAATTTTATTCTTTGCTAAATCTGCCATTTTTTCTATTAAAGTGGCTTTATTTACTTGATATGGTATTTCAGAAACGATAATTCTAAAATATCCAGCCTTATATTCTTCAATTTCAGCTCTTCCTCTCATAACAATTCCACCTTTTCCTGTAGAATAAGCTTTTTTTATAGATTCAATATCATAAATAATACCACCAGTTGGAAAATCTGGCCCTTTTATAAATTCCATTATTTGATCAATATCAGCATCAGGATTATCAATAACAAAACTAATACCATCACAAAGTTCAGTTAAATTATGAGGAGGAATATTAGTAGCCATACCAACAGCAATACCCATACTACCATTCATAAGTAAAGAAGGAATTTTAGAAGGTAAAACACTAGGCTCTTTATTAGAATCATCATAAGTAGGTATCCAATCTACAGTATTTTTATCTATATCATAAAGTAATTCCTCAGAGATTTTAGTTAATTTAGCTTCTGTATAACGCATAGCAGCGGCTCCATCTCCATCTACTGAACCAAAGTTTCCTTGTCCATTAACAAGAGGATATCTCATAGAAAAATCTTGGGCTAATCTTACCATGGTGTCATAAATAGCAGTATCTCCATGAGGATGATATTTTGCCATAACTTCACCAACAACGTGTGCAGACTTTTTAAATTTTGCTCCAGATTTAAGGCCAGTTGACCACATAGCATACATAATCCTTCTGTGAACAGGTTTTAATCCATCTCTAACATCAGGTAAAGCTCTAGAGACTATAACACTCATAGCATAATTTAAATAAGAAGTTTTCATTTCTGGAATAAGTGGAGTCATTTGAAATCCACCTTCTTCAGGTATATTAAAAAATTTATCAGAAACATCTTCATTTTTAATATTTTCTATATTTTCCAGTGTTTTTTCTTCATCCATATTATTCTTTATTATTTTCAATTATTTTTTATTTTTTTAGATAAATCATTTATAGTATTTGAAAAACCACTTTTCAGAGTTTTTAATTCATGATTATCAAATATATTATTTTTTGAATTTTCTTTTTCGACAAAAACATAAGAAACAAGTATCCAAAAAATAAACACAAGAACCATTATAACAGTAACAATAATTTTCATCAAAGCATTTTTATTTTTTATATGCTTTTTAAAAAACATTTTATTTATCCTTTTCAAGTAAAAATACTTCTATTTCTTCTTGATTAAAATTTTTTACATTTATTTTTAATTTATCAGTAGGATCATTTACACAAGAAAATTTAGAACAAAATTCAGTTTTAGCTTTTTCTATTTTTTCTTCTTCTAAATTAAAAATTGGAATAACAATCTTAGGCTCAACTTCATTAACTATTTGAGTAGCATCTTTTGCATTAAATTCTTCACTTACTTCTATTATAAGTATATCTTGTTTAGAGCCTATAATTCCATTAGATATTCGCTCAGGGATACTAGACAATTTTAGATCTATATTTTTTAAAATAACTATACTAAGATTATCAGATAATATTCTATAAATATCATTATATTCTTCATCTTCTTTTTTATAACTATTTTTGTAAATAAAGTCTTCATTTATTTCATATTCTCCAGGGTCATAAATTAAAAAAGAGTCTTTTTCAAAATTAAAATCTCCCGGATTTATTATAATATCAGCCTTTTGTTTTTTTGAAGGATTAATAATAATAGTATTATTATTTGATATAATTTTAAATTCTAATTTTCCTTTCCAAGAAATTTGCATATTTTTTAATTTATTTATTTTATGATGATATTTATATAATTTATCATAAATCTATTAAAAAAGCGAGTAACAGTAATAATAAAAATATATTTTTATAAAAATAATTTAATAAAGTAGAAAAAAATAAATATTGACATTATAGGCAAAAAATTATAGAATCAAGGCAATCTCTTTATTTCGAGATCTATTTAATTTTTAATATATTTTTAATGGCTAACTCAAAATCAATACAAAGTGCCATAAAAAGTGACAAATTAGAAAACTTATTAAATTCTAAAGATTTTAAAAATTTACCTAAAGTTGGAGAATTAGTTGAAGGTAAAGTTTTATATGCTTCAAAAAAAGAAGTTTTAATGGATATAAATGGTATAACAGTAGGTGTAATAAGGGGGTATGAATTATATGATGAATCAGGAGAAACAGAAGGAATAAAAGTTGGTGACATAGTTTCAGCAACTGTTATGGAAGATGAAAATGAATTAGGACAGGTAGAATTATCATTCAGATATACAGGTCATAAAAAAGCTTGGGATAATTTAGAAAAAATCCAAAAAACAGAAGAAACAGTTGATGCATTAGTAACTGATGCTAATAAAGGTGGATTAATGGTAAAAGTTGGTGGAGTTATGGGATTCTTACCAGTATCTCAATTAGCACCAGAACATTATCCTAGAGTAGAAGGAGGATCTAAAACTAAAATACTTGAAAAATTATCAAGTTTTATTGGTAAAAATATAAAAGTAAAAGTTTTAGATGCTACAGAAGAAGAAGATAAATTAATAGTATCAGAAAAAGAAACTGTTCGAGAAAGACAAGAAAAAATTATATCTAAATATAAAGTAGGAGATATAATAGAAGGAGAAATAAGTGGAGTTGTTAGTTTTGGAGCTTTTGTTGAGTTTGATGATGGATTAGAAGGTTTAGTTCATATATCAGAAATAGCTTGGCAAAGAATTGATGACCCTAATGATTATTTAACAGAAGGTCAAAAAGTAAAAACCAGAATTATTGAAATAGATGATTCAAAAATATCTCTTTCAATTAAACAACTTATCGAAGATCCTTGGGTTGGTGTAGAGAAAAAATACAAAGTAGGAAGTATAGTTAAAGGAAAAGTATTAAAAACAAACCCGTTTGGAGTATTTATCCAATTAGATCAAGATATACACGGTCTTGCTCATATATCTGAATTATCAGATAAAATAGTAAGAGATGTTAATGATATAGTTGAAATAGGTAAAACTTATGATTTTAAAGTTTTATCAGTAGAACCTAAAGAACATAGATTAGGACTTTCTATGAAAGCTGTTAATTCAGGGCCAGAAAAAAAAGCAACAAAAAAGAAAGATGTTGTAGAAAAAAAAGAAATGGATGGTAGTGATCAACGATCGTTGATCAATGAAAAAGAAAAAACAGTTGATAAAAAAGAAAAATCAGCTAAGCCTAAAAAAGAAGAAAAAGTTGATAAAAAAGAAAAATCAGCTAAGCCTAAAAAAGAAGAAAAACCCGAAGAAAAGAAAGAAGAAAAAAAATAGATGGTAGTGATCAACGATCGTTGATCAATAAAAAATAAATAATTCAACGAATCTTATTTGTGAAAATAAGAACTTTGTCCCAGTTGAACAAAACCTTAAAATTAAGGATAAATAAAGATTGGGATAAAAACCAATTTTTATTTTTTATCAAAAATTTATATTTTTTTAACATTATATTAATTTACACATTATAAAATTTATTTGTAATGTGAAAAGTGCACTTTAATTAAATAACTAACATTAAAAAAATGCATTACGAATTACTTTATATTATTCCTTTAAAATATACAGATGAGGAAAATAATAATATAATAAAAGAAGTGGAAGATCTTTTAACTTCTCATAAAGCTAAGATTTTAAAATCTGCTAAATTAGGTAAAAGAAAATTAGCATACAAAATAAAACACATAAGCTACGGATTTTATGTAGCTGTTCAATTTGATTTAGAAAACAAAGATAATTTAAAGGCAATAAATCAAGAAATGCTAATTAAAACAAATAATAATATTTTAAGATTCCAAATTATCGCAACATCTTTAACTTTAGATGAAAGTAAGTATGAAGGAATGTTTGGAAGTAAAACAATATCATCTGAAAAAACAGAAAAAAATGTTAAAGTAAAAGAAGTAAAAATAGAAAAAAAGAAAAAAGAAGAAAAACCCGAAGAAAAGAAAGAAGTTAAAAAAGAAGATATTGATAAGAAAATAGAAGAATTGATGGATGATAAAATGGAGGATCTTAAAAATCAATAAAAAGATCTAACAAATAACAAAAAACATATGTCAGATTTAAATAAAGCAATGATCATAGGTAGATTAACTAGAGATCCAGAATCTAGAAATATACCTACAGGTCAATTAGTATCATCTTTTTCTGTTGCAACAAACAGAAATTGGAAAGATCAATCAGGAGCTAAACAAGAAAAAGTAGAATTTCATAATGTAGTCGCTTGGGGAAAGCTAGCTGAAATTTGTAAACAATATTTAAACAAAGGTAAAAAAGTTTTTATAGAAGGTAGATTACAAACAAGAAGTTGGGATGATCAAAATGGACAAAAGAAATACAAAACAGAAATTATAGCTGAAAATATGCAAATGCTAGATAGTTTATCAAGTGGTTCAAATAGTAATAACAATAATACAAATGTAGCTCCAAAAAAAGAAAATAATAATGAACTACCTACTGTTGAATTAGATAATGAAGAAGAAATCAACATAGAAGACGTTCCATTCTAAAATAATTAATAATTAAGATTTAACATGGCTAATCAAAATACAATAGACAGTAAACAAGCAAAAAATTGTTTTATTTGTACAAATAATATTAAAGAAATAGATTATAAAGATATGCAACTTATGCAAAAATTTATTTCTCCTTATTATAAAATATTACCTAGAAAAAGAAGTGGTTTATGTGCTAAACATCAAAGAGCAGTGTCTAAAGCTATAAAAAGAGCTAGAATAATGGCACTTATACCATTTACAAATGATCATAAATAATACAAAATAAGATAGGAGTAAAATCCTATCTTGTTTTTTATAAATTATTAAAAAATGAAACCAGAAATAATTGGAAAATCAAAAGCACTTTATTCAACTTGGTTTTTTTTACCAACTTATCATTTACTTTTTGATATTGGTGATGGAGTTTCTGCTAATTTAGGGATACATACAGGAGAAATAAATTATATATTTTTATCTCATACTCATAAAGATCATTTTTTAGGGATATATAATATATGTAATTTTGCAAAAAGAATTTCTAGAAAAAATAAAAAAACAATAAAATTTTATTATTATAATAAAGAAAAAGATTTTGTTTCTAAATTAGAAAAATCTCTAAAAGAAATAGGTTTAGATAAAGTATTAGACTTTATACCTTTTGAATATGGAGAAAAAATAGATATAGAAAGCAAAAAATATATAATTCCTTTCCCTGTAAATCACACTGCAAGATATTATCCTAGAAAAATAAATGCATGTGGTTTTTCTTTATGTGAAAAAAGAAAAATGCTAAATCCAGAAACTCTAAAAAAAGTAAATGAATTATCAAAAGAAGAAAGGGCAAGATTTATGGTTGAATTAAAGGAAAGTAAAAAAGAAAATGAGATATATAATTATATAGATCATAAATTAGTAACATATTGTGGAGATTCTTTGCCTGTAGATTTACAATATATAGAAAATTCAGAAATAATAATGCATGAATGTACTTTTTTAACAAAAAAAGAAGTAGATGGCGCACATACCAATTTAGAAGATTTAATTGAGCATTTCAAAAAAATAGAAAATAAGAATAAAATAAGAAAAATAGTTATATATCATATAACAGAAAAATATCTAAGAGAACAAAGGGATTATAAAGAAATTATAGAAAAAGCATTTAAAACAATTGATATAAAAGTAGAGGTTGTAGAATTAGG
>JAIPJN010000016.1 GCA_021734125.1 Patescibacteria group bacterium
AGAAACTCCTTCTAAAAATCTGAAATATCTGTATTTGGGATGTGCCTTTTCTAATACTAAAATAACAGTTTTATTTAATGCTTTTCCATATCCAGCTTTAACACATAGTCCTTGTCCACCTGGATTTGTTGAATTTACATATACAAATACAATATCACTCTTTTTGACACCATGTAAATCCCAGGTACAAATTTCAGGGATTGACAAGTCTTTCTTATCTTCTGGATCTATAACTTCTATATTCTTAAGCTTTTTAATCTTTTTCTTCCATGTTCCATGAAATCCACTTGCTATATATACTATTTCTTTTTTCATTTCTATTTATCCTCTGCTTCTTTTTTAATTAATTCTGCAAAATAAGCTAATATCCACCAATCATATTGATAAGCATCTTCTACATAATCATCATCATTTTTATCAGATATTCCATTAAAAAGATTTAATTTGTGATTAAATTCTTCTATCTCTTCTTTTGTCCATCCTTTATAATATTCGTCTGGAACATCATTGCATCTATGACCACCATATATATTTTGACATTCTTCGAGATAAAAAGCCAATAATAATTTTTCTTTTTTATTCATTTTTTATTCTTTCTATTCTATACCAATATGGCAAAACATGTGAAATCGGTTTTTTTATATTTAATATTTTTTTAACCTTTCTTTTACTACAACAACTTTTTAATTGTTCTATTATTTCATTTATATATTCATGTAAATCTGAAACATACTCATATAATTGATCTATTTGATGATTTAATATTTTTGTTTCTTTGTCTCTTTCTATGTTTTTTTCTTCTAATTTTTCAATTACTTTTTTGCTTGCTTTGTCTCCAGTATATTCAGCAATTTTATAACCATGATAAAAAATAGTTGTTGATGTATGGTTTATTTTTTCTTTTAGTTCTTTTACTTCTTTTGTCAACTCAAGATATTCTTTTAGTGACATTATTACTGTATTTTCCATCATTATTCCTCTATTTGATTTTCAATAAAGTCTGATATTTCATCTAACATTTCTTTTGAAATGCACATGTATAAACATATTACAATTGGATTTGTTCTTATTATGCCTCTTTGAGTTTTTGTTGGTTTATATATAATATCATATTGACCAGCCTCTTTATTTCTTATCAAAAAATTCGTATATTCTGTTTCCATTATTATTCCTTTGTAAATAAAAATATTAAGGCAACTAATGACAATATAAAAACAATTAAAATAATTAAAACAATTATTGTCTCAAATATATTATACTGTTTAATATAATAAATAATTCCTAAAGATAAAACAACAAAAAACAAAACCTCAAATATTTTATTTGTTTTCATTCAAGAGACCTTTACTTCCACATGTTTTTTCATGTGTTTCACATTCTATTGAACTTTTAAATTCTTGTCCACATTTTTCGCATACGTATCGTATGATACATTTTTTAATCATTTTAGCCTCCTGAATATGTTGTCAATGTAATCATAACAAGTATAGAGCTAATCAATACTAAAATCGTTGATAAATTATGTAACCAGTGAAAAGACTCATGATTTCTAAACCATCTTTTAGAGCTTGTATAAAAAGTCAGAGCTATCATGCTCACCCAAAACAATATGGAAAGAATAATAAATATCATTTTAATCTCCTATTTAAGCATATGCTATTCTATTATCGTCATCACTTGCTTCGATTGCAGCATCATATTATATTCTAATACATAACCGTTAAACATAAATGTTCCTAAGTTGTTCCAATAGTTATAAATGAATGTTGTTGATTTCATTTTACTTTTCCTCTGTATATGACAAATCATATAATGACTTAGGCCTAATTAATCTAACCTTTGTTAGATTGGGCTTTTTGGGACTTTTTCTCTCAGACAAATCATATGCTGATAATTTTTTATTTATTTTCATTTTGTTTCTTGCTTTTTGTTGTATATTAATCATATATAAATTCATTTTCAGACGAGAAAGGAATACTATTATTTCTATTTACTTCACAATTCTTTTCACTGCAGTGTTCTCCGTTTGTGTCCCAAAAAATAACATGCCTACGGCTTCCTTCACAATGAAGATGTTCTATATAACCATCTTTGTCTTTCTTCTGTCTTTCAACATCAAAAATATCAATACAATCTACAATCCTCATCTTTAATCCTTTTCTTTTTTAATTAACTTTGTTATATGTTGAAATTCACTATCGTTTACAATAAAATTAAAATTATCATAAAAGAAATCTCTAATTTTATCTGCAAGCATACCTGTATCAAAAGCAGGACCTACTACATCATCTATCATTTCATATATAACCCAATAAAATTCATCTTGTGTCATTTTTATTTCCTTTTACTTATTCCAGACAATTCCTCTTCCATTACACGTTCTACATTTTTCTGTACCGATTGTACCATCTGATGACCAAGTGCCACTTGTTTGATTATAAAATCCTTCCGGTACGTGTCCTGTTCTTTTGCAAATTGGACAAGTATAGGGTTTTCTTTCTGGCCACGGCCATAGGCCTCCAAAAAAAATCTTTGTTATATTGAGACATTATTTCTCCTTTTACTTATTTTTGTGTTCTTCAATAATATTTTCAAGGGTTTCAATTGAATAATTTGCACTAGGAAGATGTATAAAAGAAGTATTTAATTTTTTTAGATATTGATACCATTCACTTTGAACCTTTCGCCAATAAGAATGCCCATCTTTTGTTTTGTCCCAAGACAATGCCCAATCTATCCAAAGTTTTGGCATTTCAGTTTTATATAATTTTTCTATAGTGCCAATAAATATAGGATTTGGATAAAGTTCATAACATCCAATAAATTTTTCATAGATGCCTTTTTGTTTCATAAAATGAATAAAATGTTGTTTTATATTAGTTTTATTTTTACTTAGTACCAAAATAGCTTCTTCAAAAGTTAATATTTTTTTACAACAAGTTGGTTCATTATAAAAGGTACCACTTGCAACACAATAATATGTATTTTCTTCAAATTCATCCCAAAAAGTAGCTTCTATATCGCCCCAAATTCTATTATTTTTACAAGCCCACTTTAAAAGAGCTTGTGCTTGCCATTTTTCAGGACAGTGTACTGCAATATCTGCATTCCTTAAGATTTTAGGTTTAAAATCCATTTTTATGTCTCCTTTATTTTTTTCATTTTGCTTTATTTTCTCATATACTACACTATTAATTTTTACTTCTTCTGGATAATTCATAATTATGACTCCTTTAATATATTATAAAAACATCTGTTCATATTTTCTTTAAATCTTTCTTCTGAATAAAAATAATCATATACATCTATTGCTCTTTTAGAATCTAAGTCATAATTATCATATATCATTTTAAAAAATGTTGTATACTTATAATGAGTCATGCTGTTTCGTTTTACAACAGGTATTCCTAAAAATTCACAATTTATATTAAAAGATTCAGCACCAACTCTTCTTGTCATATTGATTCCAATATCCATATTATTTAAGAGCCTCATCCAATTATACCAATTTGTATAAGGAATATATTTATAGCCAGTATAAAATTGTTCAGAAGGATCTTTTCTGCCCATTGAAACGCAAAAAGGTTGTATATTGTATTCTTTTTTCAATTGTTTAATAATAACATAACTATCTAATGCATGATACCAATTACCTATATTTCCTGACACAATAACCTTTATAGACTTTTCCTTATTTAATTTTTTGGGTATATGCATTGTGTTTATTAGATCAGCTACCATTGTTGTGTTTATAATATATGTAGGTATGCCATTTGATAAAAATTTAAAATATTGTTTGCTCTCATGATTATGACAAAATAAAGCATCAAACTTTTTCAATAGCTCAAGATATTGAAATTGTTCCTTTATATTAAAATCATGAATTAAATCACTAGGGCCTTCTTGAACCCAACATATTTTTTTACATCTTTTTTTTAAGCTTTCTATATTTTCTAACAACAACAGTTGCATTTGTTTATTATATTTTGGAACGATAACCATAATAAGATCATATACTGATTTGTCTTTAACAACTGTTTCAAAATTAATATTATAACAATCTGCTTCAAGGATGCACATCCAAGCCAAATCAGTTCTCATATTTTCATGATTTCTTGGTATTCTTGTTTTTGGTGAAAAGTTTGTTTCACTAAAGAATGCTATTGAATACTTCATGTTGCTCCAAAAGATTTGAAAAAGAGGGACCCAATTTATGAGCCCCTCTACTACAATTACTAGGCCACATGGTTTCTCATTTGATAGTTGAGAGCCATTGAAAGCCTATTTGCTCGATCGATATTCGTTTTGGCAACCACGTTGGTAAGCCAGTTCGTAAGAACAGCTTGAATTGCCCAAATGGTGTTTCCAGAAACAGTCTCATTGTAAAGGCCTTGGTACTTCTCGAAGAGGTTGTTCCAGTTTTCAACAACCCGTTTTGGAAATCCAGATCCGATGAGGGAACTTTTAAATTCCTTTGTAATCCTTGCTGTTTGTGATTTTTCCAGAAGAACCATGAGGTCTGATCTGTCTTTCATCATCTCTTCAATTTGAAATCTTTCAACTTCAAATTTCTTTGTGTGTTTCCTGGATGTTGAAAACACCTTTTCATGTCTCATAAGACCATTTGTGCAAATGAGTCTCAGATACCCGAAGATTCTTGAAAATCGAAGAGTTCCGTCAACAGAATTTGAAATAGCCAGAGTTGGTTCCATTTCAGAACCATCAATATCGAATTTCATTTCAGGAAAAGTAACCATCAGATTCATTCGGTTTGGTCCATTGAGGATGAGGTTCTTGACATCATAATTGAGAACTCCTTCATCGAGTTCATCAAAAACCCTTTTTGCAGCATCTTCATGATTATAAAGAGCATATCCATCACCAAGAATGGCAATGGGTTCATCTCCTTTTACAGTGCGAACAGCTGCATAGTTAGGAATTTCTACTCCATCAGCACCAAAGACAGGTGCTTTGTAAGCTTTCACTTCTTGGAGTGTGGTTAGAACTTCATGCTTTTCCATAACTTCTCCTTTGTGTTATTGTTTTATGTTCAATAACAATATAATATTATTTTATTAAAAAGTAAACAAAAAAATGAATTATTTTACTTGAATAACTTCTACTTCATTTTCTTTTAAAAAACTTCTTGAGTCTTCCTTCTCATAAAGATATTTAAAATATACTTTTTTTATACCACATGCTACGATCATTTTTGCACAATCAAAACAAGGAGAAAATGTAACATATATTTCAGTTCCATTTAATATTTCACCATTTTTAGCAGCAAAAGCAATTGCGTTCATTTCTGCATGCAATTCATTTTCTTTTTGAAAAACATAATGCCTTTTTTTAAACTCTTCCATTTCTTTACTATAGGGTTTTGATTTCAATAAAAATAACTCTTCTTTAAACAAACCATAACAGTGTAGTTGTCCACTTGGAACGCCATTATATCCAGTTGATATTATTCTTTCGTCTTTAACAATAACAGCACCAATTTGTTTACTTATACAAGTTGATTGTTCTGCAAACAATTCGGCTACTTTCATAAAAACTTTAGTTTTATTTTTCATATTTATTCTTCATTTTTTTTATTGTTTTATTAAAATGATCTATTTTTTGAGAAGTTGATGCATATATTTCAATTTCAATATTTTGTTCTTTATAAATTGGATATATAAAAAAATCAAACAACAATAATATATCCAATAATAATTCATTTTTTATATCACTTGCTCTAAACATAAAATTTACTTTTTTATTAAAATATTGAATAAATTGTAAGCAACTAACATCTATTATTTTTGAATTTATTGAATCAGACATTTTTATATAATCATCGGTTAATCTTATAACATTTCTTCTTGAACCAACTGCATTCTTTAAATTTTCTCTAATTAATGTAATTAAATCTTCATATAGTATACTATTTTCTAATTCAATTTTTTTTGTATAAATTGTACCAGTTAATTCTTTTATATTTTTAAAAAACCTTAAAGATGGTCTATTATAAAATTTCTTTAAGAATATTTTACTAGTTTCTTTGTTTTTAAACATATATTTTTTAATTTCATAATATTCTTTATCTAATTCAGAAACATTGTATAAGATATTTGATTTAATTTTATTAATATTTTTTATTCTTAATAAAAAACTATCATCTTCAAATTTTGGTTTTTTTAAAATTAAAATATTATTTGACATTTAAAATTATTTCCTTTATTTTATTAAAATCTTTTATTGCTTCTACTTCATATATTTCTTTTTCCTTTTTTGCTAATGTTAATATTTTTATAATTTTATATTCATTATTTTGAACTATATTTAAATTTTTTACCCTAAAAATATCTAATTTCTCAATGTTTTTTATTGGTTTAAATAAAAAAATCATTGAATACATTTTAAAATGTTGATCTATTTTTTCTAATAAAAATTCTAAATAATTTTGATATAAATCCATGTTTAAATTATTTTTATCAACATAAAACAAATAATAATAAAAAGAATCAACTAAAGATCTATCAAAAATATATATACAATCTTTATCATCATCATAAGCAATTTTTTCCTGTTCAATTTTTTGAGATATTATTTTCATTTCTAAATCTAAATAATCATTAGGATTTTTTCTAATATTATCAATAGAAGGTATTTTTATTATTTCTCTAATTATTTCAGTAAATGATATTATTTTATTTGGATATAAATTACATAATTCTTTCATTGTTTGTGTTTTTCCACTATGACTAGCCCCACTAAAAGCAACAATCTTAGACATTGTTTTCCTCCAATAAACTTTTATAATATTCAATTCCTTTATTTTCAGAGTGTTGATATAAAAAATAAGACGGATGATAAGATTTTATATGTTTTATATTATTATCTGTTAAAAATTTATCCACGTTGTTCCCTAGAGCTATGATTATACTTGGATTTAATATCTTTATTTCTTTTAATAGTATATCCTTAAATTCATTGTATAAAGAATTATATAGTTTATCATTCATCTTTTCTTTAGAAAAAACAACCTTTGAAACATTACTAAAATATATATTATTTAGATGATTAAAAAAACCTTTTTTTAATATTTTTGATGTGTTTGAAAAATAAAAAGAAGGTTTATATGGTTTTGAAATATTATCAAATTTATTATTATTATAAAAACCAGGTGCCATTCCTAAAACCAATATACAATTATCATCTAAACAACCATTACCTATTCCAAACAAAAAATCTTCTTCATCTTTATATTTTTTAATCTGTTTATTATATAAATTGATCAATTTTTTTCTTTTTTCTTTGTTTTTAGTATCTTTATAAAACATAAAAGGACTATAAAATAAAAAATCATTTATGTGTAAATCATTTATGTGTAAAAAATTTAGATCTAATGAAAAATCAACTTTTAAATAATAATTATTTAAATATTTTAATATTTTATATGTTTTTTCATTATAAGAAAAATTTTCATTATAAATTAAATTAATAACTCTATATATTAAATCATAATTATTTGTTTTTAATTCATTAGAATAAAAAATTTCATCACCATATAAATTCATATATTTTTCATAATATTCATATGAATTTATTTTTTTCCAATCATAACTTTCTTTTATTTCTTTTATTATTTTATTATAATTTAATGTTTTAATTTTATATATTAATTCTTTTATATTATTTACAATTAAATTTCTTTCAACAATTTTCAAAATTTCTGGATAGTTTATCAAACCCTTTTTATAATAACAGTTTTTATGAACAAAACAAACACAATCTCTATCTAAAGCTTCTAGAAACCTTATTAATGAAAATTCTTCCACATCATAAGAAGGAATTGTTAATGTATATTTACTTCTAGATAAATATTCATTATATTCAAATCCATTAACAAATGTTTTTATATTTCTTTCTTTATCCTTAAAAAATAAATTATATTTTATGTTTTCTTCTTTTAAATTTTCTTCATTATCTAAAAATTCTCCAATTAAATTATATCTAAATTTATTTTTTGTCATTATTGATGTCATTCCAAATGAAAAATCAAAATCCTTTTTTAATTTCTTTTTATAACCACCAAAAACAAAATTCCATTCAACAAAAGGAAAATATTTCATGTTTTTTTGTTTATTATCATAAGAATAAAATCTATTATTATCTTCATTAAATTTTGTTAAATCTGCTTCTAATGGATCATCAACAAATTGAGTTATTTTAACTCCTAAAACCTTTGTAAAGTAATATAAAAATAATATCCTTTTATAAAAATTTTTCATTGAAAAAAAATACATTGAAAATTCATCATCTATTAATGTTTTTTTATAGATTTCTTCTATTTTTTCTTCATTTCCAAATTTAAAATTATCTATTAAAGGTGTAAAAGATACAAAAATTTTATCAAAACAAAATTTATTTTGTAATGAATCTAACATTTTAAAAGATTATTTCCAAGAATTACAAGTCATATAGTCAGATATTTCAATAAAATCTTTAAATGACTCAACATTATTAAAAAGTTTTTTTGTTCTTTTTTTGTCAATTAAAGAAAGAAAATAATAATTATTATTATTATTTAAACTTATAAATCTAGTATTTATATCTATTCTAAATTTTGCAAAATATCCACCATGATTACAACCAAAAAAAACACCTACATTCTTACCCATTTATCCTCCAAAAATAATTAAAAATATCTCTTTATTATTATTATTATTATTCATATTTTTTTGTTTTTCTAATTGAAATTTATAATCTATTATAGCATCTTCAATAGTTCTAACAATAGGTTGTCCATGAACATTATATGATGTATTTATTAAAGCTAAAGAATTAACTTTATCTAATACTTTATAAATATATGAATTATTATCATCTATAACCTGAGGTCTACCACTATATTTATTTTCTAATGGATAGTTATGCATTACTCCCCTATATTTTTCAATATCAACTTCATCTTTATAGTCATATGTTAAAATCATATATTTATCTGAACCAATTACTTTTTTTTCTTGTTCTTCATTAAATAAATTTTTCATATTTTTTCTTAAAACAATTGGTGCCATTGGCATAACAGTTGATCTTCCATTCAATTTATTTATATATTCTACATTTTCTAAATAAGGCAAAGCTAAAGTAGAAGTATTACATAAAGCTCTAGGCCCAAATTCCATGTTTCCAGTTATTACTTGAACAATATTATTTTTATTTATATTTTTTACTATAAAATTTATCATATCTTTTTCATCAACAAAATATTTAAAATTTTTCAATTTTTTTAATTCTTGTATTTGTTTATCAGAAACATGAAGATTTCTTTTTCCAATGCACAAATCTTTAAAATTAAAAATCAAATTAGACTTTTCTTCAAATAAACCTATAGCAGCTCCTTGATCTCCTGTTAATGGAATAACACTAAATTCATTTACTTCATTTAAAATTGAATTATTTAATTTTACATTATAATATATACCACCAGCAACCAATATCTCTTTTATATTAAATTCTTTTATTATAGATTTATTTACTTCTTCAATTATTTTTTGAATTAAAAATCCAATTAAAACTCTTTTTTCAAAAGGATATATTCTTTCATATAAATTTTTTGTTATATAATCAAAAATATAATACCAAGATTCTTTTATTTTAACTAACAGTTCATTATTTATTTCTTTATTATGATCCAAACCAATTTGTTTAGAAACAAAAAGATAATTATGATTATTTACTAAATTATTTGGAAAAAACATTCCAGTAAATAAATTATCAGCAATAAATTTTGCATTTCTTTTTAATCTAATTATTTCTTCTATAGATAAAATTTCTTTAATGTGCGATTCATATCCTAAAAATTTATATTCGTCTTGATTTTCTTTCATACCACAAAAAGAAGTTGCATATTGATACATTAATCCTAAAGAACAACCATAACCAAAAATAGATTTTAATTTAATAATTTTATTATTTTTTACTTTATATAAAGATAAAACTTCTTGCTTATTTCCAAAACCATCTGCCACTAAAATATGTGGCTCATTATTACCTCCGTTTTGTCTATAAAAAGATAAAACAGATTTTGCATGAGCATCATGGTGTGTAAAATCTTCAGATAAAACAACAATTTTAAATCTAAAATCATTTTTTAGTTTTTCTATAAAATCATAATCAAAATGTTTTTCTGAAACACTTTTGTTTTCTATAAAATTATAATCATCAAACCAATGAGAAATATATATAATATTTTCTTCTTCTTTATTAGGTTTATTAAATTCAAAAATTTTGTTTATTGCTTTATTAGGAAAACCAGAATCTGATTTTTTTCTAGTTAATCTTTCTTCCTCATAACCAGCTATAATTTCTCCATCATTTTTAATTCCAATTACACTAGAATTATGTCCCAAAGTTAATAATAAATTCATATTATTTTCTCCAATTATATTTTATATTTTTATTTACCTGTACTTCCAAATCCATTACTTCCTCTATCAGTTTCTGTTAATTCATCCACATATAATATATTAAATTCTTTCCAAAAAAGAAACAACAATTGCGCAATTTTTTGGCCAGCTTTAATAAATATATCTTTATTTGATGTATTAACTATTAGAGCATGTATTTCTCCTCTATAACCAGAATCAATAACATTACCAATTGTATCAATTCCATATTTATTTGCTAATCCGCTTTTTTGATTTACAACACAAACATAATCACTAGGAAATTCTAATGCAATTCCTAATGGCATATTATATCTTTCATGTGGTTTTAGTATAATATCTTTTGTTGCAAATACATCATACCCAGCATCACCATGTTTTGCTGGTTTATTTATTTTTCCATATTTTTTGTTTATTATTTTCACTTTAAGTTTTTCCATTATTCTCCTCAATTAATTTTTTAATAAATTTAAAATGTCTTTCATATACGTGTAATGTACTTGATGTCCAAATTATGTTTCCTAATTCTAAATTAGGATAAACCTTTTTTAAATCATTATATAAATGTTTTTGTATATATTCAGCCCAAGCTCTATCATTGTTATATCCAAATACACAATCAGTCGATCTCATTATATAATGAGATATTAATTTATTTTTTCTTATAAAAAAAGTATTACCATATGTACATATAAAATCATTCATTCCACCTTTATTAAAATCATAATGCATTGATGGCCTATTATAAATCATAGCCCCTCTTCTTGAAGAAGGATGTTTTTTTAAAGTATTTAGAGTATTTTCGTATTGATTAAAATTTTCTTTTGACCAAACACACCAACCATAATTTGAATTAATAAATCCATTTGAATCAGATATAGCTTTCCAAATTGTTGGTACTTTTTCTGATATATCATTAACATTTAAAGAATTTGATTTATACCATTTAATCTCTCTATTAATATAATCATAGTTTGGTTTTCTAATTATATAATCTTCATCTGCAATAAAAGATGTTCCAATTATTTCAATAGTTTTATTACCATATTCATCAATAAATATATCTTTTGATGAATATTTTTCTATAAATTTTTTTCTTATGTCTTTTACTGTTAGCATAAATTATTTATTTAAATTTTTAAGTAAAGTTTTCTTTTGTGATTCTTTATAGTTCCAACATTCCCAGAAATATTCATATGTATTTTCTTTTTCTATTACTTCTAGAATTTCTATAATAGGACTTTGTATTCTTTCCCAATAATAGTTTTCATCATATTTCTTTGTTTTTTCAAATTCTTCTTCAGAAATACATTCTAATCTTTTAGTAGAATCTATAATAATATAATTTATTTTATATGGAATTTCAATATATTCTCCTTTTTCTTCTAATTTCTTAGCTAATTTTATATATGTTGGAATAGCTTTTTCTTGTAAAGTTCCATCTTTTTTTACTTTTGGGTTTCCTGTTTTACTATCAATAACATAACCAAAATAATCTTTTATTGGTTTATTTATAGTAACATTCATTAAAAGATGCTCTTTAGTTAATTCATGATTAAAAACAATTTTTTTAATATATAATATTGCCTTTTTTAATTCTTTTCTATCATATTTATTGTCTAAAATATTTTTAACCATTTCTTTTTGAAAAGATGCTGCCAATGGCATTGTATTTGCTTTTTTATATGCTCCACCTTGAGTGGCATAATTTCCTTTACTATCTTTAAAATAATATCTTTTTTTTGCAACAACTATGGCTCTTTCTAAAGTTTTTTCTAATTCAAAAACAATAAAATGATTATTAATTTCTTTTTGTTTGGTGTTTGGATTAATTAACTCTATTTTACAGTTTGTATTATAATCTTTTATAAAAATTTTATAATAATTATAAAATTTTTCATTTAATTTATCTACACTTAAATTTGAGTTTTCATTAACAAAATAACAACTGTCTGTATCTCCCCATTTTGCATAATATCCATGACTTTTAGCAAATAAAATAGATTTTTTAACAATATATCTACAAGAAGAAGTAATAGTATCTCCAATTTGTTTTTTAAAAAATCTAAAAGATTTAAATCCAAAAGCTCCATATCCTGCATTAGCCAAAGTTTTTAAACCTATTTGATATATATTATTTTTTTCCCATTCATGAGAACCAGATTTAAAATCTTTTAATTTATATTTTACTTCATCTCTTTTTAATAAAAAATTCTTACATAAAAAAGGAAAAACTCCTTCTTCTTTTTTAAATATTCTATGAGGATGTATACTCCAACCATTTGTATCATAATTTATGTCTGCTGGAGTATAAATAATATTATTTTCTTTACAAATTTCTATAAGTTTTTCATTTTTATATTTTTTTACAAATTTAAACATTAAATCAAACATAGATGAGACTTGTAATTCTTTTCTTTTTTCTTCTATATCTTTTTCATATTTTTTGTTATTTAGTTTACCTAATTTATTTGTATATTTTATTTTATTAGAAATAACATAGTTTATATATTCTATTTCTTTATTATTAAAAACTAATTCTAAATCTGGATCAACTTCTGTTATATATGTTTCTGGTGATATATTAAATGTAATATCTTGTGTTGGATAAAATGATTTATAATCAAAACAATATATATTATCATGTATTCCTTTTTCATATACATAAGTATAACCACCACTAATAAAAATTTTCCTTCTTGCTTCTATTTCTTTTTTTGTTGGCTTAGAAGGAGCAACAATCTTTCTATTATAATATTCATTTAACATTGCATAATCAAAAGACTTTGTATTAAAAAGTGTATCTTGAATAGGACAATGACATATATCTGAAATAACACATAATAAATCAATAAATTTTAATTTTGATTCAATTAAACTCATTAATCTAACATCTTGAATATTATATTCTTTTAATAATTCTTGATCTAAAAAATACATCTCATATATTTTATTAAAATTGGATCTTTTTTTCCAATTAACTTTTTTTACTTCTTCTATATTTTTGTTGTTGTTTTGATTTATAATATCTTTAAATTCATAAAGAGCAACATTTTCTAATGAATAACTTTTTAATGTTTCATAAACATTATTTTTATAAATAACCATGTAATCAAGATTTATTAAAAAATTATTAGGAAAAATAATATTATGTTTTTTTGCTCTTTCCTTTAAAAAAGGTATATCAAAATTCCAACCATTCCAAGAAAAAGTTAAATCAAATTCTTCTTTCAAAAAAACTAATACTTCTTCTAATAACTTTTTTTCATATTCAAATAATATTTTTTCTGCTTTTTTTATTTTAGAAAGGGGTATAGGATTATTTTTTCTATCTTTTATAAATAGTTTTAAATTATCTTTATATGATTTAAGATCATCATCTTTAAACGCTTCATTTATAAAAAACCATTCTTTTCCATTAATATCTTTTATTGCACATGAAAGAATTGGATCTTTTGCATTTATTTTAAAATTATTTAATTGTTCTAATGGATATTTATCATATGTTTCTATATCTATAAAACCTATTTTTAATTTGTTTTGATTTAATTTTATATCTTGATTATTTATTAAAAATCTTTTAAAACTATGAATATCATTTTCAAAAGTTTTAATACTGATTTTTTCTTCAAAATAATTAACTAAATCTTTTCTAATTAAATTATCATTCAATATAATTTTATAATAATAATCATTAAATTTTTCTAATTTATAATAATTTAAATAATTTTCACTTATAAAGTTTTTTCTTTTTTCATATTGTTTAATATTAACATAAAAATAATTATTAAAAAATATATTTTTATTTTTTTTAACAGAATCTTCTCTAAAAATTAAATCTATTCCAGTTTTTTTCTCTATTCCACATATAATAGATTTCATTAAATTCCTTATTTTTTATAATATTTTTTTATAATTTCAGCCTCTTTTTCAAGGTTATTGCTTTTTATATTCTTTTCATTCAACGTTACTACATAATCAACAATTTTTCCAATTTTAATAAAATCTTCATGTACTTTTACTGCTATATCAGCATTTTTAATAGAATAAACATGCTCTTCAAATCCCTTTACAAGCTTTGCTTCATTAACGTGTTCGATAAAATAGATGTTAAACATGTTGAACTCCTTTGTTATTTGTTTGTATAATATAACAAATAAAACTATAAAATAAAACAGTTATTTGCAATAAGTGTGCAAAAAATATAATATGTCTTTTATAATTTTTATTCTATCTAGTTTATATTTGTCCATTCTATCATAAGCAAAAGATATAGTATCTAAACATCCCCTATATATAGCAACTGTAATATAAACGCTATCTTCTAATTTATAAAGTATCTCTCCCCGTGTATGCTTATAAACAGCAAAATGTTTTTGCAATTCATAAAATTGATCTCCAGTTCTAAAAAACAAATTTTCCATAATTATTCTCCTTTTTTACTTATTTTTTCTGCTATTTCCTCAAAGAATATTTCATCTATAACCATCATTTCATATTCTCTTTCTTTATGTATAAATTTAACTTTTTTTGCATAATCTTTAAATAATTTAAGTATGTCTGTTTTGTTCATTCAGTTTTTCCCTTCTTTTTTTGTTGTGTTTAATGGCATTTAGATTTAAGTTTTTGAAACAGCTATCCCAAAAAACTTTCCTCTTTGTTTCATTAATAAAACCATCTTGCAACAAAAAGCTTTTTATCATAGGGAAATTATATATGTTGATTTCATCTTCAAGAGCTTCATTTATATACATTCTATCTTTTGCCTCTAAAGATGTTTTCTG
>JAIPJN010000017.1 GCA_021734125.1 Patescibacteria group bacterium
TCATTTTCATTTTTCAATGGGATTGATTTATTTTGAATATTTTCATTATTTTTTAAATTATCCACATGTACGGACGCACCATGGTGCGTCCCCATATCATCATTTTTTTGCACAATTCCATCATCCCCACACAATTTAATCACAGATAATTCTAATGCTAAATTTTTTATTTCAAAAACATTCATCCTTAATTTGCATTCTATAAATTCATCTATAGCTTTTATTAAAAATCCTCTTTCAAATTTTTGTGAAAATTCTAAAATTTGTGAAATATAAGCATCAGATAAAGACCATTCTTCTGAAACTGAAGAATCAATAGAATAAATCATAATTTTTCTTAAAAATTCAATAAGCTCAGCACTAAAATCAGGATAAGAAATATCTGAAGTTGATAAATTAGAAATAAAAGAAATTAAATATTTCAAATCTTTTTTTACTAAACCTTCTGTAAAATCAAAAATTAAATTTTCTAAACCAGAACTAAGCCAAGAAACATCAGAAAGCTTAATATCAGAAGAACCAGAAGAAATAACCTGCCCAAGCAAAGTCTCAGCATCTCTAAAACAACCAGAAGATTTAGAAATAATAAAATCCAAAACTTCATCATCAATAGAAACACCTTCTTTTTCACAAATACCCTTCAAATCAGAAGAAAGACTAGCTTTATTACCTTTTTTAAATTTAAAAACCTCAGCCCTAGAAATAATAGTATCAGGAATTTTATTAAATTCAGTCGTAGCAAGAATAAAAACAACACCTTTAGGAGGTTCTTCAAAAGTTTTAAGAAGCCTATTAAAAGAATGTTTACTAAACATATGAACCTCATCTATAATAAACACTTTATATTTAGCACCAATAGGAGGAATATTAACATTTTCCAAAAATTCATTAGTATCATCAACACCCCTATTAGAAGCAGCGTCAAGTTCAATAACATTCATATTTTTAGATAAAGAACTCTCACCAGAACTATCAGAAAATTCAAGACAATTTTTACAAGCAAGACAAGGTTCTCCATTTTCTTTTCTATCTAAACAATTCAAAGATTTAGCCATAAGCCTAGCAATAGTAGTTTTACCAATCCCTCGAGGGCCAGAAAAAATATAACAATTAGCAATTTTATCTTGCTTAATTTCAGAAAGCAAAACATTTTTTATAGAATCTTGACCATAAACTTCACTCCAAAGCTTAGGTCTATATTTTCTGTATAAAACAGCCATAATTTAATAATTAAAACTAAATTTCTAATTCTTCAACTTGAATATTAGAAGCTAAATTTTTAAAAGTAGTCGTATGCTGATCAAAATACAAATTAACAATACCACAAGGTCCATTTCTATGTTTTGAAACATGAATTTCTGCAACATTTTTATCTTCTGCAGAAAGCTCTTCAGGTCTATAATTTTTATCAGCAGCTTTTCTATAAATAAACATAACAACATCAGCATCCTGCTCAATAGAACCAGATTCCCTCAAATGAGCAAGTTTAGGAATAGAAGGCTTAGACATTTCAACAGCCCTAGAAAGCTGAGAAAGAGCTAAAATAGGAACATCTAGTTCTTTAGCAAGAGCTTTTAAAGATCTAGAAATATCTGAAACTTCTTGATATCTAGCATCATTTTTACGAGTCCCAAGGCCAGAAACAAGCTGAAGATAATCAATAACAATAAGCCCAAGACCTTTTTCCATTTTTAATCTCCTGCATTTAGTTCTAATCTGCATAACATTAAGCATTCCAGAATCATCTATATAAAGTGGGGATTCAGAAAGTTTACCAATAGCCCCTCCTATTTTAGCATAATCATTATTTTCATTATCATCAGATAAATTTCCAGTTCTCATTTTCCAAAGATCAATACCAGATTCAGAACAAATAAGCCTATCAACCAACTGTTCTTTAGCCATCTCTAAACTAAAAAGAGCAACGGGTTTTTTAGCGTTTAAAGCAGCCTGTTTAGCAATATTTAAAGCAAAAGCAGTTTTACCAACAGAAGGCCTAGCAGCAAGAATAACAAGATCAGAGTTTTGAAGTCCTGAAAGTAAATTATCAAGATCAGTAAAACCAGTAGGAACTCCTCTTAATTTTCCTTTATTTTGACTTAAATCATCAATCCTAGCAAATGCACCATCTAAAACGCTAGAAATAGCTGTAAATTCATTTCCAGTAGCTTGTCTTGAAACATTAAATAAACTACTTTCAGCTTCATCAATAATTTCTTGTATATCTTTTTCTTCTTCAAAAGAAAGTTCAGCTATTTTAGAAGAAACATTAAGCATCCTCCTTAAAGTAGCTTTTTTTATAATAATATCGGTATAAGATAGTAAATGAGCAGAAGTTAAAACTTGTTGAGTAATTTCAATTAAAAAAGTTCTTCCACCAATTAATTCTAATTTTCCTTGTTCACCTAAAATATTTGCAAGAGAAACAATGTCAATAGGAACCCTTTTTTCATAAAGAGAAAGCATACTTTCATATATGGTAGAATTTGCATCGCTATAAAAATCGTCAGGAGTTAAAGTATCAGCTATTTTAGAAATGGCATCTTTATCAATCATCAAACAACCTAAAATATTAACTTCTGCTTCAAGGTTTTGAGGTGGTAATTTGTCTTTCATAAAAACAAAATTAAAAATTACTTTGTTTATTCTAACATAGATTTTTAAAAAGGAGTTGTTAATGTTTGGTTATTAATATGTGTATAATTTATTAAATTATATTAATGAATAAAATATGTAGGGGCGCACATTGTGCGCCCGCTACACTAATATCGCATACACATTGTACATTTGTTAAAAATTACACGTTTATTACACGTAATTTTATATAAATTATATTGGTTTATATAAATTGCACGTTTATTGCACATGATTTTATGTGCGTTTTATTAAAAATATTGTATTATTTTACAATTCACGTTTTGTTTGCGGGCGCACAGTGTGCGCCCCTACAATATATTTAATCACAATTGAAATAATATTTATCATCATTCCATTTTAATGGATTTTCAATTATATATTTACGTATAATTTCAAATTTGGTTTCATTTCGAATAATTACATCATAATATGATTTTTGCCACATAAAATTATAATCATTATATTGTTTATGTATTATTTTTGAACAAATTTCTTTATACGATTTTATAATTTGCGATAATAAATATATTTTATTATTTTTATATTCATTATTATATATATTATTTTGATCAAATATTTCAATTATTCCATGTATATGATTTGGCATTATTATATATTCATGTAATTGAATATTATTAAAATGTTTTGGTATTTCATTCCAATATTTATTTGCAATTTTTCCATAATTATTTAATATCATTAAATCATTTTTTATTTCTCCAAAATATTTTTGTTTATTGTTTGTGCATATTGTAATAAAATAATATCCATTATTTGAATAATTATAATGATTTAATCTCAATTTTTTTCGATCATGTTTCATAAATAAAATAAAAAATAATGATTTTATTTTATTGAAACAAAATTAATTTTATATAAATTATATTTAAAATTTTGATTAAATATATTGGTTTATATAAATTGCACGTTTATTGCACATGATTTTATGTGCGTTTTATTTACGAACGCACAATATATTTAATGAAAGTGCAATTTGCATACAATGTTCGTATATCGGGCGCACACTGTGCGCCCCTACAATATTTTATATACATAATCCATTATTAATAATATATATAAATTAAACGTTTTTTATACATAATTTTATGTGCGTTTTATTTAAAAATAATGTTTTATCATATAATTCACGTTTTGTTTGCGGGCGCACAATGTTTAATGAACGTGCAATTTGCATACAATGTTCGTATATCGGGCGCACACTGTGCGCCCCTACAATATTTATGTAATATATTTTTATTTATACAAAAAAATGGAACGCGCCGTGGCGCGTTCCCACATGCCACGGCACGTTCCCACATGCCATGACACATCCCCACAATGTTTATATATTAATGTTATTTTGTAAAATTTATTGAAATCTCCAATTATTAATAACCCACCATAAAACTGATTTTGTGTCCTGAAACCTATTCTCTTCAGAGTCACTACCTAAAATCACAGAAACAAATTTTCTATTATTTTTTTCAGCAATTATAGTTAAGCAATGCCCAGCTTCTGAAATATAACCAGTCTTACCAGATAAAATATCGAAAAATTGATTTCCAAGAAGTTTGTCAGTATTTTTAGAAACATAATTTTTACCAGAACTACCAGTAAAATTATATTCATACATAGTAGAAGCTTTATTTATATGCTTATTTTGATAAGCAGTTTTAATAAGTAAAGAAAGATCAGAAACAGTAGATTTATTACCAGAATCTAACCCATTAACATTTGTAAAAACAGTATCCAAAAGCCCTAATTCCTCAGCCTTTTCATTCATTTTTTCAATAAATTCTTCTTTAGAAAGCCCAGTTGACCTAACTAAAGCATTTATAGCATCATTTTTAGAACCAATATATCCTGAATAAAAAAGATCATAAACACTGACCTTATCACCAACCTCTAATTTTAAAGCTGAACCTGTATCCAAATCACCATATTGAATAACAACATCTCCTACAAGATAAGGATTTATATCAAAAAAAACTAAAGATGTCATAACTTTAGTTATACTAGCTATAGATCTAACTTCTTCTATATTTTTTTTCCAAAGTATCTTACCAGTTTCATAATCCATAACAATTCCAGATTCTGCTGTTACAGAAACTCCAACACTTTCCCTATTTATTCTAAAAATATTATAGTAATCTTCATTTGTTATATTTTCTTCTTCATAATATACAACATCCTTATTTACAAAATTAATATTAGAAACAAAATCATCTAAAAAAACACCACTTACATTAGTGTTGATTAAATTAAAAACAAATAAAAATAAGTTAAAAAACATTATTAAAAAACAATAAAAAATTATTCACAGGCATAAGGAAATGCAAATCCAAAAAAATCACAAAAAAATGAGGTTTGTTTTATGACTCTTAAATTACTAAAACCAATATAAATTACATTAGGATTAAATGGATCAGAGAGAATTTTTTGAATCTTAGAAGTAGAATTAGTTGTAGAGCTAGTCCAAGTATTACCACCATCTGAGGTTTTATAAATCATATTTCCAATAGAATAATACATAACATTAGGATTTTTTAAATTAATATCAAAATCATCAATATATTTTTCATTAGCATTCAATAAATTCAAAGAATCAAAAGAATTTCCATTATTATAAGAATAATAAATATCACTACCATCTATAATATACATTTTTGAATAATCCGAATTAAATTCAATTTCCAAAATATTTATAGGATCAAAACCTGGATCAAAAACTTCAAATTCATCACTATGAGCCCTATTATTAGAATAATATATTTCATTATTTTTCAACAAAACATAAATATCAGAAGAAGAAGCAAGATAAATATCTTTTATAGCAGAATCAAATTCATAAATCTTTTTCCAATTTTTACCATAAGTTGTACTCTTTAATAATTTTCCATTTTCAAAACCCAAATATAAATCATCAAGCCTAACAAGATCAGGAGTTATGGTTGTAATATTTGATTCAGAATCTGTATATAAATTATTCCAATATTCACCTAAATCAGAAGTTCTTTCTAATTTACTACCATAAGCTACATAAAAAGAATCCCTATATTTAGGATCAAAACTAGAAATTGAAATAGAAAGAGGATCTGTTCTTAAAGCACTCCAACTTTCTGCTTGATTTTCTGAAATATAAACACCATTATTTTTAGTAGAAACAGCAAGTACTTTATTAGAAAAAGGTGAAAAAGAAAGATCAAAAACTATAGAATCAGAAATAGAATAAACTCTATCTCCTTCTCTTGCTACAAAACCTTTTTCATTCCAAGAAGCCCCAGCATCATAACTTTTATAAATACCAGAATTGTAAACAGGCTCAGGATTAGAATTTGTACAACCTGATAGAAAAAATGCTGAAAATAAAATTAAAAAGCAAAGATAGATTTTATTCATAATTAAATATTTAAAATAAATTCAAAAAGCAAAATATTAGTATTTAAATTTTTCAAATAACCTTCTTTTACATTATACAAGTTTAATAAGTTTTTTTCTAATTTTATATCATATTCTTTAGAAAAAAGCTCTTTAAAAAATAAAGATTTATAATTCTTATTTAATAATTTATCAAAAAATACTTCCCAAATGTGTATATAATCATTGAAATTAGTATTTTTCTTAATATCTTGTGAAATTTTATTATAATATTTTATTTTTTCAGCAGAAGAAGTGGAAAAACATAAAGAAGAAAAATTTTTTATACTGTCTTTATAAAAATTCAAATTTTCTTCAGTATCTTTAAATTTAGAAATTAATGAAAAATCAGACATTATAAAATCAATACTCTCTTCTTTTTGTGAATCAGAAAATGAAGAAGATAAAAATTGATAAATATCTTCTTTTTTAGGAACAGGAAATTCATACAACTGACATCTAGAAATAATAGTATCTTTAATACCGCCTAAATTATCTGCAATAAGTATAATTATAGTATCTTTTGGAGGCTCTTCTAAACATTTTAAAATAGCATTTTGAGCTGTATTATTTGCTAAATGAAAATCTTTAATAATCCCAACTTTAAAAGAAGATGATAAAGAAGAATTATAAATTTTATAAATAAAAGAACCCTTTTGAGTTAAATTTCCAATTTTATTTTCAGTTAATTCTTTTTTATCAGAATCTTTAGATGTAATAATTAAATCAGGATAAGTTAAATTAGAAATAGTTTTACAAATATTACAATTATCACAAAAACCTTCACCTTGCTTTTCTTTACAATTCAAAGATTTTGCTAAATTTAAAGCAAAATTAAAATTTACATCAGAAGACCCACCATGGAATAAAAATGCATGAGAATTTTGTATATTTTGATATATTTTAGAAAACATTAATTACATTCTATTAAAAACTTTAATATCGAGAATTTCCAGACCTTTTTTGATAATAGTAGAAACAAAATAACTTATATTCAAAGAAGATTCTTCATTTTTTGAACCTAAAATTTTATTATTTTGATAATAATCATTATATACTTTTGAAATATCTATTAAATACTTACATATAATAGAAGGGTCATATGATAAAACTGATGAAGATATTGTATTATTAAATTTTAAAACCCTCCTTAACAAATCTCTTTCAATATCCGCATTTATAGACACAGATTTAATATTAAAATCAGAAAAATTAGCTTTTTTAAGCAAAGAATTAATTCTAGAATAAGTATATTGAATATATAAAGAAGTTTCACCATTTATAGACACAGATTTTTTAGGATCAAAAATCATATCTTTTTTAGAATTAATCTTTAAAAATTGGAATTTAATAGTAGAAATAGCTAAACTTTCAGCTTTTTCTTTTAAATTTTCATTTTCATCTTCCCTATTTTTTAAATTTTTATAAATCAAATCTGAAACTTCATCAATTAAATCCATAGATTGAATAACATTACCTTCTCTAGATTTCATTTTACCATCAGGTAAATAAACATAACCATAACTTAAATGATGAAGAGTATCTTGATTTTTATAATATCCAAGTTGTTCTAAAATTTTAAAAAGCTGTTTAAAGTGTAAATTTTGTTCATTAGCAACAATATAAATAGATTTTTTAGGATGAAAATCTTTTTTCTTTATTTTGGATAAATATAAATCTTGAGTTATATATAAAGTAGTTCCATCTGATTTTAAAAGAACAGTATCAGGAATATTAAAAGAGCTTAAATCAGAAACAACAGCCCCTTCGCTTTTTTGAAAAATACCATCTTCCAAGCCTTTTAAAACAATATCTTTTCCTTTTTCATAAATATCACTTTCATAATAACGTTTATCAAACGTACATCCTAATCTATTATAGAGATTATCATATCCCTGATAAACAAGATCACACATTTCTTTCCATTTTTTTCTAATCTCTAAATCTCCATTTTCCCATTTTCTATTTATTTCTTGGATTTCTTCTTTAACTTTAGGATTTTCTTTTTCTAATTTAGAATAAGAAGAATATAAAGCTCCAACAAAATCATCACTTCTTCCATCAATTTCTGGATTATATTCCCTATCCAAATTCATATACATATAAAGAGCCTTAGAAATTGCTGTTCCTTTATCATTTACAATCATACAAGTAGATACAGAATAACCAACGTAACTTAGAATATTTTTCATAGAAATTCCTAAAACATTATTTCTAAGATGTCCTAAATGTTGAGCTTTATTAGCATTAGGAGAAGAGTATTCAAGTAAAATCTTTTCTTTTTTTGACAAAACAGGAGAAGGACAAGATTTTTTAAAAAAATAATTTATTCTATCGAAAATAAATTCATTATTTATAAAAAAATTAACATAAGCATTAACTCTTTCAAAACAAAAAACATCATTTTTGACTGATCTTAATTCCATAAATATTTCATCAGCTATTTCAGATGGTTTTTTACCAAGTTCTTTCGAAAATAAAAAACAAGGTAAACTAAAATCACCTTTTTCTTGGTCTTTTGGCTCTTCTATTATTGAAATATCAAATTTTTCTAAATCAGAAAGTAAAACACCAAAGATTTTAACATCAGATAAAGTTTTAAAAATTTGATTTTTAAATTCGTAAAACATATTTATTTAAAAAAATTAATTTAATTTATTATAACATATAAAATAAAATATTTTATATAAAAAACGTTATTTTATAATTCATGTAGGAACAGGACGACAAAGTCGTCCTGTTCCACCCATAAAAAAATATGAACGTGTTATAAGCACGTTCATACATAAATAACAAAATGTTATTTTCTATAATTTATATATTTAAATTTTCTAAATCAGAAGTATCAGGTTTTTCAGATGGTTTTTCTGGTCTTTCTGTTCCTTCTGGTTCAACGATTTTTAAATTAACTCTTGCATTATTTTTAGCACCTACTATTTTAAGTAAAGTTCTAATTGCTCTAGCAGTTTGCCCTTTTCTACCAATGATTTGACCCATATCTTCAGGGTTTAAATCAAGAGTGATAAGAACACCCATTTCATCAACAGTTCTATCTAATTTCACATCTTCTGGATGAGAAACAAGAGTTTTAACTATGTAATCTACAAATTCTATATCTTTTATTTGTTCAGTCATATAATTTTCTTAATCAATCTTAAGTTAGTAAATAAACTAAAGATTCAACTTATTAGATAAATTAATTCTACTAAAAGCAATTATTAAAAACGACCTTTTTTAATTACTTTCAGCTTTAATTAATCTAACTAAAAATCACAAAACAAAAAGAAAACTTCTTAAACAGAAGCTTCCTCTTTATTTTCTACATCTTTATTTTCATCTACTGAAACTTTAGATTCTTCAGCTACAGGTTCTTCTATTTTCTGTTTTTTTTCTTCTTCTTTTTTCTTATTATCTTCCGCTTTCTTAACTTTTACTTTAGTAGGAATATTAAAAGATTTTACTTTATCACCTTCTACAACACCTTCTCTTAACAATAAATTATGAACAGTAGCAGAGGGTTTAGCACCTTTAGATATCCAATGTAAAATTCTTTCTTTTTTTAAAGAAGCAGGCTTTCCTGAAATAGCAGGATTATAATTTCCTAAGAATTCCAAAACTTTAGAATTTGGAGTCTTAGACTTTTCTGAAACAACTAATCTATAAGATGGTTGAGACTTTTTACCGATTCTTCTTAATCTGATTGCAAGCATTTTTTATTTAATATTAAATTGTTAATTTAGGTATATAATATAATAATGTATATATATTGTCAATATAAATTAAAAAAAATAACGTTAATTTATAATTCCCGTAAATAAATAAAATATATTACATAAAGAAATATAGGAAGGGAGGGGCAAAAAATACTCCATCTTTTCCATCTTTCAAAGGCAGGCCAATTGCCCATATTTTTTTATGTAATATATTTTATTTAAAAAATTTACATTTTTATAAAATCCTCATAATTTTCAATATAATCAGATCTATCTGGAGTATAGTTAGTAGAAGATATAGCACATATCAAACAATCAGAAGACATATTTTCAAAATGATGCCAAACTTTATTAGGAACATAAATTCCTTCATTTTCAGAAAGATTTATATCTGTAAGACCATTACCTTCATCAATTTGAATAATACAATTCCCCTTCAAAACAACAAAAAACTCTTTTTCATTATAATGAGCATGTGCACCTGTTTTTGCATCATTTATTTTAGAATCTATAAAATAAATTCTTTTTACATCAAAATCAACATATTCTTTTAATTCTAAAGGAGTTAAATTATAAAAATCATTACTAAATTGTGAAAAAGTTATTTTTTTCATTTATTTTAATGTTTTATAATAGATTTTCCCATCCATTTTTGTAAAACTTCTGGAATTTTAATTTCACCTTCTTTAGTCTGATTATTTTCAATAAGAGCAATAATAGCTCTACAAATAGAAATACCTGTTCCATTTAAAGTATAAACAAATTCAGAAGTTCCATCTTCTTTTCTATATTTTATATTAGCACTTCTAGCTTGATAATCTGTACAATTAGAAGTAGATGTTATCTCTCCCCAATCACCCATAGATCCTTCTTTATTAGGTTTACCAGGCATCCAAGCCTCAAGATCAAAAGTCCTAATAGAAGGTCCACCAAGATCTGCTGTACAATGATCAATAACTCTAAATGGAATATCAAGGCTATTAAAAATCTCTTTTTCAATTTCTAAAAGTTCTTTATGAATATTTTCTGCATCTTCTTTTTTAGAATATACAAACATTTCAACTTTAGAAAATTGATGAACTCTAAAAATACCTTTTGAATATTTAGAATAAGACCCTGCTTCCGTTCTAAAACAATGAGATAAACCAGCATATTTTAAAGGCAAATCTTTTTCATTCAAAATTTCATCAGCATGATATGCACACATAGTAATTTCAGAGGTTCCTATAAGTGATAAATCAGTATTTTCTAAATTATAAACTTGAGTATTTTCACCTCTTGGAATGAACCCAATATTTTCTAGCATTTCATTTTTAGCAACATCTGGCGTTATAAAAGGAATAAATCCTTTTTTTAACATAATTTCCATAGCATATTGAGAAAGTGCTAATTCTAAAATAGCAAGATCTTTCTTAAAATAATAAAATTTACTTCCAGCAACTTTAGCTCCTCTTTCAAAATCTATTAAATCTAAGGTTTCTGAAAGTTCTACATGATCTTTTGGAATAAAATCAAATTTAGGAATTTCAGCTTCTTCTAAAACTGGATTATCGTCTTCATCATCTGATATAACAACATCTTTATGAGTTAAATTTGGAATATTTAATAATAATTTTCTAATTTCAACATCTAAATTTCTAATTTTTTCTTCATAAACTTTTATTTTTTCTCCAGCCTCCTTCATTTTTTTTATAATTTCGGGAGTTGGTTTTGTTTTAGATTTTGAATTTCTAATAGATCTTAAATTTTCAACTTCCTTTAAATTACTAAGTCTTTCGGAGTCTAATTCTAATAATCTATCAACATCAACATCAACAAGTCTATTTTTATTATTTTCTTTTATTAAATCAACATTTTCCCTAATAAACTTTAAAGAAAGCATATAATTAAATATTAATTATTATTTATTATAAAATACCACATTAAATAATTATATTCAAAAATAAAAAATAACTAGTAAACTAAATATCTATATTAACTAGTTATTTTTGACAAAATTTATTTACAATATTTATCTAAAGTTGTTTGATCTAAATTTAAAAATTTATTTAATGTATTTTCTGTTGTTTCGGTAAGTGGTATAAAACAAGCTTTTTCATAATTACCACCATTAATAGATTTAATAGTTAAATAACAATCATTTTGAAATTTTGTTAAATCAAATAAATAGTAACTTTTTTCAAAATAATGCATATAATTATTATTATTACAATTCAAAAAAGCCTCTTTAAAACATTCTTTATTATATTTACAATATCTATCATTATCATTTGAAATTAAATTTACATCATCATTACTAATTTTTTCATCATAATCCAAAATAGAATCATATTCATGATTAGTCTCTTTTGTAATATTATTTTTAATATTGATAAAAAAAGCCTTATTATTAATAATTAAATAGGAAATAAGAAATAAGAAAACAAATCCAAACAAAATAATAAATAAATATTTTTTTTTGATCATGAAAATAAAATTATATTTTTTAAAAATAAATACTTTTAATCACATTTATACCATTTCCAAACTCCTTCAGTTGCTTTATCTGAAAGTCCAATATAATATCTAGTAGCATGAGGTGTATCCAAAAGATACTCAGTATATAATTGATGTGCCTCTCTTTCACTATCAATATTTACTAAATAACCTCCATTTGCACAACAATATTGTTTAACATTATTCCAAGCACCCTTTGGAGAGAGTTTATAATAATGTCCATTATAAAAATCATAATCCTCAATTGCATTTTCATATTCGCATATACCTTTATATATAGAATAAACATCATTTCTTGCAGCATAATAACCATGATAATTAACAATTTCTACATAATCCTCACCAGTATCATGAGCATTATCAGGTTGAATAACTCCCCAATGACTCCAGTAATCATCATACAAAGGTTCACATTTATATAATTCCCAAACTCCCTCTTGCCTTTGATCAGAATAACCTAAATAATAACTAGTTGAATCAGATAATGATAATCCACTTATAATATCATCATATTCATCCATATTATCAACATTTAATAAATATCCTCCATTTGCACAACAATAATATCTAGCATAATTCCAAGACAAAAAATTACGAGGAGTTACACCATACCAATGACCACTATCAGGATTAAAGTAATTAACCCAACTTAAATTAACAAAGGTATCAAATTCACAAACAGCAGGACGAATATTATCAGAAACTTTACAAGGCATATCATTCCACTGATAATCATATTCTCTTCTTATTTCTCCACAATGCTCTTCATTATCATTATTATTAGGTTCATTAGGATGCCAATTAGTTTTAATATTATATGTTAGATTACAAAACCGAATATCAAAAGTATTACAATAATCACACTTAAAATTCATATAAAGTCCATTTATATCTAAACATACATAATTATTAACTAAATAATCATAAGTATCTTCATCATACTCAGATGGATCTACTACTCTAGTTAATTCCCAATAACCTTCTTCTGAACATTTATCTACATCTTCCCATTCTGTATATTTACAATTTAAACATTTATCATTTGGTAAATAAAAATTTCCATCTACACTTCTAGGATCATATTGCCCTTCAATATTCTCTTCATCAGAACTAGGAGTACATCTTATTTGATTAATACCATCAGCCATATAACCTTTATTTGGTGGTACACATTTTCCATCATCATTTAAATAATATCCAGACTTACAACCAGAACAATTATCTTTACATCCTTCAATTTTTTCACCAGAAGGACTTATTATATTAGTTCCTCCATAATTTTGAACAAAAACTTCTTGATTTGGATCACATTTTTCACTATGATCTTTAGTCCCATTATTTCCATCCTGAACTATTCCATCTCCACAATATCCTCCAGTAAAACCGCAATTAGCTGTACATTCATATTGCGAATTTAAACTTGAATTAGATGGACTTGGTTCATTATAATGTAAATAATCACATTCCTCTCCATAATCACTTTGTACATTTTCATCCCCACAATATCCTCCAGAAAAAGTACAACTATCTGTACATTCATATTGCCAATTTAAATTTGATTCAGATGGACTTGGTTTACTATATGTTTCGTAATCTAAAGGATCACATATTTCTAATTGATTCCACTCAGAAGCAGGGTTAGTTTTTCCATCATAATCAGATTGTAATTCAAAACGAACCTCAGCTATACCATCATTTTTCCATTGATATTCAATATATCCATCTCCACAATACCCTCCAACATCAGAAGGATTTGCACCAGAACCTGATGGTTTTGCTTTTAATTTACAATCAGAAGTACAAGAATAAGTATATGTAGAACTTGCATTCTTCAAATTAGCAGGAATAGTAAAATTTAAAGGATCACATTCTTCTATTATTAAATTATCTGGACCAGTTTTTCCTATATATGGATTATCATCATATCCATCAATACCAGGATTCATAGTGTTAACTGTTCCTGTATATATTGTTTTATCATCTTTAGTGGTAGTTATATAATAATGTTGAACTATTCCATCTCCACAATATCCACCAGTAGTATAAGTACAAGTGGCTTCCCTATCTTCATCTAAAGGATATTTATTTCTTATATATTCAATTCCAGAAATTCCATCATCACCTTCTTCCATATCCT
>JAIPJN010000018.1 GCA_021734125.1 Patescibacteria group bacterium
AGATGGATGGGTTTCTGATATTGATGCAATGAACACTGCTCATGGGGGGTTCAGCAAGATTATAATAAATCAATCTAAAAATACTGCTCAAGCTTTGCAGATAGCAGGTGATACTATGCGAAGGTCTTCTGTCAGTGGAGATATTAAAAAAGGAACTGGATTTGGAAGGGCAGAACAATTTACGCCATTCAGGACTATTACTGGGAGGCATAAGAATTTGCCTTATATGACTGCAATAGATAAACAATTTGGAATAAGAGGAGGATTAAGATCTATTGAGATGGGGTTAAGAGGGCAAGTGGCTGATATAATTCAAACAAAAGGAAGAATTGCTGCATCAGGGGGAATGACTACATTAGGGGCTACTGGAAATCAATATAGAATGTCTGCTGCTTTGGCTCAGGGGGCTAATGTGAGATATAATAATATTGGAAGGAAAACTGATGTGCAATCTTATATAGATAGGGGGGCAGGAAAAGTTTATGCTCCTGTTAATATTAGGGGGATAAATATTAGTTTTGATAATTTTGAACAGCTTAGAAGTATAATTAGTAACGAGATTAATAATGCAATGAATCAATTAACTAGATAGATAAGTGATTATGAACAATCCTGTAGGATTTATTTGTTATAATAATTCTGAATTATTAAGAGATGGATATATATATCCATCTCTTAATCGTGAATATGATATTTCAAGTTTTTCAGATATAAGTAAATGGGAAAATAGAATAGAGGGAAATACAAGAAAAGGAATTAGATATATTCCTTATAGAGATAATGGGGGGACATTATATAAAGTTGTAGAAACAAGACAACAATTACCTGCTAATAAAATAAGTATAGAAGTGTTGTTTAGTAAAACAATGAGGAATGCCGTTACACATCCAATCGAACCAGGATCATTTGGGGGGTTTGGAGTTGGCAGTCTTTTATCAATGGGGGTTGGTTTTTTAGGATTAGGAGGAATAACTTCTTCTATCACAGATATGACTTATCATATTTGTGATAGTGAGACGATTGTAAATTATCAGATAATAGTTACAGAAGAATTAAAAAAAACAGGAATATACAAATTTGATGGTTATATTTTATCTGTTTATGCTATTGTAAAAGAGCATGAGTTGTTAGAAAAAGAGAAAGATTATAGGAGTTTGGGGTTAAATTTTACAGAAGATCAATTAAAAAACATTGGAAAATATAGTTTGGGTTCATATCAAGGGGGCCCTATTTTAAGAGTAACGGGAGCTACAGATAGTAAGGGACAGTTTGGAGGAATTGGAGAAACAGAAGTAAATTTAGAAAACGTGATGTTTGATGACCAAGAAAATTTATTTAAAGAAATAATATATGATGATAGAATTTTTAATTTTAGAGGAGATAATATAGATGCGTCTGGGAAAAAACAATATCCGTTTGAATCAAAAAGTAAAGATGATATAACTAGCCAAGAAGTAAGAATAGATGTCTCGAATTTAGAGGTGGGGGATAAAATATATGCAACTTTATGTATGGCTTCAAATAGAAGACTAAGACAGTCTATCAGGCATAAAGGGACGATGGGACAAGGAAATACACAGGGGATTGTAGGGTGGAATATGGAGATAGGAAGCGACATTGATGTTTTTGATTATAAAATTAAAACATGGTTGTCTCCTACACAAGAAAAAATTAAAAATAGGGGAGAAAATTTTAATGGTTTTAATATCAATATAGCTTCAATAGATACTGTTATAAAAAAAAGTTTTTATGATGTTTATAAAAAAGATATAAGCGATCCTGATAAAACATATTTAGAAGATAATTTGAATGATTATGAAGAAATAGAGGGATGGCGATTGTCTTCTATAAATACGAACTCATATAATGTTGATAATTTTTGGACAATGGATAAGAGGGGAATTGTTCATGTTAGTATAGATGACACAAGTGATGTTTCTACTAAAGTGGTTATTTCAAATAGAGAGATGCCAAGAACTGCAAAAAAATGGTTTAATGATTATGTTAATAGTTTAAAATATCCTGATAAAAATGTAGAAGATTATATAGATCCATCTGAAGAGGAATTTTTTTTGTTTGATATTAGTTATCCTTCTAATTCATTGTTATTAGATAAGCAAAAAATTCCATATCAAAAAAAATTTGCTGAATATATTCAAAATACTGAATATATTATTGGAGTTCCTATTTTAGATATTTTATATTATTATGAAGATTGTTATAATATAAATATATTTGATTTTATGTATAATAATGTTTTAAATATATTCGCAAAGGAAGAACAGCAAAAAATATATATATTATCTTTATATGATATATCTAATAGTCATTTTGATAAGCTCGAAGCAAGACCATATCAATATAGTTGTGATGAAGAATATAATTATAAATTATATTATAATTGTCATGTTACAAATCCTGGAGATTATAATCAAGTTTATTTTAGTGGTAGCTATATAGATAATAATGTTCTTGAATGGAGACCTGATGGGGGGACAATAGAATCATATTGGTTACTTCAAACTCCTTATTTTTGTGGAAATTTTACAAGAGATTCAAGAATATATATGGAACATATAGGAGGGAATTCTTTATGCAATTTTAGTCAAATATATGCAGATACTATTGCTTCTATTCCTTCAACAATAAGTCTAGGACATGATATCTATACAGATGAACAGTTATTATGTTTTTCAGATAATAATTATCATAATTCTTTATCTTATTATTTTTTCAATGATGGGCAATATTATAATGATTTAATTAGATCTAAAATAGATAAAGAATTAAATCATAATAGATTAGAATTTGATCATGATAATATGAGTATAATAGGGAATAGTAAATTATTGGGAGGTAGTCCTAATTATGAAAATGGAATGCTATTAACAGATATTATTTCTTATTTATGTGAGCGAGGAGAAGAGGATGTAAAATATCATGAATATGAAGAAAGTGGATATAATATATTGCAACAAGGAATGCATTTAGATAATAATTATTCTATTTTTCGTATTTTTCTAAACATTAAATGTATTACAGCATATAATGGAAATTTAAAAAATAAGATTTCGATTGCAATAGATGATAAGATTATAACTAATATTTTTATCCCAGATAAAATGAACGTTGGAGATGAAAAATATTTTCCAATTAATATAGGTTATTACGGGGGGAAAGAGTTAAAATTTGGAGCGAGTGAGCAACTATTGGGATATATAACAATTAATAAAATTGAATTATGGGGTTTTAATAATAATGTTATTGATAATTATAAAATTAAATCTGAACAGTCTTCAGTCGTTTTTGATAGAGAGGGGAGGATATTAATTTTTTATCATAATGAAATAAATAGCAATATTTCAGCATTATTATCTTGTGATAATGGGATTTCATGGACTGGACATCATAATCTCATTAGACTATTTGGAAATGAAAATGCTTCTTATCCTTATGTTATAGATAATTACGATAATAATGTTGTTAATTTATTTTATATTTTAAATGATAAATTTTTGATGCTTAAAAAAATAAATACTAATGATTTTATAGCTTCAGATAGTTTTATGAGATATAATCGACTAGATTTTTATATGGGGAACACAGATGAAGATATTAAAAATTATTCTTACAATGGGAAAATATTGCGTTCTAATTATAGTTATTTTATAGAAGGCGATTCTGAATCTTCTTATTATAAGGAGCAAAGATATATATATAATTTGATTAAAGATAAAAATGATGATGTTGAAGAAATAGATTTTAAAAATAAAATAAGATTTTATTTTAATGAAAAAAATGAAGATAATTTAAATAAATCTTTCGATAATAAAGCTTATTTTGTCCATCAAGATAATTATGGAAATAGTAGATTATTTTATTTAAAAAATAATAAATTAAGTATAAAAAGAAGTTCTGATAAAATAAATTGGATAGAAGAAATTAATGATATTCCTATTCATAAAAATTTTATAGATGAAGATATAGAAAAGGAAGAATTTGCTATTAGTATAATTCAAAAAGCTAAGTTTTTTTTTGATAATAATGTTATGGGGTTAATTTATGTTCATAATGGAATGATGTTTATTAGGTATTTTCAATTGGATATGTTATTACATAGTGATATTGATAATTCTGATGATGTTAATAATTCTATTTTATATAATCAATTATTAATATCTAATGATAAAAAAGATAATTTTCCTATTTTTTTAGTAGGAAAATTATCTAATCAGATAAAGATGTCTTTAAAAAATGATTTTGAACAAGGAATTGCATATGAAGATTCTAATAGATTAGTATATTTTCCTTATGAGGAAGATATGATAGATAAATTTAATGATGATTTTGCTATAGATTCTACAACTCAACCTCATGCTTATAAAGTAAGAGAAGGGTTAAATAGAATTTTTTATAAAGATATAAATGGGAAATTAAATGCATTATTAATAAATGGAATGTATGATATTTCTTTTGAATGTATGTTTAAAGATAAAAATAAGGATATAGATGAGTAAAAATAGAACATTTGATAGCATTTACAATTCTGATTTTAATTGGGGCGTTTCTGATATAGACCCAGATAAACATTCTTTTGGGGATTTGAATAAAGCTCTAAATGTTGGAGATGTTAATATAAAATGTTTTATTCATTCAACTTGTCCTTTTGTTAAAATACAAAGAGCAGAGCAACCAATCGTTTTTAATAGTGTAACTTTGAATGATATTATACAATCTGGAGGATATAATTACGCTTCAAAAATAACGGCTATTCAAGGGATTGAGGGGATTTTTATACAACCTCGTTATTGTTATAGACATAATTATTTATATAATTCTACTTTAATGTATCCTTCTAATGAAATTAGCCATTCAATGGGGACTATTTTTGATTCATTTAAATATAAGGATGAATGCAAAAGAGAACAAAGTTGGATTATGATTCATTCAGCATATGATCGTTATATCTTCGACATGTTTGAGCAAGATGCATCTATTGCTCTTTGTAGTAGTTTTCCGGTGTGGACATATTCTAATGAGCGAGTAAATAGCAATATAACAGAAATAGATATAAAAAATGACTATAAAAAAGAGGCAATTAATGATTATAATTGTCCTATAGATTCTAATTTAATTCAATGCATGAAACAATCAGCTACATCTGGGTGTGTTGGAACTCCTTTACATTGGCGAATACAAAAAGATACATCTTTATATAGGGGTGAGGATTTTTTTATTGATTTTTTTAAGAAAGAAAAAAAATCTTTAGCTCCAAATATTAGAGATAGTGGAGTGTATATGTCGGAAGAATATTATGAACCATTAAATGTTTATAATGACCCTAGAACTAATTCTGTTTTTGATAATATCCCTATAAATGCTGCGGTACGACAAATAAGCAATAAAGATGATCCTTCAAAAGACGATATTAATAGTTATAATTTTTATAATCAATCTTATTATATTGTAGAATTGGGAGTTAAAGATCCTAATTATAATTATTTTATAATAATACCTGAAAAGTCTTATCCTATATTTGTTCATTTAAAAGATGGATATTCAAGAAGGTTAATAGCTGATGGGATGGGGTCGCAATATAGTGGATGCAATGGTAATGTTTTAATAGATGCAGAACATCTAAGAATTACAGTTAGAAATCATTTAGAATATTTAATTATTCAGTTTGAAATAGATATTAATGGAAATAGTGAAACATTGCCTTTGTGGAAAATAAAGAAAACAGTTGGAGTAGGACAGGAAGATGAAGGAGAAGATACCCCCTTGTTTGTTCCTGAAGGTAAAATTTCTATATGGGGGGGGAATATTACAACATCTATTCATTTTTCTCCATTGCAATATAAATTTCATACTGTAGAATTATCTTACCCTCCATCTATAAGCGAAGGTGGTAGTTATATATTAAACTCTAAAGATGATATTAATAATTATGTTTTGACAGATGATCAAGTTACTCCTCTTCCTAAGGTTATGAGCCTTTCAAAGGGGGCCAAACATTATATAAAATTATCAGAACATGATATTGATAAATTGGATAAAACTAAATTTAATAGTATTAATTATAGTAAAAAGATAACAGAAAAGCTTTTTGTTCAAGATGCTCAAGAGTATATAGAGCATGATGAAAATGATAGTAATGAGAAAAAAAATGAAGGATCTTATTTTTTTAAGGACACAATAAAGAAAAAGTCTTATTATTCCTCTAAGACTGGAAATAGCTTATCTTTGATTAAAATTGATCAAAGATTGTCTTATTCAGATGAGGAATATTTTTATTTTTTAATTGATATTATTTTAAAATGTGGGGGGCATAGTTTTGAAGGTGGTTCTGGAAATTGGGAACTTGATACATGCAAAACTCCAATTTTAACATCTATTAGAGTGGGGGGATATGAAAATAATGAAGATAGATGGTATAACAATGGATACATAGATGCAAGTGATCATGTATTATCTTTTGAAGATAATTGGAAGATGTCTTCGTTTAGTGAGATGGATCATTCTGGAAGCATTTCATTCTTATTGAATAAAGATTTAGATATAAATACTGACAATGATATTTCAAATGAATTAGCTAATTTATCGTTGAAAAATTTTTATATAGAAATATGGGCTGGATATAGAACTCCTGAAAAAATAAAAGATCAACTTTATTCTAAAATGGATGGATATTATTGTTTATTTACAGGATTTTGCACAGGAGGTAGAATAGAGCAGAGTTATGCAAAACAAATAATGGTAGCTGATGTATATGATTATACTAAAATATTACAAGATCAGATTTTTATAAATTCTCCTTTTTATGATGGAGTAAGAGATATTAATGCTGTATATGGTATATTAAAAAAAGCAGGATTTAAATCTCAAAATTCAGGAGACCCATGTTATTTGATAGAAAAAATATCTAAAGATGTCAGTTTAGAAGAGAAAGAATTGAAATATAAAGATGGAAGAAAATTTCGAGTTGAACATTATGCTTTGCCTGCTGCTTATCAAAGATTACAACAGGCAAATTTTAAATTTGGAGATGGTACATCTTTATATGATGGAATAAAAAATATAGCTGAAAGAGCATCTAAATTGTTTTATTTTAATCAGTATGGAGAAGCTCATTTTGAAAATTATTATGACATGGTGTTTAAGCATTTACAGGGATTAAATGTTTTTGATCCTTTATTTTATTTTACTACTAATCCAAAATATTGGATAGGGCAACAAGTATTTAATAAAGTCGATCATACATATGATATGGATAGTGTTTATAATACATTATTCATTAGAACAAATAATGTAGATATGAATTACATTATAGCGGATTATGTTAATAAAAGTTCAATAGTAGATAAAGATTCTGTTGGTTTCGTAGGGTATCCAAAACAAATGTATCAAAGAGAGGGAATGTTTAGTTCTCTTTCTGCTGTTCAGAAAATAATGAATATGTATACCGCTATGTTTAAACCAATAAAAAAGATTTCTTTTGAAACATATGGATTGCCAATAAGAGGAGGAGATATAATTGCATTAAATAATGCATCCTTCAGAGTTAATACTGTCAGTAATAAAATAGATCCACAACAAAATCAATGGTGGATGACTATAGAAGCAGAAAAATTCTTTCCTTTGGAAAATATATTTCCTGGAGATATAGAGGGAAATTAAATTAATAATAATAATAATAAAGGATATTTATATGAAAACTAATTATCAAATAAATGCTTATAAAAAAAGATTTGAAGGTAAATTTAATAAAAATGCTAATAATTATGGATTGACATATCAAGGAAAAGATTTAATGTCGGTATCAAGGAATGGATATTTTGATCATGGGGGCTATTATTCTAAAAATCCAGTTAATTTAAATTTTGCAATGTTTGGTGGAATAAATACTTCATTAAAAGTCAGTAAATAGGAGATATAATGGGAACTACTAAATTTTATGGATTGACATTTTTTGATTTTTCAGATACCTTAGATTCTTCTTTGAGTATTCAAAAAGAAATTGAAAGATTTGTTGTAATAGATAAACAGCTATATGGATTATATAGTGTTTTTGGAAATGGAGTTATTAATGGATGGGATGTTCAAAATAATGGATATAATATTGATAATGGTATTTCAGTCTTAATTACAGAGGGAATCGGAATTATTAAGTATATGGTTGCTGAATCTATGCAAGTACAATATTTAAATAATCTTCCTTCTAATTCTGAAATTACAATTTTTGCAAATTCAACTGGACAAACATTACAAAATAGAATAGTAAATTTTTCTTTTGTAATAGGGGGAGATATTCCTGAAGATACTATTAAAATAGCAACTGTTGTTACTGGAAATGAAAATATAGTATATGTTGATAATGATGATAGGGATTATTTATCATTTGAACAAACAATAAAAGATGAAGTTGATAATCATAAACATAGAGGAACTCCTTCTAAGATTGATTTACAAGAAGAAACAAAAAATCAAATGCCAGGAGCAAGAATTGAGGGGATAGATGCTTCTAAAATTATAAGTGGAACATTAAATTTAGAACAAATTCCAAAATTAGATCATAATGATTTAGAAAACAACGGATTATTAACTCATGCTGCATTAGATTCTTTTGTTAGTACGTTAGAAAAAAGTAACAAAGAATTACTTGGGGAAATATCTAGTGTCAATTTGTTAAGAGCTGTTATATTTTTAAAATATTTATATCCTGATATTGATAGTAATTTTATAAATGAATTTATTTGTATTCCAGGAATATCTTCAGATAATATAATTGATTTTGAATCGTCTACAGCTAATATTGATTTAGATTCTCAATGTATAAGTGGGAAACCTGTTCAAATTGGGCAATTTGTTTCTACTTATTGGAATGATCAAAATTCTTTTTATAATGCGTATAAAAAAACAAATGTAATAATATCTGATGGAGAAGTTAGTTTAAAAAGAAGTGGAGAGAACATTGAAATAATAGAAAATTTTGAAACATTTGCACCAGGAGTTGATTTAAGTTTTGATAAAAATATTGTTCTTAGAAATGATTATGCAAAAGTTATATCTGAGGGAGATAATATAAATAAAATTGAAGGAAAATATAGTGGGGAATTTAATGCGAATTCTGATTTAAGGGTTTTATATTCTAAAAATATAAAAAAATCAGATAGTTCAACTGGAACTTCTGTTGGAATAGATTTATCAGAAGATTATGATGAATTAGCAATGTGGGTAAAAACTAATAATTCAAATCATAAGCCAGTTTATTTTTATTTAATAAATGGGAATTATGAAATTAATGCCGAAATTCCTGATGAAAATCAAATTGGGCCTTTTGAAATAATTCCTGAAAATCATATTACTTCAAATCAAGATGATTCTAAGAATAATTTTGAAGAGAAAGTTATTAATTTATCGCAAATAAAACAAGTCCCTAATTTAAAAAATATTGATAATTTAACAAAAATAGTATTTTATACTGATGAATTAGATGATGATTTTATATTTTATATTGATAATATTTATGCTAGAAGAACTAATTTAGTTGCCCCTTCTGGGTCTGTTCGATTGAGATATTCAACTCAAGCTCAAGTTACTTTTCATTCTATATTCTATGAGGGTAGTGTTCCAAATAATACAAATATAAATGTGAGAGTAAAAACTTCTAATTCAGAAGAGGCATTAAGCCGTGCTCCTTATACAATGTATTTGAATTCAGGTCAAATTTTTGCTACAGAGGGAACTAATGTTGAAATAGAAGTAAATTTATTAAGTTCTGATGAAACAGTTAGTCCTGTCTTGCGTTCAATAGAATTAAGAATGCTAGTAGATTCTGATTTAAATGGTTTTGAAATAACAGAAAAGGATGATTTTGAAAGAGGTACTTTAGAAAATCTTATAATATCAGATGATATTATAGATAATCAAATAGAATTATCTGATCCTATTAATATAGAAGGTTATTATTTCTCTCAAGCAAATTCAATTAATGAAATTGATGATAATAATGTTGGGGTATATGGATTTGCTGGAAATAAGATGCCTTTAGCTCCTAATCAAACAGCAATATGGGAGCAGAAGCCTTATAAGAAATTTGACTATATTACTTCTGTTAAGAGAATGCATGATAAAAGTTATTTAATTGCTGATACTCACAATGATAGAGTTCTTAGAGTTGATAATGAAGGGAATCTTATTGAAGGTTTTGGTTCTACTTATTTTGTTGATGATAATTTATATCCTGTTTCTATAGTGTATAATCCTAATTTATATATATTAACTTTAGTTTTATCTAAACCTGTTAGTTTAAATGATATTAGTAAGATTTCTTTGTATGGAGGAGTTGAGGAAATACAATTATCTTCTGAAGATACTATTTTATCAAATAGTAAATGTAATAATAAAGTTATTGAAATTAGTTTAAGTGAAGATAATTATGTTAAGTTAAAAGGATATGATAATTTATCTATTAATTTTTCTAAAGGAGTTTTTACTGAAGATATTAATATTCCCGATGGAATATCTTCATTGCTTAATATTTATAGTCAATTTGATGTTTTTGTTGGAAATTTTGTTTATATGGATAATATAAGACATCCTATTGAATTTAATAAGATAGATGAAAAATGGATTGTTGGCAATGTCTCTAAGCCTGCTTTATTTTATAATAAAAATAATATTAATTTTGAAGATATAAATGTTCCAAGTATTATGGAATTTTCTTTAGAAGAAAATATTATAAATTTTAATTATTCTTTTTCAAAAATTTATTTTAGTGATTTTAGCATGGGGGGGATTTATAAGATATCTGAAGGACAAATGGTTGTTGCTGGTGTCATTGAATCTGAATATGGGGCTTTTATGGGAACTTCAGAGGGAACAGATTATAATTCAATAGCATCAAATGCTTTAGCGGGATGGGTTGGTGTTGTAGCAATAATTGATAAGGTTAATCAAAAATATAATATTATATATAATTCTCCAGATGGTTTATATCCTTCTGATGTAGATGTAGATACAGAAGGTAATATTATAGTTTCTGAATCTAGCTTTACTGGTTCTAATGGTAGATTAATTAAATTAGATGATTATGGGAATATTACATGGATGTATGGAATGGGATTTTTTGATATTATAAATAGCATAAATGTAACTGATGAAAATAATATTATAGTTTCGTCTTAAAAAATTTCGATATATATTAAAACTTAAAAGATATATCGAAAAAATGGCTGTTAAAATTCCAATTGAATATATTGCATTTTTTAATCATTCTGGTTATTCTAATGCTGCTCAAAATTATATATTATCATTATATAAAAGTAAAAAATATAATATTAATATTAAACCGCTTGGGAATAAAATAAGCAAGAAGAGTATTTCCAAACAAAGATATGATATATTAAAATCTTTAAAAAGTAATCTAAATATAAAAGATAAAATTCAAATTTATCATTGTATTCCTACTATTCAAAAAAGAACTAGAAAAGTAGATAAGAATATTGGATTTGCAACTTTTGAAACATATAATCCTCCTCAGAAATGGATTGATATTTTAAATAAAAATAATGGATTAATTACTCCATCTGAATTTAATTATAATATTTTTGCTCATTCGAGATTAAAAAAACCATTATTTCACATTCCTCATTGTATTGATTTTGATTTATATGATAATATAAAACCATTATTTGAAAATAATAAATTTAAATTTTTATTTATAGGGAGATGGAAAGAAAGAAAAGGGTATAAGACATTAATTGAAGCTTTTTTGAATGAATTTAATAAAAATGATAGTGTTGAATTATATATAAAAACAGATAAGGTAGATAAAGCAAAAGCATTTGTACATAGGATGAAAAAAGTTTTTAAAAATAGTAAAGGATTTGCATCTATTTTTTTTGAATCACAAGTATATAATAATGAAGAACTATTAAGCTTTATTAAATCTTTTGATTGTATGATTCTTTCAACAATGGGAGAGGGTTTTTGCATACCTGGATTACAATGTATGGCATTAAACATTCCTGTTATTATAACTAAATTTTCAGGTTGTACAGATTATGCAAAAGATGAAACATGTTTTTGTTTAAAACCAAAAGGATTTGTAATGAAAAGAAATATGGATTCAATTCCTCAATTTTCAAATAAGAAATGGGCATATATAGATGTAAAACAAATAAGAAGGAATATGAGAAATGTAATAGAAGATAAAATAAGTGTAAAAAAGAAAATATCAAGAGCTTATGAGTTTGTAAATAAAAATTTTAATTATAAAATAACAGAACAAAAATTTAGAAAGATGTTGGGAACTTTATATAATGTCTAAAGTTAATATTTCTCCACAAATTGGTTCTATTGATTTATCTACAAAAATAGACATTACAGTTAATAATTTATCTACTGATTATAGTAAAAGAATAAGTATAGAAAATGTTACTAATAATGTTTATGCTTTGATAGAAAATGATAAATATTTTATAATTGATAAAGATAAAAATAGTATTAGTTTTACAGTCGATTTAAATGTTGTTGAGAATAATACGAGTTCATTAATTTCATTCTTTATTTATATTGAAAATTTTATTGACGGAGAATATAAATTAGTTGATATAATTCCTGCTAATTTTACATTATTAAATGAAAATGTAGAAGAATTTTTATTTAATATTAAGATTGATCCTTTATTTATCAATATTGATGAAATTAGTAATATTAAGATTGATATTGATAAAAAAGACAAAGTTATAGTATCTATAAATGATAGATTATTTAACATATTATCTAATGAAGATGGGGTAGGTGAATTAAGCTTTAGAGGGAAAGAAGTAATAGATACTGAAATTAATTCAATGCAATGTTTTCCAATTTATATTTATACTTCAGAATCTAATTTTACAAAAAAGATATTTACAGGATATACTCTTTCAATATTACCATCAAATGTAAAGGTTC
>JAIPJN010000019.1 GCA_021734125.1 Patescibacteria group bacterium
AAAACTACTGAAAACCAAAGTAGTTTAATAAAAAATATTAAAAGATAACCGCTGGGACAGCGGGGTTAGCCTTCTAAATATACAAACATTAGTTTGTAATTCGTAGGAATCTCATTCCTTTAGGTATGAGAGGTTCAATAAAATCAGAATTAAAACCCAACTCCAATCCAGCAGCACTATTTTCTATTGTTTCATTCTTAGGGAGTTTATTGCAAAAGGGACATCTTTCATGCCATTTAGAATCGCTAGAATGTATCCCTTGTTCTCCCTCTTTGCATAAGGTTATATTGCAATCCCAGCAATAATGACCTGCTGCTGATCGTTTCCCAATATGTATAGTTTCATTATTTTCTTTTTCAATATAAAAATTACAACCCATTTTTATCTTCCTTAATAAATATTATTAAATTCAATATATTATAACAAATAAATTTTATTTGTGAAAGAAAATTTTATTTATTATTCAATTCTTCCCAAAAAATGATTTCCTTCGCTTCCCATTGTTGTATATGATCCATTATATCCATCAACATAAATTTTATCAGTATTAGCTGTTATCATTTTTCTTATTATTTGAGAATATAAATTTTCTGAAATTTTTATAATATTATCCTCTGAGTGTTTGCAATTGTCATGCATTTGCAAAAGTTTATCTTTAGAATATTTATATTTATCTTTAGAAGGAGTAATATTATTTATTTTAATTCTATCTTCTAATTCTTCTCTATAAATATTATAATCTTTTTTAGCTTCTATTGCTATTCTAGCTTGTTCACTATTATCAATCCTTGAAATTGCTATTTTTATTAAATCCCCTTTTGGAGTTTTAATAACAATTTTTTCCCCGATTTTTCTAGTTAATACTAAATTTCCCATAAGATTTAATTTCTTTCTATTACAAATTATTAAATTTCAAATATAATTATCTTATAATTTTACCAAATCCGCCTGCTTTCTTTTTTAATTTCCATTTATCAAACTTATCTTTATCAATATATAATTTTTCACCTTCTGATCTTCTGCTTCCTCTAAAAGAATGTTTTCCCATGTTTTTATTTGTTTGCGGCGTTAAGTGTATAATTGCATTAGGCTTATTTGAATAAGCCTGTCCAAAAATACCAGGATTAGTTTCTTTTATATAATCTATTTTATTTTGTATTCTTTCTCTCTCTCTTTTTTTAAAAGGAGGTAAATTTGCATATTGTTTTTCAAGATCTTGAATTTTATTTTTAATTTGTTTTTCTCTTGAAGATGCATTGTTATTCTTATTGGCAGTAGTATTTACATCCGTAGTTAATACATCATTAATAACTTTTTTTTCAATTCTTTTATCAATCTTTTCATCAATAATTAATGATATTTGTCTTCTAACTTCTTGTCTAATAAATTTTCTTAATTCATTCTTTAATTCATTTTTTAATTGAATATTATCAGCATTAATATTAAAGCTCAAAAAACAAATAATTAATATTATTATTCTCATAAACATATTTTTTCCTTTATTTATTATTCATTTCATTTCTTTTATATTTAATCCAACTAACTACTTGTTCTGAACTTCCCCAGCATCGAGAAGGTAATTTATTATAAATATATTTACATATATCATGTAATGCTTCTGAATTTTCTTCATCTGCTTTTCCAATGGCTCCAAATAAATCATTAGATAATACTTTTTCTAAAAATCCATTTGTGGGGATTCCATTTTGAACATATCTATCCAACTCTTTTTTTGTTCTTTCAGGCATTTTCATAATATTTTATATTATCCTATATTTAACTCTTTTTCAATTTTTTTAACTGTATTAATTGTATCTGTTTTCCAATTAGGAATATCATTTAATACTCTTTTTCCAAATTCATTTTTAATAAAGAATTTTTTTAAACTATTAATAGTAGGATAACAACTAATCCAACCCATTTTAGAAAAATGAGCAATACTTCCGCAACTTAAATGTAAAAAATCATAAAAATCATCATTCATTGCTTCCATACCTTGTCTTTTTATTTTTCTCAAATTTTTTAATATTTTTATATCATTGATAACAGTATTGCCATCATATAAAATATCAATTTTTTGAGCGAATTTATAAACATGAATAACTTTCTTTTGAATCCAATCTCTAATTTCTCCCTCTGAATTATTTTTAAACATATCTCCCATTGAAAGCAATACATCATCAGTAGCATTAACATATTCATCGCTACCAATTAATCTTATTTTATTGCTAGCCTTACTTTTAATATCAATTTTTTTCTTCATTTTTTTCTTCCTTAAATTAAATTAAATTTTCATCTATTCTATTATATTCTATTTTTTGTATTTGTGAAAGAAAATATATTATAAATTAGATATAGAATGAATGGCTTCTCCTATTTTTCTATTTCTTTCTTTTTCTTTATTACATTGCTTTATGGTATTAAATATTTTAATTATAGCATATTTTGCTCCATAAGGATAATAATCATTATAATGTCTTTTTACAATTTTATATCTATAATTTTTTTTATCTATATTATCATCAAAATATTTTAATGATTTTTTTGCTTGAAATAAAGCATTATCAGTCCTTATTATAATAAATTTATTTATATTTTCTACATTAACAATCCATTCTCTATTTGATTTATCTGTATAAATATAATTTCCCATTTTAATATCTTTCAAAAACAAATTAATTATTTATGAATATTGGTTTCTTTTCTTATTAAAAATCTATGATTATCTAACCATTCTTGGGCTTTTTGTTTCGTATAAAAATACTTACCTCTATTTATATCTTGATAAGTACCATCATTAAAATAATCCCGTTCTAATATAGGAATTCGATAATTACCATATAAATTATGAAAATTTTCAATTACAGGAGCAATAGATATAATTTCAGTTTTTATTATTCTCATTTTAAATTTCCTTTTAATTAAGTAAATTTTATTTTATCTACTATATTATATTACATTTTTTTGATTTGTGAAAGAAAAAATTATTTATAATAATAACCATATACGCATCTTGTTCCATTTCTTGAACAATTATAAATGTCATGTATTACTCCATTTATAACTGCGGTTATATGTTTTGAAGTCTTTACAATTAATTTTCCTTGAGGTAATTCATTAGCTCTCAAATGAACTTTACATCCTTGCCCTATAAACATAGTTGGTTGCCATTTGAAACCTAATTTTTCTGTAAGATATTTACGAGTTGTTCTTGGATATATTCCTGTTCTGGCATGAGATATTCCTTTTTTCCTCTTTCCTTTATGTTCATTATCCTTAGCAAAATTCGTTATATCATCATAAATCGTTTTATATGGTATTTCAGTTACTATCGAGATAGATCGGACAACACAGTCTCCCGTAGTACCCTTAAATCCTGCTTCTTTTCTTCCTTCATCATCATATTTGAATAAAATGGGGACTTCAACAAATTCTTTTTCTCTTATAGCCAAATTTTCCATTTTTCATCCTTAAAATTAAAAATTTTATTTTATCTACTATATTATATTATATTATATTTCTTGTATTTGTGAAAGAAAAATTAATTTAAAATTTCATCTTTAATTTCCTTATCTTATTCCTAATGCATTTTTATACTTTTTCTTAAAATGATTCTAATAAAATCCTTTAATACTATTATATTTAAAATTATTATCGCTCCATATATGTTCACTTAATAGCTCTTTCTTTTTATTTCTTATTTGTTTAACATTATAAGCAATTTGTGCAGCTTCTTTTCTGCCAACAAATCTATTTTTATTAGTTAAAAAACCTTGTTTTACTTTTTCCCCTTTACAGCTATCTTTAGGACATTTTAATATAATATCAAAATGACTTTTTCCAGTACTAATTATTCCATCATTTCTTTTAATAGCAGCATGAGTTATTCTTTCTTTTGTCATTAATTAATATATCCTTAATCAAATATTAAAAAAATCATACTATATTAAACTTTATATTTTTTAGATTCATTCATTTTATCTTTTATTTTTCGAATTTGTTTTTCAAATTCATCTAATTGTTGTTTATCCAACATATTAACAGCAATATCTTTAACTTGCTCTAATTGCCCAATAATATCAACAGCTAATTGATGAGCTTCTCCATTAACGTTTTTAATATACCTCTCTTGTTCTGATGTATAAATCATAAATATTCCTTTTTTAATCTTTATAATTATTATTTTTTTAACTATGTTATTATATTATATTCTATTTTTTATATTTGTGAAAGAAAAATTATTTTATGATTTTTTAGTTAAGATTTTTTGTTTATATCTTCTATAATTTTTCATATATTTTTTATGTTTATTTTTATCATAATATTGTTTCCATCCCCCTCTTTCTTTTCTTGCTTTTAAATTAGCTTTATGTTTTTCAGGATCTCCAATAAAAGTTATAAGTCGCCTTGATACTCCAAACATTTTAGCTAATTTTCTTTGACTTATTGTTCCATATAATTCTTTAATTTCTTTTTTTTGTTTATCTGTTAATTTTCTTCTTCTATCTTTATTTTTAGGTAAATGAACTTTAGTATATTGAAATTTATATGGCATCTTTTATTCTTTCTTTTAAATTTAAAAATTTATTTTTATGTCAATGCTTTATTGGTTGTAATTACCCCTGCTTTGCAGTGTTCTTATAATTAAAAGTAGAAAATCCAAAGGAAGCAGCAGTTGTATTTACCTCTGCTTTGCAGTGTTCTTACAATTAATTTGGGCTACTTTAAAGCTCTTTCGAGGTTGTATTTACCTCTGCTTTGCAGTGTTCTTACAATGCAAGGGAGTGGTATATACAATCCTTCCAGTTGTATTTACTTCTGCTTTGCAGTATTCTTACAATAGTAAGAATGTAATCTTGCCACAATCCTTTATTAATAAAGAATTTATGTGACAAAGTCCTACACAAACTTATATTTTTTAAAATTATCAAAGAGTATATTCTATTATATTACATTGATTTTCTTCTGCTTTTTGGTGTAATGTTTCTACAAAAATCCCATAAGCAGCATCACATAATCTTTGAGCTGCTCTACTATTCGTTGCTTGTTCTATTTTCTTTTTTAAAGGAACTTTAGGAACTTCTATTTTATCATACTCTTTTGTATATTTATTTGCAATTTCCCATAAAAAATATTTACGTTTATTTGATATCTTTTCATGCCATTTATGTAATGTATATTTTGCTTTCTTATAATTCTTAGAACCTTTTTCTTTCCTACTTAAAGCCCTTGATAATCTTCTCAATTCATTGATTTCATTGAAATAAAACTCTGGATGTTTAATTTTATTTCCATAACTATCTTCTAAAAATAAATAATCAGGAAAATCTATTTTAACTTTTTTATTTTTATTACAAACAATATTATATAAAGGCTTTATGATTGAAAAACTTACATACCATTTATTATTTTTTAATCTTATAGTTACAGTCTTAATTTTTCCTTCAACGGGACGATGTAATCTAATTCTAAGCTTCCCAATATTAATTAATAATATATTTCCAATTAATTTCCATCCATTTGAACCATAAGTTAAAGCATTAAGTCTTTTTTTAATTTTGGGCGGTCTTGCTGACTTATCTTTTTTAATTTTATTAAAAAAAGATTTATAAGATGAATCTAATTGAACAAGGACGTATTGCATACTTTGAGCATTTAAATTTTTAAATTCAGGATGATCTTTTTTTCTAATTAAATGATATTGGCTCCATTGTGTTATAGGTTTAATATCTTTATCTTTTTTTCTTGCTTCGTAATTTTGTTTTCTTTCTTCTAAAGCTTTATTCCATATTTCTGCATATATTTCCATTGTTTTTTTTAATCTTTTTTCTGTTCCTTTATTAGGGTATGCTCTGAATTTATAACTCCTTCTAACATCCTTTTTTATAATTATTTTTTTATTTATTTTTTTTGTTTGTAATGTTTCCATTTTTCATCCTTAAAATTAAAAATTTTATTTCTTTCATTATATTATACTCTATTTTTTATATTTGTGAAAGAAAAAATTGATAATTCTCATTCATTAATTTACTTCCAAGTTTTATTTATATTCTTTTTAAAATTTTCTAATATAAAATAATCATAGTAATTTCTATAGCTATAATAGCTATGATTATCATTTCAGCTATCATATTAAAATTTTTTTTAAACATTAATATTAATTCAATATATTATATTAAGTTTTTTATTTTTTGTAAAAAATCATTTATTTTCAACTTCTACAATTAATTTATTTAAGAATTTTTGATGTTTTTGGAGACGTTGCTATTTTATTAATCAATTTTAATTTTTTAAAACTATCTATCATGTCTACACCTACACCTGCTCCTTTTTCAAAGCCCGATTCTTTCTTGTTTATAGAACCTTTAATATAGGCATACCATTGATGATAAGCATTTCCTCCAATATTAAGCAATGATTCATTTTCTTCACTTCTTGTTATTTCATCACAAATTTCTAGAGCTTCATCATTTAATTTTAACATCTTTTGCATTATTTCTTCAAATCTTTTTACTTTATTTTCCATAATTATTATCCTCTCTAAAAAATCATTTATTTTCAACTTTTCCTAAATTAATAATTCTTGGGTCTTCAACAGTAATATTTTCATAAATTAATAACCTTAACATTCCATCCCATATCTCTAATCCAATTTCCCAATCTTTATCCACTTTTAAATTTTTGAATTGTTCAGATTTGATCCATAATTGCCCATAAGTATTTTTAATTTTAATTTTTACTTTTTTATTTATTTCATCTGATTTTTGTTCAGATAAAAATATTCCTTTTTCTGATTTTTCTGACATTTGATACATCCTTAAATTAAATTTTCAAATTTATTTACTATATTATATTTCATTTTTTATATTTGTGAAAGAAAAAATTAAATTTTTTGTTTATTTCTTATTTTTCTTACAGATACATAAACCTCATAAATCGTGGTATCATTTTGAATCAATTTTTCATATTTTTTTTCAAATAATTCTGGAGATAAATATTGTTTCCCATTTTTTAAAAACCATTTCATTTGAGAAAATCGTGTGGGACTAACTTTTGCTAATTTAGCTAATTCTTTATTAGTGTTCACTCTTAAAAAATTTTGATTTTTTTTAATATCTGTTCGATTCCCTTGATTTTTAATAGCTTTTCTTCTATATAATGATTCAATTTCAACAGCTAATTTAATTCGATAAGCTTCTGAAAAACATCTTTTATTTAAAATTTTATTGATTAAACACAATTTAATTTTCTTAATTTTTTTAAGCATTTTTTAATCCTTCAGAGCTTCTTACCATATCTATGTCTGATCCGTCTATTTTATCTATTCTATTATATTATATTTTTTCAATTTGTGAAACAAAATATTTAAAATTCAAATACAGTCACATCAAAATCATATTTTTCTACCCATATTTCCAATATCAATCTTTCAATAAATTTCCAATTTCCCCCTGCTAATCCACTTCCAAACTTAGGACAATATATTTTATGATGATTATTTTGGTCTAAATTATTTATAACTTTTTTAATATTAATCATACATTTTACTAATGCCCAATATCTTATAGGATTTTTTTCATATAATTTTTGAGCAATCATATTATATATATGTATATTAAAATTTTCTACATGAGAAACAGAAGATGTTCCTAAAATATTCATATTATTCATTTTTTTATATTCATAATCTTTTTTATATATATTTTCAGGTTCTATCCATTCGTTAGATAGAGCTTTGACAAAGCCTTTTCCCCATTTTCCTTGATTATTACAAATATGAGGAATAATTATATTTAAATTATTATTTTTGATATCTTGCTTAGCTGCTTTTATTACATTACCTTTTTTATAATTAATTTTTGTCATTTAATGAATATCTCCAACAATTTCTAATTCTGGATCTCTGATAATAGCTTCTGCTAAATCAAAATCAGATACTGGTTTTTGAAATAATCTTTCTTTGTAACATCTAAACATCCCTTGGTAATAATGAACAACACATTCAACCCCATTAACATTTATTATATTTCCATCATAAATTCTTCTATTATGTTTATCAAAAAATTCAGTACCCCTCTCAATAGTATCAATATCAACTTCTACTAAATTATATGCTGCACGCTCATCATCGTCAACAAAAAAACCTCTTTTTGTGCCAGCGATATATGCAGTCCCATTCGCATATATCATACTGTCACTTTCTACCCATCCCCCATCATCTATTTCTTTAGCTCTAATATATTTAGTTATTGTTTTATTTCTTTTAAGATAATCATTAATTTTTGTCATTTAATATTTCCTTTTTTATATCATTATAAGTTATATTATATCTTTCTTCAATAATATCCCAATTAACATAATCTTTCATTTTGTATATAAATGGAATAGATAAATCTTGATATCTTGAAATAATATCCCAATGAACATAATCTTTATATTTTTCAATAAGAGATTCTAAAAGAACTTGATATTTTGATATATTATCCCAATTAAGATAAGACTGATATTCATCCATAAAATCTTCTGATAAATATTTATATGAGGATATTAAATTCCAACGTTCTATATTATTCAAATTATAAAAAAAATCATTTAAATCATAAGCTGTTTTATATTCTATCTTTAACCAATTTATTATATTTTTTATTTCACTTCTTAATCCATTTTTCATAATTATTCCCTTATTAAATTAATTAATGTATTTTATCATCTACTATATTATATTACGAGATTTGTATTTGTGAAAGAAAATATTAAATTTTACAGGCTTTTCTTAGCTCTTCATATCTATTTTGATAATTAATTTTATATTTTTTCTTATTTTTTATTTTTTTAATACCTTTTATAAAACGTTGTATTTTAAAATCTGCTCCATGAGCTGTTATTACTACATCTTTTTTTGTTTTACTTGTCATTCCATTACATAAATTACATTTATTACAGCTTAATTCTACTGTAGTCGCTGGACAAATTATTTCATTTTCAAATTTACTATCTTCTTCTAATTTTGCTCTAAATGTTCGCCATCCTAATTTTTTAGCTTGTTTATATTCCTTTTTTAATTCGACAGAAGCCATACAATATTTTTTTAAATCAGGATTACATTTTTTCCAATTATGAGTATAACCAGTGTAGCTATTTGCAACAGAACAAATTGTATCCCATATATGAATAGGAACAGCGGAAGGATCCCCATAAGAACCAATTCTAATATCTCTTCCTTTGAAAAATTCTAACATACTTTCATCATATTTTTCATAACTACTGTTCTGATAAGCATAATAAACTCTGCTTGGTCCATGACAAAGATTTACATAACAACTACCAAAATGTCTTTGCTTACAATCTCCACATATACTATAATCAAGCCCTAATCTTTTTGCAATAATAGGAGGATTATCTGCTTTTAAAATCCATATTTGTATCATATCACCTGTTTTTTTATTGTAATTTTTTTGAAACCCTGTAGCAATTACAACAATCATTTTTTTATCAATCAATGATTTTCCTTGATACAATACAATTCCTTTTGGTTTTTTCATTTTTTTCATCCTTAAAATAATTAAAATTTTTATTTTATCTACTCTATTATATTTTGTTTTTTATATTTGTGAAACAAAAATTTCATTTATCAAGCATGCTCTGTTATACATATTTGCCCATCAGGAGCATAATCAGATTGTTTTATTTCTCTTATAATATTTTCTTTCGTCCCGGATAAAATTTTTTCATACTCTTCTTCATTATTAGCTTCACTAAAATCTATTTCTTTTAAAATTCTTATCCATTTCCCATCATTTTTATCAAAATTAAATAGTATTAAAAAATTTATAATTTCTTTGTCAGCAAACATTTTTAACAATCCTTTTTTATTTTAAATTTTTTCCAAAATTATTAATTAACATTTTAACATCAAATAACAGACAACAGTCAGGATAAATTTTATCAATATTTGTTTCTTCAATATATAATATCTTTTGAATTGATTTAATCCCATTATCCTCTTTATTAAACACAAAACCCTTTTGAGATACAGATACTTTTTCACCCAATTTTATAGTTTTCATGCAATTATTTTTTGTCCATTTTTCAATACTTTTATAAATTGCTTTAACTGCATTAGTTGAATCAACAATATTTTTAAATGATCCAGATTCTACATAATATTTCACAGCTTTCTCCTTAAATTATTATTATTAAATGATATTGTTAGAATAATATTGCCCCATATCTATCTCCGTAAATCAATTTTATAATTTTATTATGGAATATATCAAATTTTCAAAAGAGTGTCAAATGTTATTTTAAAAAATTTGATTTATCAAAACCTAATTCAGGAAATTCTTTAATATTATTCTTTACAATTTTTATAACTAATGATTTGATAATAGAAGGATTAGTCCAGTATCCGCTTTCTTTTTCTTCATTATACCACCAATTCAATCTAAAGGTATTTTCACTAGTTGGTCTTATATCTAATTTTGCATGCTTAATGGTGTATTTCTTTTTTATTTTATTTAGAGTTATATTCTTATTGCTTTTTGATTTTTTTGATTTCTTTTTCTTAGTTTTTCTTTTTGTTAGCATTGTCATCCTTTTTTTGAAATTAAATTTATAAATACGGGCAGAGGGACTCGAACCCATCACTCTTATTATAAGAAACAGGGCTTAAACCTGTTGTGTCTGCCAATTCCACCATGCCCGCATTAACCTCTTTAATTTGAATGCCTCGCATAATTAAAGCAACCGTTATAAACCTCTTTAATTTGAATGCCTCGCATAGTTGATATAATAAAAATTATATAATAAAAATGAGTTTTCTATATTAAATTATATGTAATTTTTGCTACTTTTCTCCTTCAATAAATTAAAATCTATTATTGTATTATAACTTATTATTTTCCACTTTCAAATTAAATCATTAATTTTTATTAAATTTTATCTATTATAATATATTATCTTTTTTGGATTTGTGAAAGAAAAATTTATTTCATTTTATTTAAATAAAAAAAAGGGCACCATTTTTGGTACCCTTTTTTCAGAAATTAACAAGACATCTATTTAAGCAGCAACAGTGCCTTTATTTTTTTTAGAAGCTAAAACATAATTCCCTCTACCAATCTTTTTGATAGAATTATCGTTTCTCAATATGGTGCAGATACTACTTCTAAAAAATTGTTTATTTTTTTGTTTGGTTTTATATCCAATTTCTTTAACCATAGAGGCCACATCTTTAGGAGACATTTCAACATTCGGTTTCATGACCTTTTCTACAGCCTCTTTTAAAGACATCTCATTCTTATAATGTTTAGTCCCTTTTTTAGGACCTCTCTTTTTAAATGTTTTTACATCAGTCTTAGATGTTTTTACATCAAATTGTCTTAATAAATTATTAATTTTTTTAGTCAATTTTTCAAGATCATTTTTAGTAGTATCAATTTTTTTATTAAGAACTTCTTTTTGTTTCTCTTGTTCAGATAATTGAGATATCAAATTTTCTCTATTTTTATTAATTTTTTCAATATCTTCTTGCGTCTTTTTAATCATTTTTGTTAAATTCTTCATTTTAGTACCTCTTAAAATTTAAATTTTTAAAATCTTAAAATCCATTTTACAACTTAAAATCCATTAAAATTTTAAAAATTATATACATTCATAAGAATATCTCCAAAATATAAAATTAATAAATTTCTTTTATTCAACAATCCTAATTATACAAGTTAAAATTAATCTTGTCAAGTGAATAATTCATTTTTATCAAATTATATTAAAAAATTTATTATTAATTTAATAACAATATCTTTACTTTCAGATGTTTCAATTATCCATAAAATCAATAATATTAAGGCTTTATCATCTATCCTTTTTCTATTTTTGTAATATAAAAAATCGTTTTTTTCAAGAAAATATAAAAAAATAAATGCTGAAATTCTTTTATTTCCATCTATAAAATGATGATTTTTAACCATTTTATATAATAAATTAGCTGCTTTTTCTTCTATTGAAGGATAAATAAAGTTTCCAAAAACTTGTTGATTTATAGCTTCAAAAGTTGATTTTAATGTTTCATCTTTTTCTTTTCCAAATAATTCAGAAAAATTATATTCTTCTCTTATTTCACCTATGAAATATTTAAATTCATGATAAGTTATTAATTTACAATCTTTTATATCAGAAAGATAGTTATTCTCTATTTTATTGCGATCATATTTTTCAAAAAAATCAAAAATAAATTGAAAATCATTCATAAAATTGTTTATCCTTATTAGAATCATTTTAAGAAAACCCATTCCTTTAGGTATGGGATGAATTAAAATACATTAATAATATTAAGAATTTATTTGAAAAGTGAATAAAAATATATTAATATATAAAATAAGATTATTTACCAAATAGTTCTTTTAAAAGTTCA
>JAIPJN010000002.1 GCA_021734125.1 Patescibacteria group bacterium
TAGAAGAAGTTAGAATGATGGTAGGTAGTACAGAACCTAAATCAGCAACTCCTGGGACAATAAGAGGAGATTTTGCGCATGTAAGTTATAATTATTCTAATAAAAAAGATATAGGAGTTAAAAATTTAATACATGCATCTGATTCAAAAGAAAACGCAGATAAAGAAATATATTTATGGTTTTCTATGAATGAAATATATTCATATAAAACAGTTAATGATGTTCATATATTAGAATAATCAGAATTTAAATAAAATACCCTTGTATATAGGGTATTTTTTTATTAAATAAATATATGAACACAAAAATTATTCATATATAAAATAAGCCAATATTAGGTAATATTTATATATAAAATCTTTACAAAAGGTAAAAAAGGTGATATACTAAAGCTGTAACAAACTTAAAAAGGGTTTAGTTACAGGGAAACAAAAATTTATAACCTGTATTAAAAATACGAGTTATAAGGAACAAAAAAATATCCTATTTAATATAAATGAGATATTTAAAAAATAAATCACTAGTTATTTTACTAGAACAAAACAAAACGAAAACAATCGATATTAAATCAAATTAAAACAAAATCAAACATATTAATTATCGATTATAAAAAAGTAAAATAAATAGAGATTATATATAAATTATTAGTTCCTGTTGTTTCTTACAAGAGGATTTTATTTTATAAGAAGATTTTTAAAACTTCTAACTAACAAGTCGAATTAGTTTAATAAATAATAAAATAAATATTCTCAAAGAGTTCTTTTAAAAAAGAATAACGAAACAGGGAAAAATCTTAACTTAAACATTAGAAAAGCTCTGAGGTTTAAAGGTTAGATAAAAGCAATTTATTTCGTGGTATATTTGATGAAAATGGTGAAAAATGATAGTTCATCAAACATATAAACCAGGGGATAAATTCAAAAAATTTATACCCTTCCTTGTTTCCTTCGGCAAGGATTTTATTTTATCTTATACAGTATGTAAGAGAATATATAAAAATCTAGTCAGTGACTTAATCTAGTATTTCAACTTAATTTCTCACGAAAAAGAGTTTGTAATATGTAGTATATAGACCTTAATCAAGATATTTATATCAAAAATTAAATCTATATATAAGTATAAACAATAAATCAGGATTTCAATCTAAAATTTAAAGTTTATATAATGTGTAATTAAATATTTAATTAAGAGTCAAATCAAGATTAATGTTTAAAACATAATGTGGACTGAGTATTTAATCGAGAGTCAAATCAAAATTAATATTTAACTTCACAAAATGTAATTAAGTTCTTAATCAAGAGTCAAATCAAGATTAATACTTAAATATCACATAATAAGATTATATCAGGCTTCTTTACTAAATATTCATTAAATCTTACATCTGTTACCAAGATGAAATAATTCCTTGACCGACAAAACGGCAAGGATTTTATTTTATCTTATACAGCATGCAAGACGAATATATGAGAATCTAGCTAATTGATTTAATCGCATAAATTCCCTTTATTTATTAAAGAGAAAATACAAATGCAAATTAACCAAAACAAAATGTAAATTAATTTGTATCAGGATTATATCAGGCTTTATGACTATATGTTCATTAATCTTGCATCTGCAAAGGTGAAATAATTCCTTGCCAACAAATTTGAGTCAAATTTATTTAATTCTGCCAAATAAACTTCACTCAAAATATAAAAAACATAAACCTATGTATAAAAACATGAGTTTATAAAAAACAAAAACAAAAACAAAAAACATATGAAACAAAAAAAACAAAAAAATAACACAAATTTATTAAAAATATTCTTAAGTTGTTTTTTAATAGTGTCAGTAAGTTCTTCAGTAATGAGATTTTTAGAAGAAGAATTTTTATATAAAAAAAATGTTTTAAATCAAAATGAAATAAATAAAATATCAGATGAAGATAGAGAATATAGTAATAAAATAATAGAAATAGTAGAAGGGATAAATGATAATAATATAAAAATAGAAGAAGATTTTAATATAGAAAAAGATTCATTACTAACATTATTTACAGTAAAAGATGCGGAAGCATCAGAATTAACATATCAAGAGTATAAAAATAATTTAATACAATTAGAAAAAGATTTAACAGTAAATATAGATGAAGTCTTATCAGAAGAGCTTTCAGGTAAAATATTAATACAAACAGAAAATTATGGAGCTGGATGGTATGTATATCCAGAAAATAATTCAAGGTATTATTTAGGAAACCCAGAAGATGCGTTTGAAATTATGAGAGAGCTAGGGTTAGGAGTTTCAGGAGCAGATTTTAATTCTTGGGGAGATACAGCTCCTAGCAAGCTTTCAGGTATGATATTACTTAATGTAGATGATCAAGGCAAATCATATTATATAGATCCAGAAAGTTTAGAAATGCATTATTTAGGAACACCAGAAGATGCATTTAATTTAATGAAAGAATTAGGGCTTGGTATAACAAACCAAGACATAAGGAAAATTAGAGTAGGTATAGTCGGTGAAGAAATAATTGTTGAGGTTGAAGAAGAACAAGTTATAGAAGAAGAAGATGTAAATCAAGAACCAGAACTTTCTGCAATAGATTATGTAAAAAAACAATCAGATATAATAAACACAGAAGTAGAAAAAGTAGAATTTGAAAATTATCAAGAAGTATATAATACAAAAGACTTTGAGATATTAGATACAAAAACAGGTAATATTTTATCAAATATACCAGCTGATGAAAAAATACAAATAAGATATAGTATTCCAACAGAATCATATTTAGTAACTAAAAACGGTATGATATATGTTCAAAGTAAAAATGGAATTAAATTAAAAAATACAAATAATGGAGTATTTCATTTAGATAGTAATAGTATAGATAAAGATTATGTAACATTAATTCCAAAAATAGAAGAAGCCGTAGTTACAGAACCTGTAGATAATAGTTCAGAAACAAATACCGATGATACAAATACTAATACAGACAATGAAACAAATATTGATGATACAAATACTGATGTGAATGATAATACTGAAAATAATGATACGATTATTAGTGAAAATAATATAGAGACAATAGAGGATATAGAATTTTATAATCATCCATATGTAACAGAAGAATTTAAAATAAAGGTCGGAGTTACATATAAAACAATGCCCGCTATAATACAAAGTACAAGACAGTTTAATGTAGAAAATGAAGCAGGAAATATATATCTTGTAGTAAATGCAAATGAAGAAATTAAAATATATTTTGAAGAGAGTTCCGATAAATATATAGTGGAAAAAGAAGGTACTAAAATTGTAGAAACAAATGATTATTTAAAATTTGTGAATAGCGATGATAGAGGAGTATTTGAAATAGTAAATTTTGAAAATAGACCATCTTGGAATCAATCATTAAATTATAATAAATATAGAGGAGATTTAGAATTAAGACATAATGATGTATATGACAGAACATGGGTTGTAAATGAAGTATATATGTCAGATTATTTGAAAGGTTCTTCAGAAAGTTCAAATGGTAATGACATGGAATATTTAAAAACAATGGCTGTAGCACAAAGAACATATGCAACATATCACTATTTAACAGAACATAAAAATTATAATAATGAACATTTTCATGTTTGGGCAACAACAATGGATCAAGCTTATTCAGGATATGAAAGAGAAATAAGACAACCAAATGTAGTTCAAGCAGTTGAAGACACAAGAGGAATATATGTAATTTATGATGATAAAATTATAGAAGCCTTATATTCAGCAAACGCAGGAGGGGAAACAAGATTAGTTTCAGAAGTTTGGGGAGGAAGTGATGTTCCTTATTTACAAAAAATGGAAGATCCATATACAGCAGATGATACTAGATATGGACATGGAATAGGAGTTTCACAAGTTGGAGCAAAGGGGTTTATAACAAATGAAAATTACAATTTTATAGACGTTTTAACATATTATTATACAAATGTAACATTAAATAAATTATATAATTAAATATTATAAAGGCAGAAAATAATATTTATGTATATTGGAACGCGTTTCGGCGCGTTCTTTTTATTTTATAAAATGCAAATTTTTTTATTTGTGTTTATGTATTACATATTACCAAATACAATTGAAAAAATATATTTAATTTGGTATTATTAAAATAATTTTGTAAAAAAACCAAGAAAGAATTGAATTTTTTCTTTTAAAAGGGAAGATTAAATTACATTTCTTTTTGCGATTTATATAAAAATTAAATAAAATTAATGCCTAAAAATAATATTATAACTAAGGCAATTATACCTGTAGGTGGTTTAGGAACTAGATTTCTACCAGTTACAAAAGCGCAACCAAAAGAGATGTTGCCTATAATAGATAAACCAGTTATACAATATATAGTTGAAGAGGCAGTAAAATCAGGAATAAAAGACATAATACTAGTAACAAACTATAATAAAAGAGCTATAGAAGATCATTTTTCTCCAAATCCAGATTTATTAAATAATTTGAGAGAAAGAAATAAAACAAAAAAACTTAAAGAAATAGAAAAAATAACAAAACTTGCTAATTTTATATATGTTAGACAAGATGGTCCTTATGGAACAGGGACCCCAATATTAAACGCAGAACACTTAATAGGAGATGAACCTTTTGCTGTTTTATACGGGGACGATTTATTTTTATCGAAAAAACCAAGATTAAAGCAATTAATGGATGTTTATTATAAATATAAAAGTCCAGTTCTTACAGCTTATGAAGTGGGAGATGAAGAAACAGAAAAATATGGAATTATAGAAGGAGAATCCCAGAAAAATGGTGTTATAAAAGTAAATAAAATTTTAGAAAAACCAGGTCCTAAAAAAACTGAATCAAGAATAGCTTCACTTGGAGGATATATACTTACGCCAGAGATATTTCAAATACTTAAAAAAACACCTATTAATAAAAAAGCTAAAGAACTTTTTTTAACAGATGCTATATATGAATATATGAAGAAAAAAAATGTATATGCTTGTAAAATAGATGGAGAATATTTTGATACAGGAAATCCATTGGAATGGTTAAAAACAAATTTAGCATTTGCAAAGAATAAAGATGGAATGAAAAGAGATTTTAAGAAAATAGTAAATGAAGTAATGAATATAAAATAAAAATGAGCCCAAAAGGGCTCTTTTTAATATTTCTCAATGTTTATACTTTTGGTAGACTTTATGTTATTTAAAAATAAACTACTTATTTCTAAAAAATTATCTGCATTATCACTTGTATAATAAGAATATTTTGGTTTTTTATTGCTAATATTTAATAAATCTAAACTTTCAAGATCGAACCTTAATTTTTTAGCAATTTCAAACCCAGAATTAATGATATTGATATTTTTTCCAAAATATTCAGTAAAATAATTAAAAAGAATAGGATAATGAGTACATCCAAGCATTAAAGTGTCTATAGATTTATCATCAAAAAATTTTAAATATTCAGAAATAATTTCTTTTATTATTTTTTTATTGGAAAAGCCTTCTTCAACAATAGGAACAAGCAATGGACAGGCTTTTTGATAAACATCTATATTATTATTTATATGTTTTATATAATTTGAATAAGAATTACTTTTTATAGTAGCATTAGTTGCTATAACACCTACTTTATTATTTTTAGTTTTAGAAACACAAGCAAAAGCACCTGTTTCTAACACTCCATATATTGGTATATTTTTTATTTTTTTTCTTAAAAAAGAAAGAGCATAAGAAGATGAGGTATTACAAGCAATAAGAATAACTTTTATATTTTTAGATAATAAAAAATTAGCATCTTGTAAGGAATACTTTTTTATTAATTTACTAGATTTGTTTCCATAAGGAGTCCTAGCATTATCACCAAAATATATAATATTTTCATTTGGCATTTCTTTAATAATTTCAGACATAACAGTAAGACCGCCAAAACCTGAATCAAAAATACCAATAGCTTTTTTATTATTCATTTATTTATATTTAATAAATACGATTTAATTATAACAATTTTAATAAAAACACGCCACGACATGTTTTTGTATGTTTGCTGTTTATACAAAATCATTATATAATAAGCCACAAAGCAATTTTAATCAAATATACCATGAGAAAAACCAAAATAATAGCTACAATAGGTCCTAAAACAGATACAGAAGAAATGATGGAGAAATTAATAAAAAATGGAGCTGATGTATTCAGATTCAATATGAAGCATGGAAGTGTTGAATGGCATAAAGAAAGAATTCAAAGAGCTAGAAATATTGCAAAAAAATTAAACGAAACAATAGGCATTTTTATAGATTTACAAGGTCCTGAAATTAGAATAGAGACTAAAAATGAAGAATGTTTATGCATTAGAAAAGGTGCAGAGTTTTTGTTGTCAGATAAATTTTATGATCATATTCCAACTGTAAAAGTAAGTGATCCAATTATTTTTAAATCATTAGAAGCAGGAGATCAAGTATTAATAGATGATGGTTTTCAAGAATTTAAAGTAATAGAAAAAAATAATAAAGGATTAATATTAAAAGCTAGAGAAAATTATGTAATAGAGCATAGAAAAGGCTTGAATTTACCTGGGAAAAAAATAAAGCTACCTTCTTTAATAGATGATGATTATGAAAAATTAAAAATGGCAAAAGAAGTTGAGGTAGATTTTGTTGCACTTTCTTTTTGTAGAAACAAAGAAGATATTGATATATTAAAAAAAGAAATAAAGAAATTAGGACTAGAATTAGGTATAATAGCAAAAATAGAAAACAAAGAATCACTTGAAAATATAGATGAAATTATAAAAAACGTTGATTCTATAATGATAGCAAGAGGAGATTTAGGAATAGAAAATCCAATAGAAGAAATAGCATATATACAAAAAGAAATAATAGAAAAATGTAGAGAAAAAAATGTTTCCGTTATAGTAGCAACTCAAATGCTTCAATCTATGGTAAAAAATTCTAGGCCAACAAGAGCAGAAGCTACGGATGTAGCTAATGCAGTTTTTAATGAAACTGATGCAATAATGCTTTCTGGGGAAACCGCAATGGGGGATCATCCTATAAGAGCAGTACAAACTATGAATAAAATTGTTGTATTTAATGAAGATAAAAAAGAAAAACACTTTAGAAATAAAATTTCTTTTGATAATCATACAGAATTGATTATAGAAACAACAGCAAATATATTAAACTCTGATAGAAGTAATAAAATAGATAAAACAATAGTAATAACAGATAGTGGTTATACAGCAAGAGCTATTTCAAGTCATAGATTAGAAAAAGAAATAATAGCTATAACAAAAAATGAATTAACAAGAAATATGCTTAAATTATCTTTTGGTATAGTGAGTCATTTTATAGACTATGAAGATAAAAAAAATAAAATAAAACATCTAATTAATGAGTTGAAAAAAGCTCAAATAATAGAAAAAGGAAATTCAATATTACTTATTAGTGGGAGTAAATTAGATATTAAAAATGTAGAGAATTCTATAAAAATTTTGAATATATAAAGAACTAAACCCCATTTCCAATATAATAACCAATGCCTCTTTTGTTTTTTATAAAACTTTTTCCAGTTTCTTTTTTTAATTTATTTTTTATTTTACTTATATAAACTTCAACTATATTTGAAAAAGGATCAAGATTCATATCCCATATTTTTTCAATTAATAAATCTTTTGATATAACAATATCTTTATTAATTACCAAAAAATATAATATAGAAAATTCTTTTTTCGTTAGGTCAATTTTTTTAGTTAAATAATAAAGCTGTTTAGAATTATTATTTAAAACCATTTCTTCATGTTTTACTATTTTATCTAAAAAAATTTTAGGCCTTCTAGATAAAACATTTACTTTTTCAATTAATTCTGAATTAGAGAAAGGTTTTTTCATATATTCATCGCAACCAATTCTCAAACAATCTAGTTTATCTTTTAAATCATTTTTTATAGTTAAAAACATTATATAAGAATTTATATTAATACTTCTTAAATCTCTACATATTTCATATCCATTTTTGCAGGGGAGGTTATAATCTAATATAATTAAGTCATATATATTTAAGCGAGCTTTTTCAAAAGCATTTTGACCGTTTATACAAGTATCAACAGCATGGCCTTCTTTCTTAAGTATAGTGGAGACGAATTTTAATATCTCCTGGTTATCTTCTACGCATAAAATTTTCATGTTATATATTATTAATTAATTAAATTATTTTTTATATATATTATATAAAATAAAAAACTATATAAAAAATTAATTTTTCCTAAAAAATAGCTAAATTTTTAAAAAAATAAACAAATGGAATTTAATAAAAAGACTAAACTTAGTGAAATTTTACAAAACCCTAAAGGTAATGAAGTTTTACACAGGAACGGAGTTCCATGCGTTACATGCCCAATGGCACAATTTGAAATGGAATCTTTAGAAATAGGTCAAATTTGTGAAATGTATGGAATAGATTTAGAAAAAATATTAAAAGAATTAAATGAATAAAAAAATAAAAGGTAGTGGTCAACGATCGTTGACCAAGCGATCGCTGATCAGTACAAATCAACGATCTTTGACCAAGCGATCTCTGATCAGTACAAAGCAAAAATTGTTGACCACAAAATTAACGGACAATGAAGAAAATATTTTATTAGTTAATAAACCAAAAGGAATTACGTCTTTTGATGTTATAAGAATATTAAGAAAAGAATTAGGAATAAGGAAAATGGGGCATTCAGGAACTCTAGATCCAATGGCAACAGGCCTTATTTTAATTGGTGTAAATAAAGGAACTAAAAAATTAAAAGATTTGATAGGACTTGATAAAATTTATGAAGCTGAGATTACTTTTGGGAAAAAGACTGATAGTTATGATTTAGATGGAAAAATTTTAGAGAAAAAAGAATTAAATAAAGAAAATATTAATAAAATTGATAAAAATATAGATAAAATTCTAATTGAATTAACTGGAGAATTGGAAATAGAGGTGCCAATATATTCTGCTATAAAAAGAAATGGTAAAAAATTATATGAATATGCAAGATCTGGAAAAGAAATTGATTTACCAAAGAAAAAAATGATAATTTATTATATTAAAAAAATAAATAAAATAAAAAAAGAAGATAAATATATTCTAAATTTAGAATTAAAAGTATCTTCTGGAACTTACATAAGATCTATTGTTAATGAAATAAATAAAAAAACAGGAATTCCTTGTGTACTTTCAGCTTTAAATAGGACTCAAATAGGGGGATATAAATTAAAAGATGCAATAGAATTATAATAAATCAGAATCTTTAATTTATCGCATTTGCTGTTGTCCAACAAACTTGTAAATTATAACCACCTGTTGGTCCATTTATATCTAAAACTTCTCCTGCAAAATATAAATTATCTATTATTTTTGATTTCATATTTTTTGGGTCAACTTCTTTTAAATCAACACCACCAGAGGTAATTATAGCTTTTTCAAAACCGTCTAATTTTAAAATATTAAATTCACATTCTTTCAATAAGTGAATCAATTTATTTCTTTCTTCTTTTGTTACAGAATTTACTTTTTTATCAGGATCTATTCCTGATTTTTTTATTACAAAAGGAATTAATTTTTGAGGTAATAATTTATTTAAACTATTTTTAAAATCTTTATTATTTAATTTTTCAAAATCTCTTAAAATTCTATCATCTAACTTTTTGAAGTCTAAAGCAGGCTTGAAGTCTATCTTTAATCTAATGTTTAGATATTTATCTAAGTATTCAGAGATTTTTTCACTCATATCTAATATTATAGGCCCACTCATTCCTTCTCTTGTAAAAATTGCTTCTCCAAAATTATCTATTAATTTTTTATTTTCAAAATATATAGAAATATTTACATTTTTTAAACTTAATCCTTCTAATTCTTTTATATTTTCTTTAAGAATAATAGAGCAAAGAGCAGGTTTTGGCTCTATAATTTTATGTCCTAATTTTTCTGCAAATTTATAACCATCTCCCGTTGATCCTGTTAGTGGATATGATTTTCCACCTGTTGTTATTACAAAATTTTCTGCTTCTATTTCTTTTTTATTTTCTAAAATAATTTTTTCTATTTTATTTTTATTTTTCACAATATCCAAAACGGGCGAATTTTTTAATACTTCCACTTTATATTTTTCTAAATTTCTTTTTAGTATTTGAAGCACATCTTTTGCATTTCCTGTTTTTGGAAAAATTCTATTTCCTCTTTCATTTTCTGTTTTTAATCCATTTTCTTCAAAAAAAGAAACAATATCGAAATTATTGAATTTAGAAAAAGATGAAAATAAAAATTTTCCATTATTTCCATATTTTGAAATAAATTCACGAAAATCAGGCTCAGAATTAGTTATATTACATCTACCTTTTCCTGTAATTAATAATTTAATTCCAATTTTAGAATTTTTTTCTATCAAAATTACAGATTTTCCAGATTCAGCTAAAGAAATTGCAGAAAATATTCCAGCGGGACCAGCACCAATAATACAAAAATCGTAAATCATAAAAAATTAATTAAAATATTAAGTTTATTATATATTATTCAACATAAACACGCCAATAAATGGGTTATTTTATAAACAACGTAGGAACGCGCCGTGGCGCGTTCCATCCATTTTAATATTAACGAATTATTCACAAAAATATATTGTAGTGGCCAGCCATGGCTGGCCATGCACATTGTTCGCCCGTTTTATTTCAAAATAATAAATAAAAAAATAATATTATTTTATAAAATAATGTAGTGGCCAACCATGGTTGGCCATTGAAAATTATGCGTCCATTTTATATTATGTGCCCGTTTTGTTTAAATATAAAATTAAACAAATATTGTGGGAACGCGCCGTGGCGCGTTCCCATATGATTTATAAAATAATCACAAATATTTATACAAATCGTGTTTTCCTATTGATATAAATAATATATCTCCATTTTTCATTCTTTCAAAAATAATCCTATATCCAGAAGTTATAGAAATAGACCAAATACCTTGAAATTTTCCATGTAACTCATGAAGCCTTAAAGATGGATGTAAAGGATTATCTTTAAAAATTATTTCTTTTTTAATTGCTATATTAAGAATATTTTCAGGTAAATTTTTTAATTCTTTAACAAATTTTTTTGAATATAAAATTTTATTTATAATCATAAAAGTTCAGATAAAGAATTTGCAGATATAGATTCACCTTTTTTATATTCCTCTCTAGAAGATTTAATAGTTTTTAATAACTCATCTTCAGAAATTAAATCATTATCTAAAGAAAATAAATATTTTACATATGAAGAAACAGAATCAAAATTTCTTTTTTTTGATTTTTTTTTGATATCTTCAAGAATTTCAGAGGGAAGAGATATGCTTAGGACTTTTCTCATAATTTTTTATATAAATTTTATTATAATAATTAAATTGTATTACATTTGTATTACAGATGTCAAATTAATATTCGCTCATTTTGAATAAAAATAAATATCAATAAAATATTTTTTGACACAATTTTTTTTGAATGATATTATAAATCTGCAATTAAAAATGCAAAATTTTAAGATTGAGGTATTTCTTTTTGAAATGCCTCTTTTCTTTTTATTTAATTTTTTTGCACATATTAATAACAATACATATTTTTTTTGCAAAAATAAACATAAAGGGTTAAAATAAAGTTGTTTTAAGCCCAATATTGAGCTTAGAATTAATGGATGTTTTTTGTATAGAGCATCCAAAAAAGGATGCTTAATTTTTTTATGTTATATAAATAAAATGAATGATAATAAAAATTTAAATTTTGAAACTCAGCTTTTTAAAGCGGCTGATAAACTTCGTAAAAATATTGATGCTGCAGAATACAAAAATGTAGTTCTTGGACTCATTTTTCTAAAATATATTTCTGAATCTTTTCAAGAACTCTATGATAAGCTAGCTCAAGATGAATTTTCTGATCCAGAAGATAGGGATGAATATAAAGCAGAAAATATATTTTTCGTACCAGAACAAGCAAGATGGAGAAATTTACAGGCCAAGGCAAAACTCCCAACTATAGGACAAGAACTTGATGGTGCAATGGAATCTATAGAAAAAGAAAATTCAGAACTTCGTAATGTACTGCCAAAAGTTTTTGGAAAACCAAACTTAGATAAAACATCGCTTGGTCAACTTATAGATTTAATTTCAAATACAGAACTTAAAGCAACGAGTGAAAATTCAAAAGATCTTTTTGGTCGTGTTTATGAATATTTTCTAGGAGAATTTGCTAATGCAGAAGGTAAAAAAGGAGGGCAATTTTATACTCCAAAATCTATAGTAAAACTAATGGTAGAAATGATTGAACCATATAAAGGAAAGGTTTATGACCCTGCTTGTGGTTCTGGTGGTATGTTTGTAATGAGTGAAAAATTTGTTTTAGGACACCAAGGTAGTATTAAAGATATAAATATTTATGGGCAAGAATCTAATCAAACAACTTGGAAATTATCTAAAATGAATCTTGCTATTCGTAATTTATATTCGAAAGAAGTTGTTTGGAATACTGAAGGTAGTTTTTTAAAAGACGCTCATCCTGATTTAAAAGCAGATTTTGTATTAGCAAATCCTCCATTTAATCAATCAGATTGGGGGCAAGAGTATTTGCAAGAAGATGCAAGATGGAAATATGGATTACCACCTGCCGGAAATGCAAATTTTGCTTGGATACAACATATGCTTTATCATTTAGCACCACATGGAATAATGGCAACAGTTCTTGCAAATGGGTCACTTAGTTCCAATACATCAGGAGAAGGAGAAATTAGAAAAAATTTAATACAAAATTATTTGGTAGAATGTATAGTTGCTCTTCCAAAACAACTTTTTTATAATACAGGAATTCCAGCCTGTATTTGGTTTTTAAGAAAAGAAAAACAAAGTAAAAGCAAAGAAATACTTTTTATAGATTCTTCAGAAATGGGATTTATGAAAGACAGAGTACATAGAGAGTTTGTAGATGAAGATATAAATAAAATTTCAGAAACTTATCATAATTGGAGAAAAAATTCTGAAAAATATAAAGATATTAAGGGATTTTGTAAATCAGCGAGACAGGGAGAAGTAGAAAAAAATGGATTTGTATTAACTCCTGGACGTTATGTAGGGATAGTTGATGCAATAGATGATGGTATTCTTTTTGAAGAAAAAATGGAAAAATTAACAACTACTCTAAAAGAACAGATGGATAAAGAAAAAGAAATGAATGAGGAAATAAAAAAACAGTTAGAGAAAATAGGATTTAAGATTTAAAAGATACTTGACATAATTGACATAATGTCAACTAAATAGTAAAATAATGGACATAATCGATATAATGTAAACTAATTTTATGGAAAATATTCAGATAGGTAAATATATACAACAACCTAATGATTATAGGGCGTTTATCCCGAATAATTTTCCGGTGCCTGAAATGCTTAAAATTCCACAAGAATTATTAAATAAAGCAGTTTTAGCTGAAAGGTTATTAGGAAAGTTAGACGGAGTAACTCAAACTTTACCAGATATTGATTTTTTTATAAGAATGTTTAGTTATAAAGATGCCACTAATTCTTCTCAAATAGAAGGCACTCAAGCTACTATGGCGGATGCTTTGGAATTATCAGTTAAAATAAATGATAAAGAAACTGATGCAAATGATATTATTTTTTATATAAAAGCATTAGATTACGGTTTAAAAAAAATACAAGAAATACCATTATCCTTAAGATTTATTAAAGAAATTCATAAAGAATTAATGTATGGGGCTAGATCTACTCATTATTCTGCTCCTGGGGAATTTAGAGCTTCACAAAATTGGTTAGGAGGAGTGACTATAAAACAAGCTTCTTTTATCCCTATTCCTCATGATCAAATGTATGAAAAACTATCTGATTTAGAAAAATTTTTACATAATAAAACTTTAACTTTACCAATTATAAATATTGCATATTCTCATGCTCAATTTGAAACAATCCATCCATTTTTAGATGGTAATGGAAGAGTTGGAAGACTTCTAATAACTTTTTTATTACAATATAATAAAACACTAGAAAAACCAGTTTTATTTTTATCTTCATTTTTTAAAAAACATCAAAAATTGTATTATCAAAAATTAAATAATTATCATAATGGAGAAGTTTTTGAGTGGTTAGAATTTTTTTTAGATGGAGTTATTGAAACGGCTAAAGAATCTATTGAAATATCTCAAAATGTAAGGAAAATAAAGGAAAAAGATATGACAAAAATTCAATTATTAGGTAAAAGAGAATCAAAAAGTACAATGAAAGTTTTATTTTATTTATTTTCTAATCCTATTATTACAAATTCTAAAATTGCTGAAGTTACTAATTTATCAAGACAGGGCTCAGTAAATATGAGTAATAGATTAAAAGAATTAGGGATATTAAATGAAATACCATCAAAAACCAATTATGATAAAAAATATATTTATACGGAATATTTTAATACTTTTGTTTAAAAAAATATGTCTAATAGTAAAGAAAATACAAATAAAGAAATGAATGCAGAAATAAAAAAACAGTTAGAGAAAATAGGATTTAAGATTTAAAAATATGGAAAAATATTTATTTAATTTAGTAAAAGATAATATAGTTTGGTTTGTATTAGTTGCCTTATTTCTACTTTTTATTGTAATTCCCATACAAAGTATAAAAATATTTTCGAAATTAATTAAAAATAATAGAAAACCTGGGTATGGTGAACGTCTAGCAGATAGATATATTGATTTATATTTAAATAAAGAATCTAGAATTTTTAAGAAAAAAATGAATATTTCCATAAATACAAAATCAAGTATTTTAAGTTTTAATGTTAATGGAATGGGGCAAGTAGATAAAAAATTACAAGAATTAGATTTATTAGAAATAAAAGATAATAAAATTATTTTTTCTAAAAATAAAAAAGATAGATTTAAAAATTATATAATTTTTAAATTAGTTAGATTTTATTTAATCAATTTTTTAGGAGATAAAAAAGATTTATATAAAATAAATAAAAATGCCTAATATAGAAGAAAATACAACTAAAGGAATTAATACAGAAATTAAATATAATTGGCAATTATTTGCAGAAAGTTTTTTAACTATTACAAAATGCGGTTGTGAAAAAATTTTGAATGATAATAAAATCGGTATGACAACTGAAGGTTTCGAAGACAGAAAATTAATTATTTCTACTGTATATAATTTTAAACACTCTTTAGAAATTATATTAAAAACTTTAATTAAGAATTTTTATCCAGAAAAATTGAAAACTACTCATGATATAGAAAACGTTTTCAAAGATATATATCCCACTATTTTTAATAATATTATTTTAAAATATAAATCTAAAAAGAAATTATTAAATAATAATAATTATGAAGATCTATTTGAAGTTACTGAATTAACTGAAACCTCTTTAAAAGATAAATTTGTAAAATTACAAGAATTAGTAGACTATTATATTAATATTTCTTTTATAAAAAAAGAAATTATAAGTATAAAAGATGTAAAAAATACATTATTTAAATATCCAGAACAAAAAGATAAACAAGTATCTTTAGATTATTTACATTTTATGAGAAAAGAAAATTTTGAGGAAGTTAAGAATATTATTAAAAAAGTTAATAAAGATTGTGATGAATTACTGGGAATTATGAGATTAATTTTAATTATAAATATTTGGTTTAAAAAATTAGAAAATTTATCAAATAATTCAGAAAATGAAAAATAATAAATTTAAAATTCAAAATAAAAATTTCTCTCCAAGTGGTTGGGTGGAGACGACTTTGGGGGAGGTTTGCGAGATAAATCCAACAGAATCTTTACCAAAAGGAAAAATAGCAAAATGTGTCCCTATGGATTGTATTAATTCTTTCACAAGACAAATTTCAAGATTTGAAGAAAAAGAATTTAATGGAGGAATGAAATTTAGAAATGGAGATACTTTACTTGCAAGAATTACACCTTGTTTGGAAAATGGGAAAACTGCTTATGTAGATTTTTTAGATGAAAATGAAATTGGTTTTGGTTCTACTGAATATATTGTGATTAGAGAAAAACAAGGATTGAGTGATAAAAAATTTCTTTATTATCTAGCTGTATCTCCAAGCTTTAAAGAAATTGCAATTAAAGCAATGACTGGAACTTCTGGAAGACAAAGGGTTCAAATTGATGTTTTGGTAAATAAAAACTTTCTTCTCCCGCCTCTCCCCGGACAACAAGCCATCGCTTCTGTTCTCTCGGCTTTTGATGATAAGATTGAATTATTAAGAGAAGAAAATAAAACGCTGGAAGAGACAGGACAAGTAATTTTTAAAGAATGGTTTGGAAAATATAGTGTAGATAAACCCGAAGAATTACCAGAAGGATGGAGAGTTGGGAAGTTGGGGGAAAAAAATTTTGCAGAAATTATTGGAAGTGGAATAAATGAATTTGATGGTGAAAAAATATATTTAGCAACAGCTAATGTTTCAGATTCAAATATTACAAATACAAATGAAAAAATAACATTTAAAGAAAGGCCTTCTCGTGCAAATATGCAACCGATAGAAAAAAGTATTTGGTTTGCAAAAATGCAAGATAGCAGAAAATTATTAATGTTTGATGATTATTCAGAATTTGAAATAGAAAATTTTATTTTATCAACAGGTTTTGCAGGAATTAAAACAACAGAAATTTCTCATTATTTTATGTGGTGTTTTATTTTAAGCAAAGAGTTTGATGAATTAAAAAATAATATGGCAAATGGTGCGGTTCAAATAGCAGTAAATAATACAAATTTAGAAAAAATTGAAATTCTAATTCCAGATAATGAAACACTTGTAAAATTTAATGAATTAGCAAAACCAATATTTAAAAAAATTTACGATAACAATTCTCAAATCCAATCCCTCGCTTGTAGTCGTGATGAAATTTTGCCGAAACTCATGGCTGGGATGGTTAGAGTAAATTTTTAATTTTAACAAGGGAAAAATATGTCAATTGCTACTAAATTTGAAAACCTTTGTAAAAATATACTAATAAGTCAAAATGATGCTGATAAAATTTCAAGTCGTTATAAGGCCATTACAAAAAGACTTAATAAAGATTTTTGGAATACAGAATCAGAAGAAAGTCATAGTTTATATGTTGGGTCATATGGAAGAGACACAGATATTCATGTAAGTGATGTGGATATGATTTTTCAACTACCGTATTCAGTGTATGAAACATACAACAATTATCTAGGGAATGGACAATCTTCATTATTACAAGCCGTAAGAACCTCTTTACAAAAAACATATTCAACAACACATATAAAAGGTGATGGTCAAATTATTGGTATAAATTGGGATGATGGTATTTGTTTTGAAATAGTCCCTTGTTTTATAAATAAAGATGATAGCTATACATTTCCTGATAGTAATAATGGAGGTTCTTGGAAAACGACAAATCCTAAGCCAGAAATTAAAGCAATTAGAGAAAAAAATGTTGAATGCAATTATAATCTAAAAAGTCTTTGTAGAATGATTAGAGCATGGAAAGATAATTGTAGTGTTCCTCTCGGTGGTTTATTGATTGATACTTTTGCATATAATTTTTTGAGTAATTGGCAATATAAAGATAAATCGTTTTTATATTATGATTGGATGGTAAGAGATTTTTTTGAATACTTAAAAAATCAAAATGAAGATCAAGAATATTGGTTGGCTCCTGGAAGTAATCAGAGAGTAAATCGCAAAGGTAAATTTAATTACAAAGCAAAACTAGCATATAACACTATTTTGGAAGCTATGAAAGCAGAAGAATATAAATATGAGTATACTGCCAATCAAAAATGGAAAGAAGTGTTTGGTTTAAAATTTTAATTTTTAAGGATAACAATATGGAAAAAAATAATTTATCAATTGTAAGACAACAATTTGCACAGTGTGTTTTTAATCATAAGATGCACGAAAAAGCTTCTGATCGTTTAGATGCTTTGCAAGATAAAATAAAATGGATAAATATAATACTTTTGGCTTTGGTTATTGTGTTTCTTATATTACAAATATATTTTCCAGAACAAACTATATTTGGTGGTATTTCAACTGGCATAACTGTTTTTGAAATTTTATATGCTTTCTTTCAAAAAGAATTTTCTATTGAAGATAGAGCTAAAGAACACAAAAAAATAGCATTACAATATTTAGGGCTTAGAGATAAATATAAAAATTTTGTGATTGATATAATGAATGATTTAGAAAGTGAAAAAATAGTATCAAAAAGAGATTTATTACAGGATCAATACCAAATTATAAATAGCCTGTCTCTTCAAACGACATATGCAGACTATGAGAAAGCTCAATTAGATTTACTTGGAAAGACAAATAAGGACGAACAATTTACTTGGTCTGATACCGAGATAAATCGTTTTTTACCAAAAGATTTACATATTTAAAAATTTCACTATGACTACACTAAACGAATCTAATATTGAACAAAACCTTATAGACCTTCTTATAAACCAAGGCTATGAGTATTTTTATGGTCCAGACATTGCTCCATATTCTGCAAATCAGCAAAGAGAAAGATTTGATTCAGTAATTTTAGAAAATCATCTAAAAGCTTCTTTAAAAAGATTAAATCCAAACATTCCAGAATCAGCAAGAGACGAAGCCTATCAAAATATTCTAAATTTAGGTTCACAGGATTTAATGGCAAATAATGAAAAATTTCATAATTTTCTAACAAATGGAATAAATGTAGAATATTTTAATAATGGAAATACCGATAGTGTAAATGTAAAACTTTTTGATATAGAAAATATTGAAAATAATAGCTTTTGGGTAGTCAATCAATTTGTGATTAAAGAAAATAATAACGAAAAAAGGTTAGATGTCGTAATTTTTGTAAATGGATTGCCTTTAGTTGTTATAGAATTAAAAAATGCAACAGATGAAAAGGCAACATTAGAAAGAGCTTTTACACAAATTCAAAATTATAAAAAAGCAGTGCCAAGTATTTTTTACTATAACTCACTTTGTATTATTTCAGATGGAATAGATGCAAGAGTTTCTTCAATTTCCGCACAATTTAGTAGATTTCTCGCATGGAAATCACCAGAAAAAAGAGAAAATGGAAGATTACCAGAAATGCAAATTATGGTTGAAAGAATGTTTAATAAAAAAGTTTTACTTCATTTAATTAAATATAATACCGTTTTTGAACAGGAAGAAAAAAAAGATGAAAAGACAGGTTTATTATCTGTTGTAAAAATAAAAAAAGTTGCAGCATACCATCAATATTATGCAGTAGAAAAAGCTATAAAAGAAACATTAAGAGCAACAAAAGAAAAAGAAGGAAATAAAAAAATAGGAATAATTTGGCATACTCAAGGATCAGGAAAATCACTTTCAATGGTTTTTTATGCAGGGCAAATAGTAATAGAACCAGAAATGAAAAACCCAACAATCGTAATTTTAACAGATAGAAATGATTTAGATGATCAACTTTTTAATACTTTTGGAAATTGTAAGCAACTTCTTCGTCAAACTCCAGTTCAAGCAAAAAACAGAGAACATTTAAAAGAATTATTAAAAGTATCAAGCGGTGGAATTATTTTTACTACTATTCAAAAATTTTCTCCAAGTGAAGGAAATATTTATGAAACATTATCAGAAAGATCAAATATTGTTGTAGTTGCAGATGAAGCCCATCGTAGTCAATATGGGTTTAAAGGAAGAGAGGTAGAGACAAAAGATGGTTCAGAAATAAGATATGGGAATGCAAAATATTTAAGAGATGCTTTACCAAAAGCTTCATTTATAGGATTTACAGGGACACCAATCGAAAAAGAAGATAGATCAACAAGAGGAGTTTTTGGAGATGAAATAGATATTTATGATATTAGGCAATCAGTTGATGATGGCGCTACTGTTTTAATTAGTTATGAATCAAGATTAGTAAAAATTAGAATAGACCAGGAAGCAATAAGTAAAATTGATTATGCTGTAGATGAAATACAAGATGTTACTAAAGAACAAATAGAAAAGGCGAAAAAGAAAAATTCAAAAATAGACGCAATCGTAGGACATCCTGATAGACTTAAAGATATTGCAAAAGATATTGTGGACCATTTTGAAGCAAGACAAAAAAGTTTTGAAGGGAAGGCAATGGTTGTTTGTATGACAAGACAAATAGCAGTAAATTTATATAAAGAGATTATTAATCTTTGCCCAGATTGGCATAATGATGATTTAATGAAGGGAAATTTGAAAATTGTAATGACTTCAAGTAGTGATGATCCAGAAAGTTTTCAACCTCATCATACTAATAAGGAGGATAGAAAAAAACTTGCTCTAAGACTTAAAGATATAAATGATTCACTTAAAATGGTTATTGTTCAATCAATGTGGCTTACTGGTTTTGATGTTCCTTGTTTACATACCATGTATGTTGATAAAAAAATGCAAGGAGCAAATCTAATGCAAGCAATTGCCCGCGTAAATCGTGTTTATAAAGATAAACCAGGAGGATTAATTGTTGATTATATTGGTATTGGACAAGATTTAAGAAATGCAATGAAAATTTATACTTCAAGCGGAGGAGAAGGTGAAGCTGTTCTTGATATTTCAGAAGTAATTGCAGGAATGAAAACAAAATTTGAAATAGTTGAACAAATGTTTTACGGATTTGATTATAAAGAATATTTTAAAGCAGAAAATAATGAAAAATTAACAATCCTTCTTAATGCAACAAACTTTATACTACAAGATGAAAAATTAAAAAATAGATTTATTTCTGCAATTACTGCACTTTCAAAATTTTTTGCAATGGCAGTACCGAGTTTTGAATCAGAACAAATAAGAGATGAAGTTGCATTTTTTCAAGCAGTAAAAGCTCGTATTAATAAATTCACTCCAAGTGGTGGAAAATCAGATAAACAAGTAGAAACGGCGATCAAGCAAATTGTTGAAGAAGCTTTAGCAAGTGATGGAGTTATAGATATCTTTAAAGCATCAGGAATTGAAACGCCTACTCTTGATATTTTATCAGAAGAGTTTTTGTTGGAGGTAAAAAATATGAAGCAAAAAAATATAGCTTTTGAATTACTTCGCAAACTTTTGAATGATGAAATAAAAATCAGAAAGATAAAAAATATGATACAAGGGAAAAAATTCTCTGAAATGTTAGAAAATATGATTAAAAAATACCACAATAATCAAATTGATACTGCACAAGTTATTCAAGAATTATGTGATATTGCTCGTGAAATGAAATTAGAAGATAAAAAAGCAGAAGATACTGGTCTTACTAAAGAAGAATATGCTTTTTATTCAATATTAGCAGAAAATGAATCTACTAAATTTTTAGAAGATCAAAAAATGAAAGAATTAATACATATTATTGTAGATATAGTTCGTAAAAATGCTACTGTTGATTGGGAAAAAAGAGAAGATGTAAGAGCAAAACTTAGAATAACAGTGAAAAAAATATTAATGAGATATGGATATCCACCAGATCTTGCAAGAATAGAAGCAGATAGAGTACTTGAACAAAGTGAATTATTAGCAAGTGAATTAACAAGTAATAATTAGTTTTATAAATAACTAAATCCTCAATCTAATGAATAAACAAATTCAAATCTTATATATTCACGGTGGGGGAACCTTTAAAAACAACGAAGAATACATAGAATATCTAAAAACAAAAGAAATAAAAATAGAAGAAACAGAAAGATGGTCTGATGAATATTTTGATAAAAAATTATTAAAAAAATTCAAAATGATAAAACCAAAAATGCCATGCAAAGAAAATGCAAAATACGAAGAATGGAAAATACAATTTGAAAGATATTTAGAAAAAATGGATCAAGATTTAGTGTTAATAGGAACATCACTCGGAGGAATATTCCTAGCAAAATATCTATCAGAAAATAAATTAAATAAAAACATAATATCAACATATCTAATAGCACCACCATTTGATGCAAAATCAGTGAATGAAGAAGAAGTTTTTGGAGGATTCGAATTAAAAGATAATCTAGAAAAAATAGAAGAAAATTGCAAAAAAGTAGTGTTCATGTTTTCAAAAAACGATAATGTAGTTAATATTTCAGCAAAAACAGGGTATCAAGAGAAATTAAAAAAATCAAAATTCATAGAATTTAAAGATAAAAATGGACATTTCAGAATATCAAAATTCCCAGAAATAATAGAAATGTTAAAAGAGGATTATAAAAATTTCAAATAAACATCGTAGGAACGCGCCGTGGCGCGTTCCACCCAAATAAAAAATAAAATAATGTAGGAACGCGCCGTGGCGCGTTCCTACGTGATTTATAAAATAATCACAAATATTTTAAAAATAAAATAAATAAAAAATTAATCCAAATTTAACCTAAAATTAATCCAATTTTAATTATTAATTTATTTGTATTATGGTAAAATTATATTAGATAAGGATTAATATATTTTATAGATTATGAATAATAATGAAGTAGATAAAAACAATAAAATAGCTCTTTTTGAAAAAAAAGAAATCCGTAAAATTTGGCATAATAACGAATGGTATTTTTCAGTGGTTGATGTAGTAGGAATTTTGACTGATAGTTTAAATTATCAGTCCTCAAGAAAATATTGGAATAAACTTTCTCAAAGGCTTCATGAAGAAAATAGTGAAGTGGTGACAAAATGTCACCAGTTAAAATTACTTGCTACAGATGGAAAAATGAGATTAACAGATTGTGCTAATACAGAAGGAATATTAAGAATTATTCAATCTATTCCTTCTCCCAAAGCAGAACCGTTTAAAAGATGGCTTGCTAAAGTTGGATATGAAAGAATAGAAGAAATAGAAAATCCAGAATTAGCTCAGAAAAGAATGAAAAAAATTTATGAAGCTAAAGGCTATCCTGAAGATTGGATAGATAAAAGAATCCGAGGTATTTCTATTCGTCAAAATTTAACAGATGAATGGAGAAATAGGGGTTTTTCAAATCCAAGTGATTATTCAATTCTTACTGCTGAAATTAGTAAAGCTACATTTGGGATGACCCCTAGTGAATACAAAAAATTAAAAAATATTCCAGAAAAATCCAAAATAAATCTTAGAGATAATATGACAGACCTTGAATTAATTTTTACCATGCTTGGAGAAAGAGTAACTACAGAAATTTCTAAAAAAGAAGAGCCCGATGGAATGGTAGAAAATAAAAAAGTTGCAAAAAGAGGTGGTAAAGTTGCTGGAGATGCAAGAAAAGGAACTGAAAAAGAAATAGGAGATACAATTATTAATAAGGGGAATTATTTAAATTAAAAATACCCCCTTCCCCTTAATTTATCAGGCATATATTGTTGAGAAGAATCATCAGCTTCATGCGGATAAATATATCCTTTACCATAACCCATTTCAGAATCAAGATTAGTATTTGCATTTCTCAAATGCAATGGAACATCCAAATCACCAAAATTTCTAACATCAGAAATGGCAGAATTAATAGCATTATAACTGCTATTATCCTTTTTACTTTTAGCAAGATAAGTAGCACATTCAGCCAAATTAATTCTACACTCAGGAAGACCAACAAAAGTTACAGCTTGCATAGTTTCATTAGCAAGAAGTAGGGCAGTAGGATTAGCAAGACCAACATCTTCTGATGCAAATATAATCATTCTTCTTGCTATAAATTTAGGATCCTCACCACCTTCTATCATTCTAGCAAGCCAATAAATAGAAGCATTAGGATCAGAACCTCTCATACTTTTGATAAAAGCAGAAACGATATCATAATGATTACTACCTTTTTTATCGTAATTTAGGGATTTTTTTTGAACAACCTTTTTGATCAAATTTTCAGATATTTTATTACCATTTTTTAATTCATTCAATAATTTTTCTAAAACATTTATAGAAAATCTAGCATCTCCATTTGAAACATCAGCAATATACTTAATATTTTTTTTAGTTAAATTCAATTTTAAATTTTTATATTCAGAAATTTTATTTATTTTCAAAACAGAATTTTCCAAAAGTTTTTCTATATCAGAATTTTCTAAAGCTTTTAAAGAAAAAACGCTACATCTAGAAAGTAGGGCAGAATTAACTTCATAGCTAGGATTTTCAGTTGTAGCACCAATTAAAATTACAGTTCCATCTTCAACAAATGGAAGTAAATAATCCTGTTGTTTTTTATTAAATCTATGAATTTCATCAATAAATAAAATAGTATCTTTGTTTAATAATCCTTCTCTAGTTTCTTTAGCTTTTTTAATAATTTTTTTAAGATCAGCAATACCAGAAGAAACAGCATTTATTTGAACAAATTCTGATTCAGTAATATCAGCAATAACAGAAGCAATAGAAGTTTTACCGCACCCAGGAGGGCCAAATAAAATCATAGATGAAACTAAATCAGATTCAATAGACTTTCTAAAAAAAGAATCAGAGCTTGTCAAATTTTCTTGTCCAAAAATATCATCAAAATTTTTAGGCCTTAATTTGTATGCAAGTGGAATATAAGACATATTTTAAGTATAAACTCTATAGAATTTAATATCAATCTTTACAAAACATATAAAATATAGTATTATCCAGAACAGTTTTTATATAAGGGGGAAAAATGAAAAAAAGTATGGATAGAAGTATGAAGTTTTTTGGGTATATAATAATTTGTGAAGATAAAGATAAAAATCTTTTCTATTTAAGAGAAAATTTTTTAAAAGGAGAATATTTTTTAAAAATATCTTTATATAAAGCTATTTATATTAACAAAAAAATTCATAAAATTAAAAAAGAGGAATTAAAAAAACATGTTATTTTCTGTGAAGAAGAATTAAAATTAAAAATAAAAATTATTCTTCCTATATTCATTTCCGATGAAAAACCATTCATGGGAAAAATTGAAGTAAAAAAATAAAAAAAAGCTAGTACATAATGTACTAGCTTTTAAATTTAATTAAATTATTTTTTTCCGCTAAAAGACTTCAATATTTCTAAAGGAGTAGCAAATATAATAGTATTAGATTGATCCGAAGAAACATCATTTAAAGTTTGAAGAGTTCTAAGATGTAAAGCTCCATCTTCTGTAGATAAAACTTTAGCAGCTTTTGATAAATTTTCAGAAGCAACAACCTCACCTTGAGATTTAATAATAACAGCTCTTTTTTCTCTCTCTGCTTCTGCTTGTCTACCTATAACCCTCTTCATTTCTATTGGAAGATTTACATCTTTTAATTCTACAGATTGAACAGCAATACCCCAAGCATCACTAGTTTTATCAACAACTTTTCTTATATTTTCAGCAATTTTATCTCTATTTCCTAGTAATTCATCTAAATCAACCTCTCCAACAGTATTTCTCATTGTAGTTTGAGCAAGTTGAGAAACAGCATGAAAGTAATTTTCAACTTCAAGTATAGCTTTTTCAGCGTTAGCTACTTTATAATATATAACAGCATTAACATTAACCGAAATATTATCTTTAGTAATAGCTTCTTGATCTGGAACGTCAACGGCCTTAACTCTCATATCAACCTTTTCATAACTTTGGAAAACTGGTATAACAAGCCTCCATCCAGGATTCATTATGCTTGTAAATTTACCAAAAGTAAATTTTAAACCAAGTTCATATTGATTTATTTGTTTTATAGAAAATAAAATAACAATTGCAAAACCTATAAAAAACAATATTAAAAAATCCATATATTTATAATTAAAGATTATAAATTTATTATAGCATTTTTATTAATTAAAAGAATAATGTTTTATCTTTGATTTCTGTAGGAACAGGACGACAAAGTCGTCCTGTTCCACCCAATTTTATCCATTAACATTATTAAATAAAATTGTACATTTTTATATAAAAATTTGCCATATATATTATGTACAACATTTATACCTATTGACAAATTAATATTTTAATAGTATTATGTCATTCAAATAAAAGTGTATGATTTTAGATTAGCCTTTAAAAGAGCTTACTTTTAAAAAAGCTTAGCCAGGCTAATAAATTGTACACAAATTGTCTCGTATAAATAATAATATACGAGACATTTTTTATTTTTAAATAAAGTTTAATAAGTGTAAACTTAACGCTGCAATATCACAAAAAATTGACTAAAATAAGTTTTTTTGTTATATATTAGTATAATAAAATTTAATAAAAGGAGGTATATAATGGTAATTATAAGTTTATATGGATTTTTACCAGAAGATTATGAAAAAATTAAAAAAATAATAAAAAAAGTCATTATAAAATTAAATCTTCTTAAAATAACAAGAATAAAATATTATAAGGGGACTTCGGAATTATTGTATTCTTTTAAAAAAGAAGGTTTTGAAACCGAGTATTCTTGTATAGTTGAATCTTGTTATGATGATTCTTTTTGTCCTTATATTAAAGTATCAGGACGGATTGACAGTGAAACTACCAATATAATTAATTTACTCAGATGTAATGGTTTAAATGAAATAGATTTTCAAAAAGAAAATATTGGGATTAATGGTTTTATTAAAGGGGATAAAAAATGATTTTTTTCATAATCAAAAGATAAGCCTTAAATTGTAAAAAAAATGATTTAAGGCTTTTTTATAAAAAATAATTTTTTAAGTCTAAATTATTTTTGGGTTTTTTATTTATAGTTAAAATGCTATTATATTAAAATAAAAAGTAAATAAAAAATATGGATATAGAAAAATTTTTAAATACAATATTTTTTGGGAATAGTGTAAAAGATATTTTAATATCAATAGGTATATTTTTGTTATTACTTGTAATTTTTTATATATTTAAAACAATAGCCATTCATAAAATAGAGAAAGTTGCAAAAAAAACAACAAATAATATAGATAATGTTTTACTTGAACCAATAAAAAAGATCCCATTTATATTTTATGCCTTTATTTCTTTATTTTTAGGTTTAAAATATATAGATCTAACAACAGATCTTAATAAAATATTGAATGTAATATTTTTAATATTTGTGACTTATGAAATATTATTATTTTCACAAAGAGTTTTTGAATATATTATAAAAAACAAAGTTAAAAATAATAAAAAATATAATTCTACAGCAGTAACGGGTATAAATATAATAGTTAAAATAATATTATGGTCTGCTGGTTTACTTTTAGTTTTATCAAATTTAGGAGTTAATATATCAGCTTTTGTAGCAAGTTTAGGAATAGGTGGTATAGCAGTTGCATTTGCATTACAAAATATTTTATCAGATATTTTTAGCTCATTTTCCATATATTTTGATAAACCATTCGAAGAAGAAGATTTTATAATTGTTGGAGAAGATATGGGGACTGTTAAAAAAATAGGTATTAAATCAACAAGAATAACATCAATAACAGGAGAAGAAATTGTTATTCCAAATAAAAATTTAACCTCTGAAAAAATTAAAAATTATAAACAAATGGAAAAAAGAAGGATTGTTTTTGAAATTGGTTTGATTTATAATACTCCTTCCGAAAGATTAAGAAAGGTTCCAAAAATTATAGAAGATATAATTAAAAAAGAGAAAAATATAGAATTTATATTTACTAGATTTAAGAATTTTGGAGATTTTAGTTTGGTATTTGAAAGTGCTTATTATATAAATTCAAGTGATTATAATGAATATGTAAAAACTCAAGAAAATATTAATTTTAATATAAAAGAAGAATTAGAGAAAGAAAAAATAGAAATGGCTTTTCCTACTCAAACTTTATATATTAAAAAATAATATTATAAAGTTTCCATTTCTTCTAAAGAATTATCATTAAAATATAAGATTGAGATAGATATTATTATAAGTAATACAGATCTTATAGCGATATTGTTAGGTAATATATACATAGAAACTAAGTCTGTAACGCCTTTCCATAAAAAGATAATAGCAAGACCTATTGTTACTGAATAAAAAACCGTTTTTTTATTTCTTCTTTTCAAAAATTTTTTAAGAAATATTTTTGTATTCATTGCTTTAAATTAATTTTTATTATATAAATAATATAGCATAATTATGAATATTTTTTTTGCACATATCCGTATTAAATAACAACAATACAATATAAGGAGATGAATTATGATAATAGTTTGTGCTCATTGCGGTAAAATTTTAGGTGAAAAAGAGCCATATGATAATACAGATATAACACACGGCTATTGCGAAAAATGTGTTCTTGATTTATATAAGATGGTAAAAGATAAAAAAGGTAATTATATATTAACTTCTGAAATTAAAGAATTATCTTAAAAAAGGAATAATAATAATTCCAAAAACATTATTAATTAATAATGTAGGGGTCAATCATAATTGACCCTATTTTATTTATAAAAAAATGTGGCCATCATTTTTTTGGCCACATTCAATTCAACAAAATTCCTAATAAAAATCAGTTAATTTTGTTTGAACTTCAATACCGGGAGGGGATTTTACCCCAGCTAATGGTTTAAATCTTCCATTTGGAAGATTGAGACCAAAATCTCTTTGTATAGGATCAGTAGAACCAAATTTATGGATCTTATGCCCTCTAGAGAAATGATCACGACCATATCCGAAAGTTGTTTGAAATTCATTATTTTTCATAATATCACCTCCTTAATATAAAATATAATAAATATATTATAGGATGTCAATATTGGCATTAACCAAAAAGAAAATGATTGCTATATCTTATTCAGATAGCAATTACCCCTCAAATCACCAATAATTTGGTGGTTTTTTATTTATAAAAAAAGACCAAATTATTATTAAAATGGTCTTATTAAATTTTTAATTTGAAAAAAGAAGAAATCCAGCTTTACAAACATTTGATGCAAATCCAGTTTTTTCCATTACAAACATAATATTTTTTTGTTTTTTTAAAAACTGTATTGCATATTCACAAAAATCTGGATCAAATTCATTTTCCTTCATAATAGAAATATAATCTTCATCTGATTTACAAGAGTCAAAAAGATTTAAAATATTTGATTCCATACTATCCTCCTTAATATTTTATTTTAACTATTTTTTAACATAAAAATAGAAGAAAGTAAAATAGTAGTGATCAACGATCGTTGGTCACTACAATATATGTCCATATAAAAATATTATTATGTAGTGGTAACGGTCTTTTACCCTATTTTTATAATATAAAATTTGTTAAATAATTCAAAAAATAATAAAATAAAATATAATATAATTCTAAATAAAAAATAGTGAAAAATATTTATTTTCAAGATCAAAAAAAATTAAGACAAAAAATTAATATCTTTAAAAAAGAGGGTTTTAATAAACTTCATGTTATTTCAGATTTTGATGGAACTTTAAGTAAAAAATTTATAAATAATAAAAAAATACCTTCCATAATTTCTATACTAAGAGAAGATAATAAATATTTAGGTAAAGATTATGCTGATAGAGCTAAAGAATTATTCAAATTTTATCAAAAATATGAAAATAATACTTCTATAACAAAAAAAGAAAAAAAGAAAAAAATGGAAGAGTGGTGGTCTAATCATTTCAAATTACTTATAGAAAAAGGATTAAATAAAAAACATTTAAATTCTATTTTAGAATCAAATTGTATAATTCTTAGAAAAAATGTAGAAAATTTTCTAGATTTTTTAAATAATAAAAATATTCCCATAATAATAGTTTCAGCATCAGGATTAGGTGATTTAATTCCAGCATATTTTCAAAAAAAGAAATTTAATCATCAAAATATAAATTATATTATTAATTCTTTTGAATATGATAAAAATAATTTCGCAAAAAAATATAACAATAATATAATTCATTCTTTAAATAAAGATGAAACTATATTAGAGAATTTTCCAAAAATTTATAAAAAAATAAAAAATAAAAAAAATGTCATACTTTTGGGTAATAGTTTAGGAGATACTGGTATGATAGATGGTTTTAAGTTTGATAATTTAATAAAAATAGGATTTTTAGACAAAAAAGATGAAGAATTTGATAAAAAAATAAAAGAATATATTAATTTATATGATGTTGTAATTACAAATGATGATTATGATTTTATAAATAAAGAAATATTTTCATTGAAGTAATTTTTAATATGGAGCAGGATATTAATTGAAAAATATAAAATCAAAATTGACATAATTGAATTAATTGTTATAATAGAGGAAAATATTTTTTAGGAGGATATTATGGGAAAATTAAATGGAACAAAGGTCAGCACTCATAATCCTAGTAAAAATGAAGTGCCTCATGCAGATGTAATGGTACCAATTCCTGGTATGGATGGAACTCTTAATGGAGCAATTCAAACCAGAATCGATGAAAATGGTCAAGTTATAGACTCACGAGCTCACATCAAGGGTGGACAAAAAAAAGATCTTTAAAAGATCTCTAGGAGTTCTTATAATTAGAACTCCTTTTTTATTTTTAAAAATCTAAAAAAATTTTAATTATTAAATAATAAAAAAATACGCAAATTAATGCGTATTTTTCTAATATGGAGCGGGTAAGGGGGATCGAACCCCTATCAACGGCTTGGAAGGCCGTGGTAATAGCCATTATACGATACCCGCAAAATCTAAACTTATAGATATATTCTAGAAAAAATAAAAGAAAGAGTCAAGAGGCAGAATTAATATTAATTAAAACCACCCCTTTAATTAGATTATATTAAGCCCTGACTTCTTAAGTGCTTATAATGAGCACAACCAAAATGTGAATAAGATCTACATTTTTTAGGATTCATGTCTTTGTAAGGACATAATTTACTAATTTCAGAATTACCAGATAATACAATAGGACAAATTTTAGCTTCCTCCTTTTTTCTAAAATCTGCTTCCATTTTTCTTTTTAATTTTTTCTTCAAAATTTCCTCCTAAAGATTTATTTTTAACAAAGCATTATGGATAATACAATAAAAATGTAATAAAATCAAGAAATATTATTGATTATAGAATATTTAATATAAATTATATTGTAGTGACCAACCATGGTTGGTCACTGCATGCCATTAAAAATTATGTGCCCACAATATAATTCATTATTATTTGGACAAAAATGTATTATTTTTTAGATCAAATGGAACGCGCCGCGGCGCGTTCCCACATGAATTATAAATAAAACATTGTTATTTAAATTAAATGCACATTAAATTACGTGCAATTTTATTTAATAATATTAATCGATAAATTTTATTAAAATGCATTATTTTTTAAATCAATATATATATTAAATAAATGTGTAAATTTATAATATAATTATAATTTAAATATAAAACGTTAAGAACAGGACAACTTTGTCGTCCTGTTCCTACGGAGATAATAAATAAAAATATATTATTATTTATTATCCTTCTAAACATATTCTTGTATAATTCTATCTAAATCTTCAAAATTCATTAAATAATCAAAATTTTCATCTGGTAAAAATCTAGAATGACAAACAAAATTTCTTAAACTAGATAATTCATTTAATTTTAATAAATTTTCTTTATCATAATTAAAAATTCTACCTAAAATACTCCAGTTATAAGAAATAATTTTTTTCAAATCTATAAAATTTGAATAAAATAAGAAATGAAATTTGTAATGATCAGATTTATATCTATTTTTACATAATTTAGAAATATCGGAAGGAACTTTATTATCCCACCAACTCTCTCCAAATTCTTTAAACATTAAAATAAAAATAGTAAATCTTAATTTATTTTCATAAACGGAAAAGTTTTTAAAAAAATTATGATTTAAACTTATTAAATAATCAGAATAAAAATAAAAAATATTGTTAAAAATTTTATTTATATTTTCTCTTATATTATCTATAACAGTATTATCCGAGTAATTTATTACAATAAAAATTAATTTATTATTTTTATGATTTATTTTTTCTTTTTTTAAAATAATTTTAGCAGAAAATAAGTTATTATTTATAATATAAAAAGTTTTATTTTTATTAATTCTATTAATAGATAAATTATTAATATTAGTAATATTTAATATAAATTTAGACAAATCGCTTTTATAATCATCATCTAAATTATAAATAAGAAAAATATCTCTAAAGACAAAGTCTTGAGTTTTATAATCAAAAAATATATCAGACATAAATTTTATTTTTTAAACTAATAAAATCATTATCAGAAATTATTAAATGATCTAAAATATCTATACCAATAATTTTAGATACTTCTTGTAATTTTTGATAATTTACTAAATCATTTTTGGAGGGGATACACTCTCCAGAAGGATAATTTTGAACAAGAATAATGAAACTAGCAGAATATTCTATAGCAGGTTTAAAAACTTCTCTAGCATGAATTATATTTTGGTTTATACTTCCTATAGATATAATTTCTTCATAAATTAATTTATTTCTAGAATTTAAATATAAACCAATTAATTTTTCTTTTTTTATTTTATTTAAATCTTTTAAATACATAAAAACCTTTTTGGGATTATTAAAAATTTTTTTATCATCAAATTCTTCAGAAAATAATCTTCTACCAAACTCAATAACAGAGATTAATTGAGAAGATTTATATACAGGTAAATCGTATAAATTAAAAACATCTTCTATTTTTCTAATTTTTCTTAAATTATTTTCACCATATTCACTAACAATTTCTTTAGAAAGATCCAAAACAGACTTATTTTTAACGCCAGTGTTAAAAATAATTGATAATAATTCATAATTCTTTAACTTTTGTATGCCAAATTTTATTAATTTTTCTCTTGGTAAAATTTCTTTTTTCATAATTAAAGAATATATCCAAAAAATTAAAATAAAATTAAAATAAGATAAAAATACGATTATTTTTTCAAAACATTGACAAAAAACAAAGAATATGTTAAAAAAATAGATTATAAAAATGAATTTTATGTCTAAAAATAGTAAAAATAACAAAGGATTCACACTTCCAGAACTTATGGTAAGTATGAGTATAATTGGTACAATAGGTGTTATGTCTGCAGATAAATTAGATTCACTTATCCCTACAGCAAGAGACACACAAAGACAAGCCAATATTAGACAAGTGCAAACAGCTCTTGAGATTTATCATTTGTATAATAATAAATATCCAGAAACGGGATTTTGTAATAAACCTACAGAAAAAGGATGGGATATTTTAGAAAAAAAATTAAGCAACAATTCATCATCTAAAGAAGTTTATATACCAAAATTTCCAGACGATCCATTAGATGATAATAAATATTATTTTTCTTATTGTAGTGATGGAGAAATATATAAAATCTCTTATAAATTAGAAGCAACAGGTGATAAAGTTATAGAACAAGGGTTGTAAACATGATATAATTTATTCATGGAAAAAAGAAAAAAAAGGTTAAAAGTTAATAAAAATTTATTTAATTTATTTTTATTATCACAACTTCATACAATAGGCCAAAGTTTAGTTGGAATATTTGGAGTTATTTTTATTTATGAAAAATATAATTTTTCTTTAGAATTAGTTCTTGTATATTATTTTTTATTTCATTTAGTTGCTTTCTTAATAATACCAATAGGCTCAATTTTTATAAATAGATTTGGAATTAAAAAATCAATAATATTAGGAAAAATATTACTGCTTATTTATTATTTAATGTTTATATTTTTTCAACCATATAATATATTTTTTCTATTAACATTTTTCTCAGTAGGGGCATTCGGAACAGCTTTCTATTGGGTCCCTTATCATGTTAATTTTGCGAAATTAACAGACAAAAATACAAGAGGAACTCAAATAGGAATGCTAGGAAGTATGATTGCTATTATTAGTATAGTAATTCCAGTTTCAGCTGCTTTAATAATTACAAAACTTGGGTATAATTATCTTTTTATAACAACAGCTATTTTTTATTTATTATCGATAATTCCAATTTTAAAAATAGACCATGCAAATGAAAATTATTCATTTAAATATTTTGAAACTTTTTCCAAATTATTTGATGAAAAATATAGAAAAGATTTTTTAATATATATATTAGAAGGAGCAGAAAGTATTATTGCAGCTATAATTTGGCCAATAATGATATTTTTATTATTAAATAAAGAATATCAAGCAGTAGGAATAACAACTTCTTTGATAGTTTTAGGAACTGTTATATTAAATATTCTATTAGGAAAAGCTACAGATAAATTTGAAAAAAATAAAATGATAAAAATAGCATCTTTTCTAAATGCTATTGGCTGGTTTTTAAAAATATTTGTTCATACAGCATTTGATATTTTTATAACCTCTGTTTATCATGATTTTTCAAGAATATTTTTAAAAGTGCCATACCAAACTTTTTATTATGAAAAATGGGCTGATAATGGCCATTTTGTAGATGAATTTACAGTTATAAGAGAAGAGGGGTTAAGAGTTGGTAGAATTATAATGGTAGCATTTATATTATTTGTAATTACAACATTTGAAATAGATCTAAAATATATATTAATATTTGGAATATTAATATTTTATTTTTTAGGAACAATAATACAAGATAAAACCAAACTATTGAGATTAAAAGGTGGAACTATTATAAAAACTTAAATTAACTTTTAAGCAGAGCAGAAATAAGTAAATTTTCTGCTTTTTTCTTTGTTAAACCCTTAGACATTAAACTTTCAAGTTTTTTATTATTAACTCCACCTAAACTGGCTTCATGAGTTATTCTAGATGAGCTATCAGCAACTTTTATACAAGGATAAGCTGAAACTTCACCTTTATTTTGCAATATTTCATGACATTCAATATGTCCTAAATTATTTTTACCGGTAGATTCCATATAATTAAAAACCTTTGCAGTAGAATTATCAAAACTAGCAATTTTAGAAAGTAAAACAGCTTTAGAATTATTTTCATTCATAAAAACATTTTCTTTTATATTCGCAGTATCTTTACCACTCATTTTCAAAGCTACACTAGCATCACAGGTAGCATTTTCCATCAACCTCATTTTATAATCAATTTTTAAATTTCCAACATATCCTTTTAAAACTTCAAATTTAGTTATAAATTTTGCATTTTTAGATACTAAAATATTACTTTTTGGATTTATATTTAAATTAGTATTATTTTCATTATGAGTATGTTTTTCAATATATTCTAAAGTAGAATTTTCTCCAATTTTTATATTTCCATTCATAATATGAAAAGCGCCATCAGCATTTGGAAATATACAAAAAGAATAAACTTTTATATAAGAATTTTTTCCGATATTAAATTTTATTTTTAAATTTTGATTAAAATTTTTATTTAAAGATCCAAAACAAAAATCAACAGGATTTTTTATAATAGTATTATCCAAAACGTTTATATTAAGCATTAAACTATCTTTTTTTTCAGTAAAAGATAATTCAAGTCCTTCAACTTTTCTTGAAAAATTAACTTTATTTTCAGAAACAATTACAGTAGCAACATCTGTATTTTTTATTTCTTCATGTATTTCAGCTATTTTAGTTATATCTGTATTATTTTTTCCGGTGTGTTTTTGTGACTGCATTTTATACACTTATTTTTAAAATATTTATTTATATATTTACTTTCACCAAAATCAACTAAATTTCCATTACATACTAAATACGAATAATCTGTTTTTTCTAATATTTCAATATTATGAGTTATTACTATAACTATAGAATGCATTTTCTGAAATTCACGAAGCATTTTTGAAATAAAATCTATAGAATTTATATCAATTCCAGAATCAGGCTCATCTAATATAATTACTTTGGGTTTCATAAGAAGAATACTAGCAAATTCAACTCTTTTTCTCTCTCCACCTGATAAAGTTTCATCTAAATTTCTTTCTAAATATAATTCTGAATCTAAGCCAACTTTTTCCAAACATTTTTTTTGTTTTAAAATATCAGAATCATTTATAGACAAATAATCATTTATACTTATTCCAGAGTATCTAACAGGTTCTTGTAAAGTCATAGTTATTCCTAAATTAACTCTTTTTGTTATATTTAAATTTTTTATAGATTTATTATTAAAAATAACATCACCATCAAATTTATTATAACCAGAAAAACCCATAATTAATTTTCCAATAGTAGATTTTCCTGCACCATTTGGACCAACTAAGGAATAAACTTTTTTACTATCAAAATTTAAAGATAAGTTATTTATAATTATTTTATTATCTTTGATAAATTTTATATTTTGAAATTCAAGTTTATTCATATATTTATTTTTATACCAATAGGGCAGTGATCAGACCCAAAAACATTACTTAACATAAATGCATCTTCTAAACTATCCTTTAATATACTAGAAATACAAAAATAATCAATTCTCCAACCACTATTATTTTTTCTAGCATTAAACATATAACTCCACCAAGAATATTTTATTTCAGTAGGATATAAATATCTAAAAGTATCAATAAGTCCAGAATTTAAAAATTTAGAAAAATTATTTCTTTCAGTATCAGTAAAACCAGCGTTTCCAGGCTTTGTTTTTGTAGTTTTATTAGATTGAGGATTTTTTAGATCAATTTCAGTATGAGCAACATTTAAATCTCCAGAGATAATAACAGGTTTAGATTTTTCTAATTTTTTTACATATTGTAGAAATTTTTTATCCCAAATTTTTCTAAATTCCAATCTTTTTAAATCTCTTCCAGAATTAGGGGTATAGACGTTTATTAAATAAAAATTTTCAAATTCTAAAGTTATAACCCTACCTTCTTTATCAAGTTCAGGAGTTTTAAGATTATAGATAATTTTTAAAGGTTTTATCTTAGAATAAATAGCAGTTCCACTATAGCCCTTCTTTTCTGCTGAATTCATATAAAAATTATAGCCTTTTATATTTTTTAATTCTTTTGGGTATGTATCTTCTTGAGCTTTTATTTCTTGTAAACATAAAATATCTGGATTTTCATTTTTAAAAAAATCTAAAAAGCCATTTTTGAAAGAAGCCCTTATCCCATTAACATTCCAAGATATAAATTTCATATATTTATTTTAGTCTATATAAACAAGATTAACACATAAAATATCATTTTAAAAATAAAATATATATTAAAATCTGTAGGGGCTAGCCATGGCTAGCCCTAAATTTTATATTAAATTAATAATAAACAATTTGACAAATTAACAACATTACTTTAATATTTAGATAACTATCTAAATAAAAACATATGAATGAAATATTTTTAGCGCTATCAGATCCAAATAGGAGGAAAATATTGCAGATATTAAAAAAAAGAGATATGTCTGCGGGGGAAATATTAAAATATTTTGATATAAGAGGATCCTCTTTATCACATCACTTGGATGTGTTAAAAAAAGCAGAACTTGTTACATCTCAAAAAAAAGGAAAATATATTTTTTACTCTTTAAATGCTTCATTTTTAGAAAGAGTTTTAACAAAATTTTTTAATAATTTAAAAAAATAATATGAGAAAAATAAATAAAATAATGATTGCAGAATTTTCTTTATTATTAATTGTATTATTAATAACAATATTTTTATGGAATGATCTTCCTGATAGAATCCCAATGCATTGGAATATTAATGGAGAAGTAGATAAATATAGCAATAAATTAAATGGATTATTAGGCTTATTTTCAATACCCTTACTTTTTTCTATACTTTATCCTATTTTTAGAAAAATTGATCCAAAAAATAAAAAATATGAACAATTTGAAAAAACTTGGAAAATACTTAATATAACAATATTTTCATTTTTCATATATTTATATTTAATAACAATTTTTTTAACATTAAATCCGCAATATAGTATAGAGCCATTTATTTTAGGAGGTATAGGGACTATGTTTATTATTATGGGGAATTATATGTCTAAAATAAAACAAAATTATTTTATTGGAGTAAAAACTCCATGGGCTATAGAAAATGAAGATAATTGGAATAAAACTCATAGATTAGCGGGAATATGTTTTATAATTTCAGGTTTATTATTTATAATTGAAATATTTTTAAGTGTAAGTCCAATTTATATATTAATACCAGTAATAGTAGCTTGTGCTATAATTCCAATATTATACTCTTACATTTTATATAAAAAAAATAAGAAAAAATAATGATATTAAAAACTGCAGAATGCGTTACACCAAAACATCCAGACAAAATGGCTGATAATATTTCAGATTCAATTTTAGATTATTTTTTGGAAAAGGATGAAAATTCTAGAGTTGCGATAGAAGTTTTAGGTGGTCATAAAAAAATATATATTTGTGGAGAGATAACAACTAATGCTAATTATAAGAATGAAGAAATAGAGAAAATAGTAAAAAATATATATGCAAATGTAGAAGATATAGAAATAAATATAGTAAAACAAAGCCCAGAAATAGCAAAAGGCGTAGATATAGGTGGAGCTGGGGATCAAGGAATAATGATTGGATATGCTTGTTTAGATAATGAAGAAAATATTCCTCAAGAATTATATCTTTCAAGAAGTCTATGTAAATTTATATATCAAAAATATCCATTTGATGGTAAAACTCAAATCACAATAAATAAAAATAAAGAAATTCAATCAATTGTTTGTAGTTTTCAAAATGTTTTAACAAAAGATTTAGAAATTGAAATAAAAAAATGGTATAAAAAAGAATATAATAAAGATTATATTAATAAATTATATATAAATCCTTGTGGTGATTGGAAAATTGGAGGATTTGATGCTGATACAGGTTTAACTGGTAGGAAAATAGCTGTAGATAATTATGGACCTCAGGTTGAAATAGGTGGTGGATGTTTTTCTGGGAAAGATTATACAAAAGTAGATAGATCTGGAGCTTATAAGGCTAGACAAATAGCTTTATATTTCTTAAAAAATGCTAAAAATTTTGTAAAAGTTAAAATAGCCTATTCTATAGGAATAGAATATCCAGTGATGATTAGTCTAAATATAGATGGGAAAGATATTGATTTAGAAAAAAAAGACAATGCTTTATATAAAAAATTATTAAAAGATTGCTCGGTAAAAAATATTGTAAAAGATTTAAAATTAAAAAATCCTATATATAAAAACACATCAAAATGGGGACATTTTGGAAATAAAACTTTTAATTGGGAAAATACTAATTCTTTTTAAATATTATTTTATAATAATTTAGATGCCAGAATATATGTATTATAGATATAATACTCATAGCTATGCCTAAATTCACATGAGGTTTTATTAATTGAAGATAGGGGATAGTAATTCCATAATTTATTCCAAAAGCTAAAATTAATCCAGAAATTCCAGAAATCAAAAAAGTTACTAAAAGTAAAATATTCCAAATTCTTTTATGAGTTATCAATTTTATTTTATTTTTCTTTTGTAAAATCCAGGTTAAAAAATATAATAATATTGGACTAAAAAACCATAATATAAAATTATAAGGTCTTTCTGTCTCAATTTTTTCTTCAGTTTTAATTTCAAAATTATCAATAATATCTTTATCTTTTAAATCTGTATATAAAATATTTTTTTCTTCTATATTTTCTTCTATTAAATTATCACATTCTCCATCTCCATTTTCATCAACATATAAAGGACAAGGATGATCACATTCGGTTTTACCTTTTGGACAATCTAATGCAAAAGTAGTATTTATATAAAATAATGTTATTAAGATAATAAAAAAAGAAGAAATAATTTTTCTCATAATTTAATTTAATACTTATATAGGTATTACTAAATTATATACAAAATATATTCAAAATAAAAAACGGGTTTCTATTATAGAAACCCGAAAAAGATAATAAAAAGGTGTAAGATATTATCTTTTAAGAGAAATTAATCAATTTTTGTACTGATGTTACCATCTCTATCGACAGACGTTATAACATGAACATTAACGGGATCAGGTCCTTTATCGAGATGATCGACAATATCAGCCCTATCTCCTTTATGTTGAACTTGCGTTAGATGGTCTTTACTTCCAATATTGAAAGTCTGTCCTGGATTTACAACTCCACTAATTTTACTCATATTGATCCTCCTTAAATTGAATATATAATATATATAACAAAGAATTAAAATAATTGCAAATCTGAATAAAAAGTATTAGAGTGTAAATAACAAAAATATATGGAGGAAAAAAAATATGGAAGAAGATCGCATTATTAAAAATTACATTCTTGATACAAATGTTTTAATTCATGATCCCGATTCATTATTTTCTTTTGAGAATAACAATGTATATATTCCATTTATTGTTATTCAAGAATTAGATGGATTGAAGAAAGAAGAAGGAGAAGTTGGAAGAAATGCAAGGGAGGCAATACGAAATATAGATTCAATTGGAATTGATAATAAAATAACTGAAGAAAAAGGTTTTTTATTAATTATCAATGTCGAAGGCATAAATAAATTAAAAGGAGATATTAAAAAAAATGATGATATTATAATTTCTTCAGCTATAATTTTGAAAGAAGATCTTAAAAAAAAATCAATTAATCAAGAAATAATATTAATTAGTAAAGATCAAGCAGTTAGAATAAAGGCAGAGATACATAAAGTAGAAACTGAAGATTATAAAAAAGATAAAACAGATAGATTTGAGAATTATGGTATAATTTTTCCAGAAAATGAAGATTATACAAATGGTATAAGATCTGTTAGATATCAAATTGATGAAAAAGATGGGTTTGCGTATAAAAAAATTTGGGGAGAAAATGAAAAACAACTTTTAAGAAAAGTTAAACCTATTTATGGGATATTTCCAAAAAATATGGAGCAAGAATGTTCTATGTTAGCTTTAATGGATAAATCTATAGACATTGTAGCTTTAACTGGAAAAGCCGGAACTGGAAAAACTTTTATTGCTATTTTACTTGCTATGCTTGAAAGGGAATTGAATAATTATGAACAAATCATAATTACAAGACCTAATATTCCGATAAACAGATCTTATGAGTTGGGATTTAAGCCTGGTGATACTGGTGAAAAAATGCAAGAATGGACGGAACCTATAATAGATAATATTAAAATTATATTGAGATATTGTCTTAAAAGAAAAAAAGAAAATACTCAAGTTAATAAAAGGAACTTTTCTGGGAAATCTATATATTCTACAAAAAAATTTGAGGGCTTAATAAAAGAAGAGTTAATAATTGTTCAACCTTTAGAATCAATAAGGGGAAGAAGCCTTTCTAACAAATTCTTTATAATAGACGAAGCTCAAAATTTAACACCAAAAGATATGAAAACTATCATAACTAGGTGTGGAGAAGGAACTAAAGTTGTTTTAACTGGGGATTTAGATCAAATTGATTCTAGATTTTTAGATAAAACTTCTAATGGCCTTGCTTATTTGATTGATAAATTTTTGGATGAAGAAAATTTTTGTTTTATTAATCTTACAGAGATTTTAAGATCAAAATTAGCTAATCAAGCTGCAAATTTGCTTTAAAAATAAAAACCATGTAAGTAATTTACATGGTTTTTTTATTTTGTTCGGAAATAGTCAATTTGGGGTGGTATATGGGGCTCGAACCCATGACAACCGGGACCACAACCCGATGCTCTACCAACTGAGCTAATACCACCATAAAATATAGAAAAATAATAACATTATATAACCCAAAAGTCAATTTTAAAAAATAAAAAATAAAAACGAAATATTGTGAATATAAAATAATTTATTAATTTTAAAAAATGTAGTGGCCAACCATGGTTGGCCATAATAAATATAATTTATAATATTATAAAATAATACAATAATTTATTAATCAAACATCAAAAATTTACCAAAAATTTGACAAAAAAACAATAAAATATTATTCTTAAAACAAGATTAGTATAAGATGCATAAATAATTTATTCAGTATCTTATGCATAAATATAATACAATACAAAACTCAGATAATCCAACATATTTAGAAAAAAGACACACTCCACAAATAAAAAAAATTTCAGATTATGAAATAGAAGTTAGTGTTGATTTTAAATTTGTTACAGACAGAAAAAAGAAAAGAAAAAAGTTTCTATATTTGTGTGATGCCAATGGGTGTATTATAGAAGAAAGAAAATTAAAAAAATTAGAAGATTACAAAGAAGGAAAAATAGTTGAAATATTTAATATTAATGAAATAAATAAAAGAGAAAAAGAAGAAGCAGAAATAGATGATAGGGAAGAAATACCACATTACAGAGATATAGAAGATGAATATCATGCAATATTTCATTGTGATATACATGGAGATTGGGTAGATAAAGATTTTCCAATGTTATATTAGATAAATCTCTCTAAAAAAGAGAGATTTTTTATTTTAATATCATAAGGGTGTTATTCCGGTAATAAAAATAATTAATAAGAATAAATAAAAATTTGTAATATTAAACAAATTTTGTTAAAATTTAGGTAAATATTACCAAGTTATAGGAGGTATTTAATTATGAGTAAAGGCGGTGGTCAAGGTGGTCATGGTACTGGAAATGCAGGCTCCGGAGGACAATCTGGAGGAGGTGGTGGTTCCGCTGGTGGAGGAACTGGAGGAAGAGGAAAATAAATTTTCTCAACACATTAAGCCCTCTCATAAAACAGAGGGCTTTTAATCTATTTTTTATGCAACACAATATTCAAGAAATAAAATTAAAATCAGGAGTACCTTTAATTCACATTAAAGGAGATTTTGATTTTTCTATTTGCTCTTTTAATATTAAGTCCGGATTTTCAAGTGATGAAAAAACAAAAAATGGAACAGCACATTTATTAGAACATTTATTTGATAAAAATAATTCATTTAAAACAGAAAATGATAAGCATTTATTTTTAGATAAGAATTTGATTGAATATTATGCTTACACATATCCTAAATTTACCTCATATTATACTATTAATCCTAATTCAAACTTTAATATAGCTCTAAATTTTTTAATAGATTCAATAAATAACTTGTTCATTTCTAGAGAAAATTTAAAAAAAGAAAAAGATATAATATTATCAGAATTATCAGAAAATAATTCAAACGTAAATCAATATTATTGGCAGTTAATATACAAAAATTTATTCAAAAATCACTCATTAGCTAATAATGTTTTTGGGGATAATGAATCTATAAAAAAAATAAAATCTATAGATTTAATAAACTTTAAAAATAAATTTTATACATTAGATAATATATATTTTTTAACAGCTGGGAATTTTAATATAGAAAGAATAAAAGATCTTTTGGAAAACAAAGAATTAAAATTAAATAAAAAAAGTGAAAATAAAAAAAGACTTCCAAAAGAAATAAATCATTATAAAAAATATAAAAAAAATTTAGAAAATACAATATTATTAATTTCTTTTAGATTAAATAATATAGGAGAAGATTTTATAACAACTGATTTTATTAAAGAATATTTATGTTCCTCATATACATCTGCTTTAATACAAAGATTTAGAGTTCAAGAAGGAATTACATATTGGCCAGAATCTGAAGTAGGTTATTTAGAGGATACTGGATATATAAGTTTTAAATTTAATATAAATATAAAAAATCAACAAAAAATATTAAATGGATTTAAAGAAGAAATAGAAAAATTAAAAAAGATAAAACAAAAAGATTTAGAACATTTTAAAAAATCTTTCATTATTAATAATAAAAGATATTATTCAGATTTAGAAAGATTAATAAATTTTTATATAGTTCAATACAGAAATAATAATAAAATAATTCATTTAGATGAATATTTTAATAAAATATCAAATATAAAAGCAGAAGATATTTCAAATTTTGCTAAAAAATATTTTATAGAAGAAAATTTCTCAGTAGTAGAAATTGAATAAAAAAACAGTAAGATTAACACTTACTGTTTTTTAGGAATGTTATTTTTCGCTCTTCGAGCTATAAATAACATACTTTGCTTCAATTACTCATCTATAAATGGCTGTGCCATCCAAAGCTCGGAAGAGCGAAGGGTGGCTGTGTCATCCAAAGCTCGGAAGAGCGAAGGGTGGCTGTGCCATTCGTAGCTTCGTAAGAAGCGAAGAATGGTACACCTGCTAGGAATCGAACCTAGATCTAAAGCTTAGAAGGCTCTTGTTCTATCCGTTGAACTACAGGTGCGTTTTTATAAGAAAAATTATATCAATTTTTAAGTAAAAAGTCAAAATATGATATAATATAGCAATAGGCCACTATAGCTCAGTTGGTAGAGCGACTCCCTCGTAAAGAGTAGGTCACAGGTTCGATTCCTGTTAGTGGCTCCATTCTACACTCTTAGCGAACAAGGTGAGCTTTAGCGAAGAATTACTATTCAAATTACGAAGAGCTACGAATAGCAAAGCCACCCTTCGCTTCTTGCGAAGCTACAAAAACATTTAAAACTTTGGAGAAGACTTAAAAAATATAATTAAATATAATAAAAGTATGAAAGATAAAAATATAAACAACAAAGAAAGAGCAGAAATAGAAGAAGAACAAAATAATTATTCAATAAAAAACTTATTGAATAAAAAACAAGAAAGACATGATGAATTAATGAGTGAAATACTAAAAGTAAAAAAAGAAGTAAAAAAAATTAGAAAATTAATGATACTCAACAAAGTCATTATATTTGTAATAGTAATTATAATAGCATTAGGAATTCAAATAGGAATAAAGTTTTTACAACCAGTATTTGAAGATTATACAAGAAGTTTTAATTCTACAATGGAAGCAATAAATGGAATTTCTAATAATTAATTAGAATGATTTTTCTTATAAATATCTTTTAACCTCTTATTCGTTATATGAGTATAAACTTGAGTTGTTGTGATACTAGAATGTCCTAACATCTCTTGCACAGACCTTATATCGGCTCCATTATATAATAAATCAGTAGCAAAAGAATGCCTTATAGTATGAGGAGTAACGTTTTTTGTTATTCCCGCTATTTTAGAATATTTTTTAACTAATCTTTGTATACTTCTTGTTGTTAAATTTTTAGTTTCATTTTTTGCAAGGTCAATATCATGCCTAATAAAAAGATATGGATAAACATCAGTTCTTTTATCTAAATATTGTTTTAATATATATTTTGCTCTATCTGACAAAAAAACAATTCTTATTTTTCCTCCTTTACCCCTAATAGTAAACTCTTCTTTATTAAAATTGATATCTTCTTTTTTTAAACTACAAATTTCTGAAACACGAAGACCAGTAGAAAATAAAACTTCTAAAATAGCATTATCTCTTAATTTTATAATTTCAGAAGATTTTGTATCATAAGGCGCATTCATTATTTTTTCAAGCTCATCTTTTTCTAAAAATTCTACTTGTCTACTTTCTTGTTTTGCTAATTCAATTTTATCAGGAGCAAGTGAATTAACATCATTTTTTGCAAGATATTTAAGAAACATTCTAATAGCAATTAAATGATAATTTCTAGTTGATGTTTTAGTTTTATTTTCATTACTTCCTTTAGATCTTCTTAAATCTAAAATAAAATTATCAACATGATTTTTAGTTAGTTCAGAAATTTTTTTTATATCAATAGAATTAAAAAATCTATTTAAATATCTTCTGTAATTTTCTACAGTTTTTAAGCTTCTATTTTTAGTAACTTCTAAATATAGAATAAAATCATCTATTAACTTTTGTATTTCAGTAGTTATCATAATATAATTAAAAAATACTTATACTTCCATTATACAACAAATGAAAAAAATATTTTATACAAAATCAAAAAAATCAAAATATTATTCAATAAGAATTGATAATAACGAAGATATAATAGTTACAATACCAAGATTAGGAAATAAAAAATTTGCTGATAATTTTTTAAAACAAAAAAAAGAGTGGATAGATAAAAAAATAGAACAAAAAAAAGATAAACCAATAAATTTATCAAAAAAAACTAAAGAAGATTATAAAAAAAATAAAAACATAGCACTTTCTGAAATAAAAAAAATAATAAAAAAATTAAATATTGAAATAAAATATAAAAATATTTATATAAAAAATCAAAAAACAATATGGGGGAGCTGTTCTAGTAATAAAAATTTAAATTTTAATTATAAAGTGATATATATTCCAGAAGAATTAAGAGAATATATAGTTGTACACGAATTTTGTCATTTAAAAGAAATGAATCATTCAAAAAATTTTTGGCATGAGGTAGAAAAAATAATTCCAGATTATAAAGAAAGAAGAAAAAAAATTAAAAATATGGTACAATTATAAAAAATAAAAGGTTAATTTTTAATTATTTAATTTATGAAAAAAAATAAGTTTCTAAAAATAGGGGCTTTGTTTTTTGCTATAGTTTTAATATTTGTTGGTGTATTTTCTTTTACGAAAGTTCAAGCAAATGATAATTATACTTTATTGAAGGAAAATGAGATTGTAGAATCTTCATATTTTGCAAAAAGTGAAGTTATTGATTTACAAGGTATTATAAATGGAGATGCATTTATAATAGGGACAGATATAAAAATATCAGGAGAAATAAATGGTAATTTATATGTTATAGGAAATTCAGTAGAATTAACAGGTAAAATATCTGGAACTATACTTGCTATTTCTAATAATTTAGATGTAGTAACAAAAGAAAGAGCAAATTCTATATTATCAGTTGGAAATATAGTGAATATAGATACTGGTTCAAAAAATAGCACCTATATAGTATCAAATGAAGCAAATATAAACGGATTAATAGGTAAAGATTTATACGTTACAAGTACAAATACAAGTTTAAATAATATAGTATTTAGAAATTTTGTTTTAGCGGGAGAAAAATTATATTTTGGAGAATCAGCAGATGTAAATCAAAATTTAAAATATAGTATAAATACAAAAACGAATCTTAATCCAGAAAACATCAAAGCTGAAATAACAAAATACAATCCTGTTATAAATCATTTTAATTTTAATAAAGAATCAAGAGATATAAGAAATTTTTTAAATGGGATCACAATAGCTAATGTATTAATAAGCTTTTCAACTTTATTACTTTTAGGTTTTCTTTTTGCAAGATATGCAAAAAATATAGGGAAAAAAGTTTCTGAAAAATATATGAATGAATTTGGTGATAATTTACTTGTAGGATTTTTAACATTATTACTATTTCCTATTGCCTTCATATTATTAGCTTTAAGTATATTTGGAATAAATATAGCATTATTTTTACTTTTAAGTTTTGTTTTTCTTTTCATATTTGCTTATATATTTTCTGCCATTGCTATAGGATTATTTATAGAAAAAATGTTATTTGATGATGATAATTTATACATAGCTGCATTTATTGGTGCAATATTATTTCCAATGATTGGATTTTTACCAATAATAGGAAAAATAGCAGAATTAGTTTTAATATTAGTTGGAGTGGGTTGTATTATAAGATATGACAAAGAAACAGTTGATAAAATGAATGAAGATTTAGAACCAAAAAAGAAAAAAACTTTTTTTAAAAAAATAAAAAATAAAACAAAGAATAAAAAAACAAAGAAAGAAGAAAAATCAAAAACTAAAAAAACAAAGAAAGAAGAAAGCAAAGAACAGCCAAAGAAAAAAAGAGGTAGACCAAGAAAAAATGAAAAATAAAAATATATTTTAATGTAAGAATAGGACGATTAAAAGTCGTCCTGTTCTTTTTTAATCAAATTATAAACATTAAAAAATAGTTTGATATTTTTAATAAAATATGATAAAAATAAGGTTATACTTAAAAAATAAAAATTTTAAAAATGTCTATTCAAGTTAATAAAAAGCAAGAAAAAACTGAATTAATTTTAAATATCACTGTACCTTACGAAGATTATAAAAAATATATTGAAAAATCAGCTGAAAATTTTTCAAAAAATATTGAAATAAAAGGGTTCCGAAAAGGAGAAGCTCCTTATGATGTTGTTTCAAAACAAGTAGGAGAAATGAATATATATGAAAATTCTTTAGAAGAAATAGTACAAAATTCATATTATGAAGCAGTGAAAGAAATAGGAGATGATGTTAAATTTTTTGTAGAGCCAGAAATAAAAATTGAAAAAATGGTTCCAAATAATCCTATAGAATATACAGCTAAGCTCATGCTTGTTCCGAAAATAGAGCTTGGAAAATACAAAAATTTAGATTTTAAAATAAAAAATTCATATAAAGAAGAAGAAATAAAAGAAAAATCAAAAAAATCTATTGATGAACTTTTAGAAATGAGATCAAAAGAAAGTGTTCAAGATAAACCTATAGAAAAAGGAAATAAAGCTACAATGAATTTAGAATTATCTCAAAATGGAGTTATTTTAGAAGATGGTCAAATAAATGATTTTAATTCTGTTTGTGAAGAAGAAAAATTTATTCCTGGATTTTTTGATAATATAAAAGGAATGAAAGCAGGAGAGACTAAAAATTTTGAATTAGAATTTCCTAAAGATTATTTTGAAAGTAAATTAGCAGGTAAAAAAATAAATTTTAAATGTGAAATTAAAACTGTTTATAAAAGAGAAATACCAGAATTAAATGATGAATTTGTAAAAACTTTAGGAAATTTTAAAAATAAAGAAGAGTTTATAAAACAAATAGAAGAAAATGTAACTAAAGAAGGGTTAGAGAAAGGAAAAGAAAAAACAACAATAGAATTGTTAGATGAAATAAAAAATAAATCAAAAATTTCAGAAATTCCAGAAAGATTAATAAAACTTGAAACAAAGAAAATGCTAGAAGAATTAAAAAATTCTGTTTCACAAAGTGGAATGGAATGGGATTCATACAAAGATTCAATAAAAAAATCTGATGAAGATTTAGAAAAAGAATTTGAACCAAAAGCAAAAGAAAGAGTTATATCAAGTTTAATATTAGAAAAAATAGGTGAAGAAGAAAAAATAAAAGTAGATCCAGAAGAATTAAAAGAAGAAATAGAACAAACTAAAAAAACTTATGCTTCTCATCCAGAGTATGAAACTATAGAAAAAAATTTAAAAGATCCAAGATATATATCAAACTTAGAAAGGGTAATGAAAAACAGAAAAACAATAGAATTATTACAAAAAGAAAATATAACAAATCTATGATATTAGAGGTAAAAGTAATACCTAACTCAAAAGAAGAAAAAATATATCAAGAAAATGGAATATATAAAATAAAAATAAAAAAACCTGCAATAGAAGGTAAGGCAAATTTAGATTTAATTAAATTTTTAGCAAAAGAATTTAAAGTAAAAAAAAGAAATATAAAAATATTAAAAGGTGAAAAAACAAGAAATAAAATTATAGAAATTAATGAATTTTGAAATAACAGAAAAAATTCAATATGCTATAGATTTAATTAAAAACTCTAATAAAAATATATTCATAACAGGAAGAGCAGGAACAGGAAAATCAACCTTACTTGAATATCTAAGAGATAATATAAAAAAAAATCTAGTAGTATTAGCTCCAACAGGAGTTGCTGCTTTAAATGTAAAAGGACAAACAATACATTCTTTTTTTGGTTTTAAGCCTAATATAACAATAGATAAAATTAAAAAAGGGAAAAATAATAAAATATATAAAAATTTAGAGCTCATTATAATAGATGAAGTATCAATGGTAAGATCTGATTTATTAGATTGTATTGATAAATTTTTAAAATTATCAAGAAATAATGAAAAACCATTTGGTGGGATACAAATTGTTTTTGTTGGAGATTTATATCAACTACCACCAGTAGTTACATATGAAGATAAAAAAATATTAAATTATTTTTTATATAAAACTCCATATTTTTTTTCAGCTTATGTTATGTCTCAAGTAGATCTTGCGATAATAGAATTAAAAAAAATATATAGACAAAAAGATAATGATTTTATAAATTTATTAAATTTAATCAGAAATAAAAAAATTGATCAAGAAAATTTAAATTCAATAAATAAAAGGTATTTAAATGTAGAATTTGATAATGAATTATATATAACTCTAACAAGTACGAATAAATTAGCTGAAAATATAAATAAAGAAAAATTATCAGAAATAAAAGGTAGAAAATATAATTATAAGGCAGAAATAGAAGGTAAATTTGATTCAAAATATTATCCTACATCTGAAGCTTTAAATGTGAAAATAGGTTCTCAAGTTATGTTGATTAATAATGATTCTAAGAAAAGATGGGTTAATGGAAGTATAGGAAAAATTATAGATATAAAAGAGAATTTTGTAACAAAAAATGATATAATAATAATTAAGTTGGATAGCGGTAATATAGTAAATGTAGAGCCAAATAAATGGGATATATATACTTATGTTTTTAATGAAACAGAGAATAAAATTAATCAAAAAATATCAGGCTCTTTTATCCAATATCCAATAAAACTTTCTTGGGCAATAACAATACATAAAAGTCAGGGAAAGACTTTTGATAAGGTTATAATAGATACAGGAAGAGGTTGTTTTACTCATGGGCAAATGTATGTAGCATTATCAAGATGCACATCACTAGAAGGTATAGTATTAAAAAAACCAGTATATAAAAGTGATATAATTTTTGATTTTAGAATTGAAAAATTTTTAAGTAAATAAATATGACATTATTTCAAGCTTTTATTTTAGGAATAACTCAAGGAATAACGGAATGGCTACCCATTTCTTCTTCTGGACATTTAGTTATTTTAGAATATTTATTTGGAATGAAAGAAACATTAAGTTTTAATATAGCATTACATTTTGCTAGTGTTATAGTTATATTTATAGTTTTTTGGAAAGATATAAAGAAATTAATTATTGGAGTTCTAAAAAGAGACAAAAAAGCTTTAAAAATGTTTTTTTATTATTTTTTAGCATCAATTCCAGCAGCTATATTTGGAATATTATTAAAAGATTCTTTAGAAATAGTAAATCAAAATTTATTTTTAATAGGAATATTTTTAATAATTACTAGTTTTGTTCTTTTTGTAACTAAATTTGCTAAAAAAATTAATACAAAAATTAATACAAAAAATTCAACACTTATAGGATTAGCTCAAGCTTGTGCTATTTTACCTGGAATATCTAGATCAGGAATGACTGTTTCAATGGGGTTGGTAAGAGGTATCGATAAAAAAGAAGTAGCTAAATTTTCTTTTATATTAGCTATTCCTGCAATATTAGGTGCTACACTTCTTGATATAAGAAATTTACAATCAATACAAAATGTAGAAGCTGTAATAATAGGAATGATAGTTTGTTTAATAATTGGAGTTCTTTCTTTAAAATTTTTATTAAATATTATAAAGAAAAATAGTTTATACAAATTTTCCCCATATTGTTTAATATTAGGAATATTTTCTATATTAATATTTTTCTTTTATTAAAAAAGAGCTATTAAATTAAAAATAACCCTTTAAAGTTTTTTTACCTCTAAAATTAAATTTTAATAATTCTTCTTTTATTTTAATAAAATCTTTTTTGGAATAAGTTATCCAAAGTATTCTATCAGTTTGATCTGCTTCTAATATATCAAATAATACAGAAAGAATAACCTTCATTAATTTTTTATTATTAATAATATTACTATTTTCAATATATTTTTTAAAATAAGAAGCTCCGAAGAAAATTAAAATAGAATTTAATTTTTTATTTGTAGGATTTTTTTCTTTTATAGATTTTAATTCTGAAATAAAATCTAAAGAGATAAGATAATTATAAATTTCATTATAACTTTTTCTTATGCTTTCAATCATTAAAGCATGTTCCTTACTAGGTAAATATTTTTCCCTCATTTTTTCCTCCTTTATATTTTTACAATCATCCTTTGTCCTAGGGGATTACGAAGGATAATTATACTCTAAAATTATTGTTGCGCCTTTCTAAACTTTTTAAAAAAAGTTTCATAAAGTATATTCACTTAGCTTTATAATAGTCATTCTTCGCTCTTCGAGCTACGAATAACATACTTCGCTTCAATTACTCATCTATAAATGGACATGCCATTTGTAGCTTTGTAAGAAGCGAAGAAAGGCGTGCCATTTGTAGCTTCGTAAGAAGCGAAGAATGGTACTCCCTGTAGGATTTGAACCCACAACCTACTGGTCCGAAGCCAGTCGCTCTATCCAATTGAGCTAAGGGAGTCTAAATATCTTTTAAATTATACCATTTTATAGCATATTTTAACAAAAAAATCAATAAATTATGGTAATATACATAAATATATGATGGTTTTTTATATAAAAATGTTAATTAATAAACATATTGTAGTAGGAACGCGCCGTGGCGCGTTCCCACAGAAATGATAAAATAAAACATTATTTTACAAATAAAATACATGTTAAAATTAAGTGCAATTTTATATAAAAATGTTAATTAATAAACATATTGTAGTGGCCAGCCATGGCTGGCCATTCACATTGTGCGCCCGCAAAAATTCATGCAAAAATAATAAAACAAAACATTAAACAAATTACATTAAACAAATTACATTAAAAAAAATAAAAAATTGTATAATAAAGACAAATATTATAATATAAATGAAATGGATAATGTTGAAGAAATAAAATTAAAGATAGACATTGTAGATATTATAGCTGAATATCTAGAATTAAAGAAAGCAGGAATGGGCTCATATAAAGCTTGTTGTCCTTTTCATAATGAAAAAACTCCTTCATTTGTAGTTTCTCAAGACAAACAAATATTTCATTGTTTTGGTTGTGGTAAAGGTGGAGACGCTTTTACGTTTATACAAGAAATTGAAGGAATAGATTTTAAAGAAGCTTTAAAAATTTTAGCACAAAAAGCTGGAGTAGAATTAAAAACCAATAACTATACAAAAAAAGAACAAAGTAAAAGAGAAAAAATATTAGAAATATTAAATTTATCATCTAAATATTATCAAAAATTATTAACACTAAAACAAGGTGAAAATGCTTTAGAGTATATAAAAAATAGGGGATTAAAAAACGAAACAATAAAAAAGTTTAAAATTGGATATTCTCCAAATAATTGGGACAATCTTTACAGATTTCTAAAAAATAAAGGATATCAAGATATGGATTTAGTTTTATCTGGAATGGTAATTAAAAAAGATAATGGAGGATATTATGATAGATTTAGGAATAGAGTTATGTTTCCAATATCAGATCTGTATGGAAATGTTGTTGCATTTACTGCAAGAACTTTAGAAAAAGACTCAAAACAAGCAAAATATATTAATTCTCCACAAACTGAAATTTATGATAAAAGTTCTATTCTTTTTGGATTAGATATAGCAAAATCAAAAATAAAACAAAAAGATTTTGTAATTATTGTTGAAGGACAAATGGATCTTATAACAGCAGTAGAATTTGGAACAGAAAATATAATAGCTAGTTCTGGGACAGCACTAACAGAAAAACAAATAAAAATATTAAAAAGATATATTAAAAATTTACATTTTTGTTTTGATAAAGATAAGGCAGGTGAAAATGCAACGGAAAGAGCTATAGAAATAGCTCTCAAAGAAGATATGAATATTAATATAATATCTCTTGAAGAAAAATATAAAGATCCTGATGAATGTATAAGAAAAGATAAAAATTCTTGGGAAGAATCAATAAAAAATTCAAAACCCTATATAGATTTTTATTTTGAAAAATTAATAGAAGAAACAAAAAATAAAGATATAAAAATTATTAAAGAAAAATTACAAAAATTTCTTTATAAAATAAATAAATTAAATTCAGAGATAGAAAAGGATTTATGGATAAAAAAAATAATGAAACATTTTATGTTTCCTCAAAATACAATAAAAGAAGAGTTAGAAAAGATAAAAAGTAATGAACAAAATAATTATACACCACAAAAAAAAGATGAAATTAAGCCAAAAAACAAATATGAATTATCAGAATTAGTAATTTCTATTTTTATAAATAAAAAAGAGACAATAAAAATATTAGAAAAAATAAATTTAAATATTTTAATAAATAAAAAACTAATAAATATTGCAGAAAGTATACTCAAATGGTACAATACTGATGTAAAATCTAATATTACTGAATTTCTTATAAATGAAGGATTCGAAAAGAATTATATTAGTTATTTAGCAATACTTAGTGAGAAAGAAATTTCTGACTCAAAGTTTGATTATAATAAAGAAATACAAAAATATATTTCTAAATTATATAAAGATCTTATAAATAAACAAATAAATTTACTAAAAAATAAAATAAAAGAAGCTGAAAATAAAGCAAATAAAAAAGAACTCCAAGAATTAGAGGGGGTATTAATTAAAAAAATTCAACAACTTTCAAAAATAAAATAATGTCAAATCAAATAAATTTAAAATCTATTTCTTCAGAGAATCCTTATTGGGATATAGAAGTTATTAATAAACTTATACAAAGAGGTAAATCTAGAGGCTTCATAACTGAAGACGAAATTTTATATTCTATAAAAAATATAGAAGAATGTGTTTTAGAATATGAAATATTTTTAGAAAATTTAGAAAGCTTAGGAATAGAAGTATTAGAAACAAAAGAATCAATGTTACTTTCTAAGAAAGAAAGAACTAAAAAAGAAGATTTAGAAAAAACTCCAAAAAAGAAAGGTAGAAAATCTTTGCTTGAAAAAGCAGAGCTTATATCTTCTGACTCTATACAAATGTATTTAAAAGAAATAGGAAATGTAGATCTTTTAACTTTTCAGGAAGAAATAGCACTTGCTAAAAGAAAAGATAAAGGAGAAAGATTGGCAAAACAAAAATTAATAGAAGCAAATTTAAGATTAGTAGTATCTATTGCTAAAAAATTTACAGGAAGAAAATTATCTTTACTTGATTTAATACAAGAAGGTAATGTTGGGCTTTTTAGAGCCGTAGAAAAATTTGATTATAGAAGAGGATATAAATTTTCTACATATGCAACATGGTGGATTAGACAAGCTATAACTAGAGCATTAGCAGATCAATCAAGAACTATTAGAATACCAGTTCATATGGTTGAAACTATAAATAAATTTCAACAAAAACAAAGATTATTACTTCAAGAATTAGGAAGAGAGCCAGCACCAGAAGAAATAGCATCAGAAATGGATGAAGATATAAAAAAAATAAGACACATAATAGACATTTCTCAAGATACAGTGTCAATAGAAACTTCAGTTGGAAATAAAGGAGATGATAAAGACTCTACTTTAGCGGATTTTATAGAAGATAAAAAAACAGCTTCTCCAGAAAAAATCATAAAACAAGGATTATTAAAAGATCATGTAAATGAAATTATAGATGAACTTCAACCTAGAGAAAAGAAAATATTAGAAATGAGATTTGGTATCATAGATGGAATAACTCATACCCTAGAAGAAGTTGGACAAGAATTTGGTGTAACTAGAGAAAGAATTAGACAAATAGAAGCAAAAGCTCTAGAAAAAATTAGAAAAAATTTAAAAATAGAAAAATTAAGAGATTATTAAAAAATATAAAAAAGGTTTATGAAAATAAAATTTCACGGAGCTGCCTCATGCGTTACAGGTTCTTGTCATCATATTATTTTAAATTCAGGAAAAGAATATTTAGTAGATTGTGGAATGTTTCAAGGAGGTGAAAGATCTGAAAGAAAGAATTTAGAAGATTTTACTTTTGATGCTTCTAAAATAGAAGCAGTTTTTTTGACGCATTCTCATATAGACCATAGTGGATTATTACCAAAACTTTATTTAAAAGGTTTTTCAGGAAAAATATATACAACAGCACCCTCAAAAGACATCTGTTCATTATTATTTAAAGATTCTGCAAATATACAATTATCGCAATATTTACAAACTGGTAGATTACCAGCTTATGAAAGAGAAGATGCTGTAGGGTGTATGGATTTATTTGAAGCAGTTAAATATGATACAGAAATAGATTTAGGTGAAATAAAATTTATATTTAAAGATGCTGGCCATATATTAGGGTCATCTATAGTAGAGATCTTTGCAGAGGGCAAAAAATTGGTTTTTTCAGGAGATCTTGGAAATTACCCAGTTCCTATAGTTAGGCACCCAAAATTTATAGATGAAGCTGATTATGTTTTTATAGAGACTACATATGGAGGGATTATCCATGAAGATTCAAAAAATAGATTGCAAAAATTAAAACAAATTATTTATAATGTATATAATAATAAAAGTACGCTTTTAATACCTTCATTTTCGCTTGAAAGAACTCAAGAACTATTATTTGAAATAAATCATATGGTAGAAAATGGAGAAATAGCTCCATTTCCAGTATTTTTAGATTCGCCACTTTCAATAAAAATTACAAATGTTTTTAGGAAATATGAAAGGCTTTATGATAAAGAAACAATGGCTATAATAAAAAGTGGAGATGATATATTTAAATTCGAAGGTTTAAAATTTACAGAAACGGTACAAGAATCAAAGAAAATAAATTCTATAAATGGTCCTAAAATAATAATAGCAGGTTCTGGAATGTGTACTGGAGGTAGAATATTAAAACACTTAAAAAGATATGTAGAAGATCCAAATAATTATTTATTATTTATTGGATATCAGGTAGAAGGAACATTAGGAAGGGCTTTATACGAAATGGAAGAAAAAGTTATGATAGAAGGTTCTTATTACAATAGAAATATACAGGTAAAAGCAATAGGAGGATATTCAGCACATACAGATCAACCTAAAACAATGGCATGGATAAGACATTTTTCTAAAAGACCTAAAAAAATATTTTTAATTCATGGAGAAAGGCATAAAGCAGAATTTTTACAAAACGCTATAAAAGATGAATTCAACATTGAAAGTTATATACCAGAAATAGAAGATGAAATTGAAATATAATTTATGTAGTGGCCAGCCATGGCTGGCCATTTTTTAATTTTGTAATAATAAATTTGATTATGTATTAACCAACGATCGTTGGTCCGTACATATGCGCCTCGGCGCGTTCCACCCAAATTATAAAATAAACAATATTTAAATATAATTTATAAAAAAATGCACGTTGGATTACGTGCGATTTATAAAATAATATTAATTACAAAAATTATGCATCCGATGAATAAAACAATATTTTTTTAATATAATTTATAAAAAAATGCACGTTGTTGGATTACGTGCAATTTTATGATTTATTTTATGATGTAAAATATCAAACTTTAGGAACAGGACGATTTTATCATTCTATTTTTAACTATCAATGTTGGTCGTTTATAAAATCAAAATAAAAACAGGCAGTGTGTATTTGATTTAACTGCCTGTGGTTTTTAAAGAGCTTTTTCAAAAATTAAATCACATTTTCTTTTTAATAAATCTCTTATGTCTAAAATCTTTTTTTGCCCTGAATCTGGTAAAATATAAAGAAAATCAAGAATAATATCTTCAAAAATAGAATCTCTGCCTTTATTTAATATAGCATCATTAGGAAAGTCTAGCATAGTTATTTGAGCTTCCATTTTATCAACTATTTTTATAAAAATATCGGCATCAGATTTTAAAGTTTCATAAGAAAGAAATATTTCTTCTAATCTACTTCCGCAGTTTATAGGAAAATATCCTAATATTTGATTAACCGCAGATAATTCTCTTTGAAATTTTTCAGTTTCATTATTTTTATTACCTAAATAAGAACAAAGAATAGTATCTCCTGCAATAATTTCAACATCATCATGATGTATCCATTTTTCTACAATAATAGGGAACAATTCTTTGTGAATATAAGGTCTCAATAATTCTAAAAAATGTAATCCATTCCAAACATGATCAAAATCAGTTTGCTCAAATGGAAGATTCCAACTATTCCATCTTTTAACTG